>DASRVB010000216.1:0-11005 GCA_035687725.1 Gemmatimonadota bacterium
TCGCGGAGGACGCCCCCATCCGCTGGCGTGGACCGGAGGAGCATCGGTTCGCCTGGCAGAGCGTGATCGAGACCGGAGCGCTGCGCGAGTTCCTCTCCGACATCGAGTGGGGCGAGCTCGACGTCCTCGTTCTGGACCTGCCGCCCGGCACGGAGAAGCTCGCGCGGGTGATCGATCTGGTGGGATCCCCCGACGTCGTGCTCATCGTCACGACTCCCTCCGAGGCGGCCCGCCACGTCGTGGCGAAGAGCGCGCGGTTTCTCGAAGACGCAGGGGTGCGCGAGGTGGGACTGGTGGCGAACATGGCGTCCTGGAGCTGCCCCCACTGCGGGGTGGCCGAGCCTCTCTTCGCCGCCGACGGGGCCCGGCGGCTGGCGCGGGACGCGGGTCTCGAGCTCTGGGCAGAGGTGCCCTTCGACCCGCGGATCGCGGCCGACACCGACGAGGGCATGCCGATCGTACTGAGCGCGCCCGAGCGCCCGGCGGCGCGCGCCCTCGCGGCGCTCGCCGACCGGCTGGCGGCCCCGTGAAGTTCCTCTGCGTCGGGTGCGACGCGGTCATGGACTACGTGGAGCGGCGGCTTCCCGGAGACGGCACGATGGCCGTCGTCTACTCGTGCCCGGCGTGCGGCAAGGAGACGGCGATGCTCGCCAACCCGATGGAGACCAGGCTCGTCAGTGGTCTGGGGATCGAGGTGGGAGGAAGGAGCGTTCCGCCCGAGCCGCTCGAGCTCGTGCGCTCCGCCGTCGAAGGTCTCGAGGAGCGGACCGAGGGGGTGGGCGAGGCGGCTCCTTCGCGTCGAGCCCGCGTCCGCTGGAGCGAGGATGCCCGGGAGCGGCTGATGGTCGTGCCGTCGTTCGTCCGCGGCATGGTCAAGCGGATCTACGGCGAATACGCGGCCGAGCGGGGCATCGAGGAGATCACGCCGGAGATCATGGATCGCGCGCGCTCCGAGCTGGGACTCGAGGGCATGTAGCCCTCGGCGCAAAGTCGTTTGACACCTCCCGTCACCGTTTTTATATAGGGGCGTCGCCGAGGCCGGAACCGCCCCTGCAGTCGATTTCCCCTTCGAAATCGGGTGGTATGTATCGAGAGATTCTCGTACCGGTAGACAACTCCCAGCACTCCGACTGGGCCGTCGACCGCGCGATCGAGATCTGCCGCCGCTCGGGCGGCCGCGTCACTGGCAACCACGTCTACGCCGCCCGCCTGCACGACGTGCGATTCCGCCAGCTCGAGACCGGCCTCCCTGCCCGCTTCCAGACCCCCGACGAAATCAAGCGCCAGCGGAAGATCCACGACAAGCTGATCGAGAAGGGCCTGCAGCTGATCTCCGACAGCTTCCTCGATCAGGTCGAGAAGCGGTGCGCGGCGGCGGGGGTCCAGGTGACCCGCCAGCTCCTCGAGGGAATCAACTACGAGGAGCTGGTCCGGGAGGCGAACGTTGGCGAGGGGCGGCTGCCGAGCCTCATCGGGTTCGACCCCAACATCGCCGACAAGTACGACGGCGGTGACACCGTGCGCGGGGACGTGCGGCTGGGCGAGGACGGCAGGATCGTCGCCGAGGAAGAGGAGGCCGACGAAAAGCTCGCGGGCAGCTCGGGCAGGAGCTACGACCTGGTGGCGATCGGCGCGCACGGCCTGGGCCGGCAGCCCCTGAGCCAGCTGGGCGGGGTGGTGGCGCGCGCGATCCGTGGCATCGAGAAGGACGTCCTCATCGTGCGGGACGACCAGCCGCTGGAAGGCGGCCGCTTCCTCGTCTGCGTCGACGGATCGGCCTACGGCTACAAGGCGATGCGTGTGGCGCTCGAGACGGCGCGGGAGTTCGGCGCGAAACTCTACGTGGCAAGCGCGTTCGACGTCGAATACCACCACGTCGTCTTCCACAACATCAAGGACGTGCTGTCGGTCCAGGCCTCGAAGGTGTTCAAGTTCGAGGAGCAGGAAGAGCTCCACAACAACATCATCGACAAGGGACTCTTGCGGCTATGCCAGGCGAACCTCAAGCGCGCGGAGGTCATGGCCGGCGAGTATCCCGACGTGGCGATCGAGACGCAGATCCTGATCGGCAAGCCGTTCCAGGTCGTGCTCCAGTGGGCGGAGGAGATCGAGCCGTCCCTGCTCGTGGTCGCTCGCCACGGGAGCCATCGCATAGACGGAACCGACCTGGGATCGCAGGCGGACAACCTGGCCCGAATCGCGCCGATGAACACCCTCCTCGTCGGCACCACCGCCGTCCATCCCGAGGAGATCCCGTGGATCGAAGAGGACGGGGAGACGGGACTCGAGTGGTCGCCGGACGCCGAGGTCCGGATCCTCCGCGTCCCGCCATTCGCGCTCGGCATCGCGCGCAAGGCCGTCGAGGAATACGTGCTCGAGCGGTACGGCGTCGGGAACGGGCATGCGCCGTCGAACGGCGACGGGAAGCTCCGCGGCCTGCCGACCGTCACCGGCGAGCGGCTGGACAAGGCGATCCAGAAGCTCCTCCCGACCCACATGCAGCTGATCATGGGGATCGGCACGGCCGAGGAGCTGGCGCTCGCCGAGATCAAGGCCGAGGAGGCGATGAAGCGGACGCTCGTCGAGGGCAGTGACGTGGACGAAACCCCCGCCGTGCGGATGGTGGTGGCGAAGTGCCCCTACACGGGGCACGTCCAGGAGCGGGAGTGGACGGAGAAGGATCCGGTCGTGTGGACGGGCGAGGCCTTCGAGCGGCTGCGTCTCGTGCCGCTCATTGCGCGGCCGCTGGCGCGCAACACGGTCGAGCGCTTCGCCCGCGAGCATGCCATGTGGCGGATCACGACCCGGGTGATGGACGAGAACAAGCAGGCGATGATCGAGGCCGATGAGTTCGACGTCGACACGATGCTGGTCATGTTCAAGGAGCTCCAGACCAAGCAGCTGAAGGCCGCCGCCGAGGGCGTCGACGGATTGACTCCCGAAATGCGCCGCTTCATCGACGAGGCGAAGGCCGCCGGCGTCACTCGCTGTCCGATCCGCGACATCGAGAAGCAGATCGACAAGTGCCCCATCGACTTCAAGGCGGCCACGCCGGCGGAAGCGAAGGCCGCTGTCGAGGCCTTTATGAACGACGCGAGAGACGCGGAGGACGCCTCCGGGGCGTGACGACACCACTCCCATCCGAGGCCGTTTCCGCGGGCCGCGGCGCGCCGCGCAGGGACTGGGAAGCGGACGTCGCGGCGCGGGCGACCGGGCCGGAGTACGTACCGCACGTCGTCGCCTGGAACCTCACCCGCCGCTGCAACCTCGAGTGCGCTCACTGCTACATATCGGCCGGCGGATGGCACGCGGCCGCGGAGGAAATGTCGACCGCGGACTGCCTGCGCGTCGTCGACGAGATCCTCGAGGTGAGCCCCGCGGCGATGCTGATCCTGAGCGGCGGCGAGCCGCTGCTCCGTGAAGACCTCGAGACGATCGCCCGGCGGGCCGCCGACGGGGGGGCGACGGTGGTCGTGGGGACGAACGGCACGCGCCTGACGCGAGCCCGCATCGACTCGCTCAAGGCCGCGGGCGTCCGCGGTGTCGCGGTCTCGATCGACAGCCTGGACCCCGCCTACCACGATCGCTTCCGTCACGCCGCCGGATCGCTGGACGAGACCCTGGCTGCGATCGAACGGCTTCGCGAGGCGAGGCTCGATTTCGTCGTCCAGACGACGGTCACGCGCGGCAATCGGGGCGAGATCGCCCGCCTCGCTGCCTGGGCGGCGGAGAGGGGCGCGGTCTCGTTCAACTGCTACTTCGTGGTGGCGACCGGGCGCGCGTCTGGGATGCACGGGCTGTCCCCCCGCGAGAACGACGAGGTGCTGGCCGAGCTCGTTCGTCTGGGGAAGGAGTATCGCGGCCGCATGATGGTGCGTTCGAAGTGCCAGCCCCAGATCATGCGTCACGCGTACGTGGACGATCCCGAATCGCGACTCCTCGACTACGCGACCCGCTGCCCGTGCGGCGTTCAGTACTGCAGGATCACGCCCGATGGAAAGGTCACGCCCTGCCCCTACATGCCCGTCGAAGCCGGCGACCTGGCAAGCGCGACCTTCGGTGAGATCTGGCGTGGCTCGCAGATCTTCCGCGAGCTCCGCGCCACCGAGCTCGGCGGACGCTGCGGACGCTGCGAGTTCCGGGTGGTATGCGGGGGGTGCCGCGCGCGCGCCTTCGCAGAGGAGGGGAACTGGCTGGCGGAAGACCCGGCCTGCTCGTACGAGCCGACCGGCAGGGCGCCCGTGGTGGAGCCGCGGCTGGTGACCTACGGTTCGGCGGCGGAGCGGACGCTCGCGTGGAGCGCTGCGGCCCAGGAGAGGATGCGCCGTGTCCCCGGCTTCGTGCGCGCGGTCGTGACCGCCCGCGTCGAGAAGTACGCCGCTGAGCGCGGCTACCCGATCGTCACCGAAGACGTGATCGACGAGGTCCGCTCGGCGCTGCCGATCGATTTCGCCAAGCGGAAGCCGTTCTTTCTGAAGCGCGGCAATGATGGGAGTTGAACCGTACCTGTTCGGATGGAAGCCATGGGCGAACCCTTCAATCCGGGGGTTCTTTGCGGGCGCTCGATAGCGCGCAACAGAGCCGAAGACCACGGATGCGCTCGAAGTGGCGGATATTTCCGGTGACGAGCTCGAGGTCGTGATGGATAGCGGTTGCAGCGATATGGAGATCCGGAGCGGCGAGTTGCATCCCCGCGTTCTGCAGCTCGGCGTCGAGACGTCCGAACACTCGCGCCACGGCGGCATCGTAGGGGAGCACGGTAATGTAGGGAACGACCCGCTCCTCGATGATCGTGAAGAGATGCTCGGGCGCTCGTTGTCGATGGGCACCGGAGTAGAGCTCACCAATGACGACCGCGCTTGTGAATTGCAGCTCGATGGGAAGCCTGGAGAGCCAGGACAGGTACGCAGGCAGCGGTCGCTTCCGGAAGGGTTCGGAGATGGCGTCCGTATCGAACAGAAACGCGGTATCGGGAGTCAAGGGCGCTCCGCGGCCTCGCGCCGGGCACGCTCTCGCACTTCCAGGACGTCTTCGACGAACTCGTCGGAGCCTTCCCACCCGCCCGAGAGGCTTACGAGACCGGCCTCGGGACCGGCGGCACGCAGTCGCTCCAGTTGCGTCAGGTCCTCGGCCCTGACGATGGCGGCGACGGGTTTGCCATGGCGGGTGATGACTACGGGCCGCCCTTCCTCAGCGTCCCGGACCAACTGCGCGAGCTTCGCTTTCGCTTCCGCGATCGGATACCTGTCGACCAACTGGCGATCCTCCCGTCGAAATGGTCAATCGGATCATATTGACCAATATCGTCACGGGCAAGGCTGGTTCCGCCCCGGGGCGCCGAAGGCGGTAGCGTTCGCGCTATGTCTGGGAGGAGTCCTTCTCTCGGTCCTGCCAGGATGGGCACAGGAGGCCGCTGCTCAGGGCAGCGCGATCGGCCGCGAGTACGGCTCGTTCCCGTGGATCGGCAGCCGCACCGCGGTCTGGATCGCCGCCGAGGTGCACCTCATGTTCGCCGCCTTCGTGCTCGGCGTGCCGATGTTCGCGGTCGTGGCGGAGGGAATCGGCATCTTCGGCGGCGACCAGCGCTACGACCGCCTCTCCAAGGAATTCACGCGGCTCCTCCTCATCGCCTACAGCGCCACCGCGATGTGGGGAGCCGTGCTGGTCTTCTTCCTGACCACGCTCTACCCGCGGTTCTGGGCCCACATGACCGAGATCTTCGAGGTCTCGATGTGGATCTACGTCGGGCTCTTCTTCGTCGAGTCGTTCACGCTTTACCTCTACTACTACGGGTGGGATCGATGGAAGAAGGGGAGAGCCAAGATAGGGCACTGGACGCTCGGGATCCTCCTCAACGTCTGGGGCACGGCGGTCCTGTTCATCGCCGACAGCTGGCTCACGTACATGATGAGCCCGCCGGCCACTATCACGCCCGACACCTCGCCGGCCATGGTCCAGTTCTGGAGCGCGTTCGCCAACGCCACCTGGATGCCGATCAACATCCACCGGCTGATCGCCAACGTCGTGTTCGGCGGATCCGTCGTGGCGGCCTACGCCGGCTATCGCTTCCTCTCCTCGCGGACCGACGAGGAGCGCGCCCACTACGACTGGATGGGCTATGTCGGGAACCTGATCGCCATCGGCGCCCTGATCGTGCTGCCGTTCGCCGGTTACTACCTGGGCCGCGAGATCTACGAGTACAACCAGCAGATGGGCATCACGATGATGGGCGGGTTCATGTCCTGGCTGTGGATCATCCAGGCGTTCCTGATCGGGGTTCTGTTCCTGGCCGGCAACTACTACCTGTGGGTGGGGATGGGGCGGATCCCCGGAGCCGAGCGCTTCCTGCCCTACACGAAATGGATGCTGCTCGTCCTGATCATCGGCGTGATCGTGTGGTCGACGCCGCACACGATGATCGCCGACCGGGCGGAGCTCGAGGCGATGGGCGGCTCCCACCATCCGTTCCTCGGCGTGCTGGGGGTCATGAGCGCCAAGAACACGGCCGTCAACCTCATGATCCTCACGACCTTCCTCTCGTTCCTGCTCTATCGACGGGCGAACCGGCGGCCGGTCGTGTCGTGGACACGAACGGGAACGATCCTCCAGGCAGGCCTGTTCGTGATCGCGGCGGTCGTCGTTCTGTTCTACGGCGTGTACGGCTACTTCGTGAGCGCTATCGTCCGGATAGGGTTCAGCGTCTACCAGGTGCTTGCGGTCTTGGCCACGATCGTGGGCGTGATGGCGATCGACGTGGCGATGCTGCGCGGGTCCGAGTCGCGCGGCGAGATCCGCTGGGGGCAGATGCCCCCGCGCTCCCAGTATGCCCTCTTCGTGCTGGTCGTCACGTTCACGTGGCTCATGGGACTCATGGGATTCGCCAGGAGCGGCATCCGCCAGCACTGGCACGTGTGGGAGGTCATGCGGGACACGAGCGAGTGGGCGGCGACCCCGGCGCTCGGATACGCGGCGCAGATCATCAGCGTCTGCGTCATCATCTTCCTGGGCCTCATCGCGTTCATCTTCTGGCTGGGCGGGCTGGTCGAGAAGCCCCAGCTCGTGCCCGAGCCGGGAGACCGCTGATATGTGGGGCACCAACCTCAGGATCCTGGCCGTCGTGCTGGGGACGATCGCAGTCTACACGCTCCTCGCCAACGCGATCCCGCAGGTCGAATCGGAGGTCCCGGAAGAGCTCTCGTTCACGGGCGACGTCAGCCCCGAGCAGCTGATCGAGGCTGGCGAGGAGCTCTACAACGGCGCCGGGGGATGCACGGCCTGCCACGGCCTCGGCACGCGCGCGCCGAATCTGCTGACCGACCAGGGAGGTCTCGGCGCGATCGGCGCGCGCTGCGGCCAGCGCGTCGAGGGCGAGGATTGCAAGGCCTACCTCCATCAGTCGATGGTCGATCCCAACGTCTTCGTAGTCGAGGGCTTCCAGCCGATCATGCCCGACATGTCGCGTACGCTGTCCGAGGCCCAGATCTGGTCGATGATCGCGTACCTGCAGAGCCAGGGCGGCGAGGTGACGGTCACGGCCGCGGATCTCCAGACCGCCGCCGAAGCGGAGCCGGGCGCGGCCGGCGGCGCCGGTCCCAGCGCGACCACCGACCCCGCGGCCCTGATCCAGGAGCTCCAGTGCATAGCGTGTCACAAGCTGGGCGCCGAGGGTCAGGAGGTAGGGCCGCCGTTCGACGGGATCGGTGCGCGGCTCTCGGCCGAGGAGATACGCGGCGCGATTCTCGATCCCGCGGCCTCGATCTCGCCGGGCTACGAGCAGTTCGCCGGCGTCATGCCGCCGAACTTCGGCTCGCGGCTGACGGCCGCTCAGCTCGAAGCGATCGTCGAGTTCCTGGCGGCGCGGAAGTGAGGCCGAAGTCGTGAAGCCTCTGCGCCATCCGTTCTGGCAGGCGGTCGCGATCCTCGTGATCGCCTACCTCCTGATCGCCTACGGCATCCCGTACCTGCCGCAGATCGCCGGGATGGAGAGCGCTCCCGTTCCGAGCTCGGTCGTGCTGCAGTACATGGCGACCGTGCTGGTCGGGATCCTGATCTGGGTCAGCGACAGCGACGAACGGTGGAACAGGTTCCTGGAGCCGATCCGTGCGACGTTGGTCGACGGGGACAAGCGCTGGCTCCGGCTGGGGCTCATGGTGGCGATCCCGCTCCTCGTGGGGCTGCTTGCGTTCCGGACGGTGCGGCAGACGGTCGCCGCTCCCCCCAGCCTGCGCTCCATCCACCCGGCGCCGCCTTCCTCGATCACGTTCCGCGGTCGGCCGCTGAACATCACGGGTCTCGACAACCCGCTCAGGACAGATGGCTCGATCGCGGAGGACTACGAAGAGGGCAAGCGGGTCTATTACCAGAACTGCCTTCCCTGCCACGGTGACGGACTCGACGGCCGCGGCCACTTCGCGCACGGCTTCACCCCGGCCCCGCTGCCGTTCAACGACTCCGGCACGATCCCGCAGCTGACCGAGAGCTTCGTGTTCTGGCGGATCGCCAAGGGCGGCCCGGGTCTCCCCAAGGAGGGGGCACCCTGGAACAGCGCGATGCCGGTCTGGGAGGACATCCTGACGGAAGACGAGATCTGGTCGGTCATCGTCTTCCTCTACGAGCAGACAGGTGCGACCCCCCGAACCTGGGCCGAAGCCGGCGAGGGTGCCGAATGAGGCTTCCAGCTCGCGTGGCCGGTCCGTTCCTGGCGGCGCTCCTCCTGACGCCCGCGGCCGTCACCGCGCAGGACGCGCAGGCCGGAAAGGCGGAGTACGATCGGTGGTGCGCCGGCTGTCACGGTGTGGACGGCAAGGGGGACGGGCCGGGTGCGGCGACCATGATGCCGCGGCCGCGCGACTTCACGACCGGCCGCTACCAGATCCGCTCTACGCCGAGCGGCGCGCTCCCGACGGACGAGGACCTGACGCGCGTGATCCTCGACGGAATGCCCGGAACCGCGATGCCCGGATGGCGGGACCATTTCGGCGAGCGCGAGATGCAGGAACTGGTCGTCCATCTGAAGTCGTTCTCGTCGTTCTTCGAGAGCCAGCCGGCACCCGAACCCGTGGAGATGCCATCGGCGCCTGGCGTGGACGAAGCGGCTCTGGCGGAAGGCCGCGAGTTCTACGAGAAGATCGAGTGCAACAAGTGCCACGGCGAGGCGGGGAGAGGGGACGGCCCGTCGGCGCCCACGCTCGAGGACGACGACGACCTGCCGATACGCGCCGCCGATCTGACCGAGAACTGGTTCTTCAACGGCGGCGGCTCGGTCGAAGAGATCCACGAGCGGCTGGTCACGGGCCTCAACGGAACGCCCATGCCTTCGTTCCAGGACCTGATCGCCGCCGAGTTCATGACCGAGGACCAGCTGTGGCACGTGGCGCAGTACGTCCGCAGCCTGGCGCCGGAGGAGCCTCCCGCGGTCCGCGAGGTCGTGCGAGCAGGCCGGGTGGAAGGCGATCTGCCCGCGTCCGTGGACGATGCCGCGTGGGAAACGGCCGAGCGCTTCTACGTGCCGCTGGTAGGGCAGGTGATCGTCCGCCCTCGCTGGTTCTCTCCCACCGTGGACGGCGTATGGGTCCAGGCACTCCACAACGGCCGCGAGCTGGCGATGCGGCTCGTGTGGCACGACCCGTCGGAGAGTCCCGATCCGGACTGGGACGAATGGCAGGCCAAGGTGCTCGCGCTCATGGCGCCCGCCGACGCGCCGGCCGAGTCGTCGCCCGATACGGCCGCCACGGAGCCATCCACGGCGGCATCCGCGGCAGAGGGCCAGGCCGACACGACCGCGGTCGCGGCCGCCTCGCCGGGGGTCTCGTATCCGGACGCGTTCGTGGTCCAGTTCCCGCGCTCCATTCCGGATGGCATGGAGCGGCCATACTTCCTTATGGGCGACGATCGCGATCCGGTGTATCTCTGGCGCTGGGAAAGTGGACAGCAGGCGAGCGAGCAGCTGGCGCGCGGGCTGGCGAGGTACGAGCCTCTCGCGGGTGCCCAACCGGGGGCCCTGACCACGGAGGCCGTATTCGACCAGGGCGAGTGGCGGCTCATGCTGCGCCGCACGATGGACGCGGAAGGCGTCACCGATAGACTGGCGTTCGAGCCGGGGCGAGCGATCCCGATGGCGCTGTTCGCGTGGGACGGCTCCAACGGAGAAACAGGCACGCAAGGGGCGATCGGAAGCTGGTATTTCCTGTACCTGGATCAGCCGACGGCGAGCAACGTGTACGTGACGCCGATCGTGGCGACGCTGTTGACGGCCGCGCTGGGTGTGGTGGTGGTCAGGCGGGCGCAGCGGCGCGCGCGGGACGATTCGTAGGGTTGTCGCGAACCGAATCAAACCAAGGAGGACGATGATGAGACGTTCGATCGAGGCGCTGGCTGCGAGCTTGCTGGTCGTCGCGCTCGCCTGCGGCGGGGGCGGCGAGGAAGCGGACACGGGAGGAGACGTGGCGGTGGACGAGGAGGTGGGGCCCGCCGTCAGCCCCGACAGCGCGGCGACGATCACGGGGGTCGTGAACTTCACCGGCACGGCGCCGGCCGGTGAGCCCATCGACATGAGCGAAGAGCCCACCTGCGCGGAGCAGTACACCGAGCCGCCCATGAGGACGCAGGTCGTCACCGCCGACGGGAAGCTGGCCAACGTCTTCGTGTACGTGAAGGACGGGTTGGGTGACCGCCGGTTCCCGGCCTCGCAGGAGGGGGTTACGATCGATCAGCAGGGCTGCGAGTACCATCCGCACATTCTCGGCATCCAGACCGGACAGGATCTGATCATCAAGAACTCGGATGGGATCCTGCACAACATCAACACGCAGCCGTCCGTCAATCAGGGCTTCAACGTCAGTCAGCCGGTGGCGATGGAGACCAGCAAGACGTTCACGTCCCCCGAAGTGATGATCCCCGTCAAGTGCGACGTGCACGGGTGGATGGAAGCCTTCATCGGCGTGCAGGACCATCCGTACATGGCGGTGAGCGGCGCGGATGGCACGTTCACGCTCGAGAACCTGCC
>DASRVB010000217.1:0-3946 GCA_035687725.1 Gemmatimonadota bacterium
CGCAGTTCGGGAAGATGATCATTGCCCGAACGAACGTGTGACTGGCAGACTGGTTCGAGCAATCGATCGACAGACTCGTCCCGAGTTCGTTGCCGTCACAGTTGAAGCCCCACACATCTGCATGCGGCGATCCGGCGATCATCCGGAAGTTCTTTGGGAACGGCGTGACAGCCCGCGATTCCTGAGGGCGGTCCCGGTAGTACACGGTCATCCGCCGCGCGGGGATCCGCTGATCGGCTGCGTCGAAGAGCGCAGGTGCCCAGTATCCGGCCGTGTCGCCTCGGAATGGGCAGGTCGTCGACTTGCCGACCATCGAGGCGTAGCTCGAAAGGGCGCTGGTGCTGGTGTTCCCGAAGAACTCGTGAAGGTGTGCAGCTCCAGGTTGCCCCGGGAACACGATGGGATCATCGGGGGCATAGTGCGAAGACTTGCATTCGATCTGGACGGTGGCAGTTCGGACGGGTGTCCCTCCCACGCTGATCAGTGCCACGGCCGTGATGAGCAAGATGGCCCTCCGCATGCTCTTTCATTCGGCAAACCGCGCACGCGACCTAAGCGTCGCACGTGGGCTGAACGCGATATTTCAGGCCGAGACGTACCTGCCGCAGCGCGATGACATTGTGGATGGGGGCGCTGGCCCGCTCCCATTCAATGGCCAGGCTCATCTCGTGTGCGGACAGGGGGCCACGAGGTGTCAGCTGCAAACACCTGGCAAGGAGGGCTGGCCGTCACCAGATTTGCTCCGGCGGTCAACATCAGCGGGCGATGCAGCCACGGTCCGGCCTTGGTCGCGGCGAGGGACCGAGAGCTGGGGAGGCGGGCCTCATCAAGGGTCGAGGCGAGAGCGATTCGTATGCCATCCCACATGCGCGAACGGCTCCGAGGACCAGAGGATTGGCAGTCCTCGGCCCACCCAGGAGCGTCCTCGGGGCAGCCGGACGCCTCGGGGACCGCGCGGCTTCTTCTTCGGGCGCGGCTTCGGCCGATGACCTTTTCGCTGGACCGGCTCGTTCTAGCTGCTGGCGACACGGTAGAGCCGCCAGCGGTCGGGCACGCCCGCCCTTCAGCTCGTGTTCGCCAGTATCCTTGAGCACGAGGCCGCTCCCGGCGACGAGATCCTTCACCGTGGACGACACGAAGACCTCTGAGGGGCCGGCGGCGGCGCTCACCCGGGAGTGGACGCCGAGCCCGCCTACCTTGCCGTCGCTCGTCTCGACCTCGCCGTGTGCACGCCGGCACGCACCTCGATGCCGAGCGGGCGGACGGCCTCACAGATCGCGAGCGCGCACTCGATCGCGCGCGCCGGGCCGTAGAAAGTCGCGAAGGACCCGTCGCCGGCGGTGTCGACCTCGATGCCACCGTGCCGACGCAGCTCCGCGCGGATCACCCGGTGGTGGCGCTCCAAGATCTGTCGGTACCAGACGTCGCCGAGCTCCGCCGCCTGCTCCGTCGAGCCGACGACGTCCGTGAACAGCACCGTGGCGAGGGATCGTGTCGAGGCGGGCCCGCCGCCGGCGCATCCTCGCCGACCAGGAAGCGGCTGATCTCCTCGATCACCGCTTCGGACTCCCCCACCCACGGCGGCGCGTCCCGCCCGGGCAGCTCGATGAGTGTGGCGACCGGGATGCTCGGCGAGGTACCGGCCGCTCTCCAAGGGTTCGACGGGGTCCTCCACGCGATGGAGTACGAGCGTCGGGACGGCGATCGTCGGCAGGAGATCGCGGAGATTGATCTCACGGAGCTTCCGCGTCTCACTTATGGCAGAGCTCGGACCCTCGCTCAGGGCCAGTTGCGTCACCGTCATGCGGACCGCCGCCACCGGGTCGCCGGCGTAGGAAGGGAGCGCCGTCCGGATGTATCCCTCCGCCACGCCGGAGGGGCCCGGACCGCCGATCGCCGCCTCGGCGTCCTCCCACGGATCGTCGGACCATCCCCACGGCGTTTCGTCTGTTCGCTGCCACGTGTGGGCCCACCGAAGAGGATCAGCTTCGTGAACCGCTCCGGATGAGTGGCCGCCGCGAGGAGCGGGTAGAACCCTCCTTCCTGCACGCCGAACAGTGCAGTTCGAAAGCTCTGCGCGGCCCGCGCGATCAGTCGTAGGTCCTCGACCCCTTCCTCGAGGGTGGATGTCTCGCCCGGTGACAGACGGTCCGAGCAGCCGTTACCGCGCCGGTCGACGACGATGGTCCGCCCGAACGACGCGAGCCGTTCGATGAAGCGAGCGTCGTCCGGGGCCAGCCAATTGCCCTCCACGTTGCCCACCCATCCCGGGAGGTACATCAGATCGGGTCCGTCCCCGAGCACCTGATCGGCGAGCCTCCATGGTCCGTTCATCGCGTACCGGAGTTCGGGAGGACCGACCACGACTGCATCCTGCTCACGAGGGTGGCGCCTTCCGCACCGAGCTCCCTGACCTCTGGAGTCAAACTGGAAGGTGCCGGTCGACCGACCCAGGGGGCGGCAGAGCGCTGTGCGCCGCCCCGCCGCCCGCCCAGGCGTCTTCGAACCACCAGCTTCGATCCGTCCGCTATGCAGTCGGGATACCCGCGGGCCCCGGCGACGTAACCTCGCCGTCCGTCGTGCCGTCACTCCTCTTCGAGGCGCTGCGGTTCCGGCTTTCCTTGGGTTGAGCGCTTCGCGTGGACGTTGAGCTCGTGTAGCGGCACGAACTCAACACCCTCGACGACACGTCTCGCGAGCGCACCTTCGGCGACCCACCGCCGGATCTCCGCGGCGTCGATTCGAAGCAACTCAGCGGCTGCGTCGATCGGAAGCCACGCGCCGCGAGCGACGGGGAACTCTCCCATGCGATTAGCAACGGCATGGCGTGGCTTCCTCCCCATACGCTTTCGGTCGTTTCGACAACGCAGGCTCCCGCATTCTGGGTAGCGAGATAGGGCCACCGCGGGGGCACCTCACGAACTAGGGCTCGACCCCCGGCTCCGCGCCTCGTGGCAACGGTCCCGGGCCCGATGGCGAACACCTAACTCGAGGAGGAACTACTCGCCCTTGGAGGAGTCCCAGACAGAAAGAGCCGGGCTCTTGCGAGCCCGGCCCCCATCCGATGATCTGCTTCCCTTACCCGACCGGGACGGTCACTGTGTCCGAAACGACCCCGCCCTCGAGCAGCGTGATCGTCGCATCCCCGAACTCCACGTCCACGATGTTCGCGGTCCACTGGTTGTTCGGGCAGGTCGGCGTTGACGGCAGAGGTTCCGGATCGTCGCTATCGAGGCGGAACCGGAACTGACCGTTCCGAGGCGTAGGCTGCGGCTCGGTCGTGCCCGCCACGGTGACCTCGGTGTCCTGCCCAGGCGCGACGTTGCCGCCAGGGTTGGTGCACTCGACCGTGGCGAGGCCCTCGGCCTCGACCGTGATCTCGAAGGTCGTCCCTCCGAGCCCGGCGACCTTGCCGACGCACCGCACCTGCGTACCGATGTCGGTACAGGTCGGCGTCCCGACGAAGTGGCCAGCCTGGGCGAACGCCGGGCCGGCGCTCAAGGCGAAGATGGTACCGGCGATCGCCAGCACCTTCAGGAGTCTCGCCATCCTTGACCCCACCTTTCCGTGTCCCCCGTTTGGGGGAGACACTTGCATGGCCGTTCGGCCTACATCTTTAGTCCTACCACCCAGATGCAATGCGGAGCAACCCCTGCACCAGAATTTCTACGCAAATCGCCTTAGCTGGCCCCAAGCGGCTCGCCAAGCGGCTCAGATGCCCAGCGCAAGGGTCAGCTCCGGTGAAACGTCTCCCCGTTCCGCCAGCGCTCGCCGGCCTCGATTTCCCGATACTCGCGGACGGTGAGATCCGTCATGGGGAGCCAGGCGAGCCGGCGCAAGTC
Organism: Gemmatimonadota bacterium; assembly: GCA_035687725.1. GTDB lineage: Bacteria > Gemmatimonadota > Gemmatimonadetes > JACCXV01 > JAHWKZ01 > JAICNR01. Next base: position 3,843 of record DASRVB010000217.1, read on the forward strand.
GGATTCCGCAGCCACCAGCAGATCTGACATTCACGGGAGGGGGCCGGCCCGACATAGGACCGGCCCTTCACCGTAGGTTTCCGCCGAACAACTGGGCACTCGGT
>DASRVB010000218.1:0-2175 GCA_035687725.1 Gemmatimonadota bacterium
CCGCAACGAAGCGGTTGACTGGATCTACGAGAATTTCTACGGCCGGCTTGGCATCCCGCCGCGCTCGTGCCACCCGCGCGACGTCGTGGATCACCTGTGCGACTACGCGCGCTTCGTGGACTCTGAGCCGGTTCTCGCCGAGCATCTGCTCCAGGGCGCTTGCGCATCGTACTTCCTCGACATGCCCGATGGGGGAGGGGAAGTCGGGGCCGGCGTCGTGGCCGCGGACGCCAACGCCGACGAGCCGTCGGAGACCGGGGTAGAGGACCTCGCCTCGGCGCTCGCGCGCGCGCCCGTGGAGCCCGCAGCCGAGCCTCCGAGTGCTCCTGCGAAGCCCTTCGAGGAGCCAGCGGAGACGGTCGAAGGAACGGCCGAGCCTACCGGGCCATGAGCCGTCCTAGCCCGCCCCAGCGCCGGGACGGCTACGACGAGATGGCCTACCGCCAGGCGCTCCAGCGCCTGGGGCTGTTCCCGCCCATCGAGCTCGACGACATCCACAAGGCCTACCGCCTGCGGGCCAAGCTCATCCATCCGGATCGTTTCGCCATGGACGAGGACGCGCGCCGGTCGGCCACCGGACGGATCCAGGAGCTGAACGCGGCGCGCGACTACGCGTCGCGGCACTATCGCTGGTTCGACGCCGACCAGATCCGCGCCTACGGCCGCAAGAACGGCGACGAAGACGCGCGCGAGACGACCTGGCGCGAGTGGGTCGCGCTGCCGGTAACCGCGGTGTACGCGCTCGCGATGGTGCTGGTGGCGGCTCCGTTCATGGCCGCTGCGTCCTGGATGGGCGCGGGACGGCGCGAACGCATGCGATCGAGGCGCTCGTTCCGGCCTATGATGCTCGCCTGGCGGGCGTGGCTGTTCCTGGGGCCGCACGTCGCGACGCTCGTTATGTTCGCGATCGTCGAGGAGCCCGCCGTCAAGGTGTGGTTCGGCGTGTCGCTGCTCGTCATGCTGTCGGCCGACGCGGCGACGCTCATGACGGGCGCCACGAACTCGCTGCGCTCACAGCGCGCCATCCTCCGCTTGCACCAGCTGGTCGGGCGGTAGTCCGAGCTCGGATCCTCGCCTGAGGGACGGGAAGGGCGAGGGCGTTGCCGGAGCGGGCAGGTTCGCTCTATCCCTCCTCAGTAGAGCATTTGTCGCGGAGTGACCTCTCCGACGACGATGATGGCGTCGTACTGATCACGGGGGACGATCGACAGGGGAATCGTGCCGTCGTAGCGGGCCGTGATCGGCGTATCGATCCAATCCGTCCCAGGACCTTCGATGGCCCGCGAGAGGTCGACGAAGTGCGCGCCGGGACCCAACCCTTGGAACAGCGCCTCCAGGCTTCCGGGCTCGGCCGGTTCGATCCGGTACAGCTCTCCGCCGTTGTCTGCCGCCTCGCCTCGATACGCGTACAGCCCGATGGTGTAGAGCTCGTCGCCGTAGCGCTCGTGGATCCAGGCTCCCATCGTCCGAGCGGCCACGTCGGGGAACATCGTCGTGTCGGGCGGGATCTCGAGGTTGGCGTGGCGCAGGTGGAAGTTGTGGCCCCACACGACCACCTTGCGGTCGGGATACAGCTCGTCGAGCAGCACGGTCAAGTTCTCCGCCATCCCCAGGTCGCGCAGCTCGACATACTCCTTGGTAGTGGGGGCCGCCTGCTGCCGGATGTAGCGCGCCATGGAGCGGGCGGTCTGGCGGGCGACGACGATCGCGGCCGGATCCCCGCCGTCGGGCGCCCCCCGGATCGCCGCTTCCTTGTCCGCCAGCAATGCCGCCAGGTGATCGTACGCTTCGGCCATGCGCCGACCTTCGTCGGTCCGGAAATAGGCGCGGCGCTCCCGCCCTCCCCTCGCGTAGACGTCCAGGAAGGTCGAGTCCAGCGCCGACACCTGGACGGCATAGTCGGTGTCGACGACCGCGACCAGACTCGAGAGAAATTGCGGCCGATCGTCCTTGTTTGTGCCGATCGGCTGTATGTCGATCCCGGCCAGGTGCAGTGGACGGGCGCTCGTGCGAGTCGTACGCAGGTATTCGAACAGGGGCAGCACCTCGTGCGTATGCCAGACGCCGAACGCGCAACCGGTGAGCGTGGAGAGCGCGGAGGTTTCGCCGGCGGTGAGGTCGGCGTCGTAGCACTGGTAGAGCGCGCTCTCGAAGACGAGCACGTCGTAATCGAGC
>DASRVB010000219.1:0-17354 GCA_035687725.1 Gemmatimonadota bacterium
CGCTGCGCCGCCGGTCGCGAGAAGTGCCGCCACGTAGCCGGCCGCACGCGCGGGCCCCGCACCGCCCGTCACCCACTCCCAGGCGAGGAGCGCAAACGCAAACTCCGCCGAGATCGCCGCCACCGTCCAGAAGAGCCCTCGACGGCGGCGACGCTGCTCCGCGGCGCCCAGTGACCGGAGCTCTCGCTCCGGATCTAGTGCCGTATCTCCCAGATCAACACCATCCCGTCAGGGTCGATAGTTCATTCCCACCGCATAGATGTTCTTGGTATAGAAATCGTTCAGTGTGATGGCCTCGTTGCGGTAGCGGCCGTAGCGGACCTCCAGCGAATAGTCCGGAGTGACGTCCTTGACCAGCCGGAGCAACAGGACATTGTTCTCCGTCTCGCCGGTGTCCAGTGACCCCGTGGGCGTATTGGCAACCGGCTCGCTGAAATCGCGCAGCTCGATCTGGCCATAGAGCTGTACCAGCATCCCCCACGGCAGACGCCGCAGCACCTGCAACCCGACGTTATGGCTCAAGTAGCTGAAGCCGAACGAGTTCGAGTCCGTCAACCGGAAACTGTACTCGCCCTGCACCGAGATCGGCCCCAGCCACGTCACGACAGTACCGAGCTCGTGGACGTGATCTTCCTGCCGGTCGCGCGTCGGACCGTTGATCGACTGCGGACTGTCGCCCGGCTCGAGCTTGCCGCGGCCGGGAAAGCGGATCCGGTCGAAGGAGTAGTCCCAGCGCACGGACAGATCGGTCCCGAAATCCTTGGCGATCGATGCGTAGGCGCCCATCAGATGGTTCCCGAACTGCCGATCGAGGTTCTCGAAATCGGTGTCCGAATAGCGCGCGCCCAACTCGAGCCGCGGCGTCTCGCCCTCCGACAGTGGCGTCAGGTTCACCAGCCCGCTCACCGTTCCACTGACGCGCGTGAATCCGTCCTCGTTGATGAAGAAGAAGCCGTCGGTCCAGGCCCGGTTCTTGAGACCGATCGTCCCCCCGAGCGCCACCATGTCCGAGACGCGCCGCTGGTATCCCAGCGTCCCCTCGTTGACGAACTGGTTGGTCACGGAGTCGCCAAACCCGAAATGGCGCTTCATGCCGCCCTGATAGTTGAGCGAGAGCCGCTGCTCGCCGGCGGCGCCCCACAGGAGATCCCCTCGATAGGCGAGCCGGGCGACCTGGGCCCGCACCGGATCGTCGATCCGCTCGGCCACGTTGTCGTCGATCTCGTACGTCAGCCCCAGGTCGTGATCATAGGACCACGTCGATCCGTCGATGGACTGGGCCCTCAGTGGATCTGCCAGGAAGGCCATCAGTACCGCCACGGCGACGAGGCCCACGTGCGCCGGTCGGAGCGACCGGAGATGCGCCGGCCGGACCAACCGGCGGGCGATACCTGCGATTTCCATCGGATCGATCCTCCCGCGCATGATGTTAATCATAAAACGCCTGCAACCGCTGGGCGAACACGGCGGCCTTGGCCGCATATTCCTGTCGCCGTTCCGTAAGTCCGATCAGCTGCCGCTGCAGGTCGCCGATGGCCTGGCCGGTATCCTCGAAGACGCCTGCCACGGTTCCGCGTTCCTGCGCGTTCCGCATGGCCTCGAACTCGTCCTGTATGCCCTGCTGGCCCCCCCAGAGCGCGATGTCGTCCTTGAGTCGCTCGAACTCCTCGCTGTCGCGCTGCTTCCGGTTCAAGGCCTGGATCTGCTCGCCGATGGCGTCGATCCGCTCGTCGATCTTGTCGACCGCGTCCCTCGCGATCGCCTCCTTGACGCGCAGCTGCGATGGCCCGTCGGTAGGGTCTACCACGAGGTCGGGCAGGAACAGGTCGTCCTCGGATTCCTCGAGCTCGGCCTGGATGTCCGCGCGCGCCTCCACGTAGACGCGAAGCTGTTCGGTCAGGCGGCCGAGCTCGGCCGTGTTCTCGGCGGTCATGGGCAATCGCTCGAGTCGCTGGGTGGTCTCGGCGACCGCGTCGTTGTAGGCGAGGAAGAGCTTCGTCTTGAGGTCCCGCATCTGCTCGTAGAGGGTGCGCAGCTGACGCGCGACGGATACCAGCTGATCGCCCGTCTCGCGGATCTGGTTGGAGACGGTCTCGAACTGGGCGCTGCCCGCGGCGGTCCGCCGCTTGACCTGGGACAGCGAGTCGCCGCGCGCTTCCAGCGCCCGCTGGCGGGCCTCGAGGCGCGCGACCTCTGGTTCCCGCTGGGTGATCAGCCGGCGGAGCTCGACGATCCCCGGGCCCGGAAGCGGCTCCTGCGCTGCCGACTCCGGTGCACCTCCCAGCAGGCCGGCGAGCAGGGCGAGGAGCAGGAGGCTACGACGCCTGGCCACCGGTCAACCCGTACTTCTCGAGCTTGTAGTAGAGCGCGCTCGTCTTGATGCCGAGGAGCTCCGCGGTCCTCGTCTTCACGCCGCCCGACCTCTCCAGCGCGTCCTCGATCATCGTGCGCTCGACGCGTTCGAGCGCGTCGTCGAGCGTGATCGCCCCGGCGGGCGGGATCGTCAGTCCGCCCGCGACCCCCGCGCGAGGCGCCCGCCGCTCGTTGATCGGGAACAGCGACGCGTCCAGCCGGTCGCCCTCGCACAGCACGATCGCCCGCTCGATCATGTTCTCGAGCTCGCGGATGTTTCCCGGCCAGTCGTAGCGCAGGAGGAGCTCCATCGCCTCGTCCGTCACGCCCGCGATGGGCTTTGCCATCTCCGCGCCGATCGACTCCAGGAAGTGCGTGACCAGCGGCAGGATGTCTTCCTTGCGCTCGCGCAGGGGCGGCACTTCGATGGGGATGATGTGCAGCCGGTAGAACAGGTCTTCCCGGAACTCCCCCTTCTCGACCATCGGCGCGAGGTCCCGGTTGGTCGCGCTGATGATCCGGACGTCGACCGAGATCGTGCGCTCGCCGCCCACCCGCTCGATCTCCTTCTCCTGGAGCACGCGCAGGAGCTTGACCTGGGTCGACAGCGGAATGTCCGAGATCTCGTCGAGGAACAGCGTTCCCTCGTGCGCCAGCTCGAAGCGCCCCTTCCGCTCGCGGATCGCTCCCGTGAACGCGCCCTTCTCGTGCCCGAAGAGCTCGGACTCGAGCAGCCCCTCCGCGAGGGCCGAGCAGTTGACCTTGACGAACGGGCCGTCACGGCGCGCGCTCTCGCGATGGATCGCCCGAGCGATCAGCTCCTTGCCGGTTCCGCTCTCGCCGTAGACGTAGACGGAGGACGTGGCCTCCGCGACCTTGCGGATCGACTCGTAGATCCCGCGCATCGCATCCGACCTGCCGACGATCTCGCCGAAATGATGCTCCACCTCCTCGCGCAGGTACTCGGCCTGGGCCTTGAACGCGTCGCGCTCGCGCTTGAGGTCGCGCGTCTCGAGCGCCTTTTCGACCTTGACCTTGAATTCGTTGGGATCGAAGGGCTTCGTGATGAAATCCACGGCCCCCAGCTTCATCGCCTCGACCGCGATGTCGATCGTGCCGTAGGCGGTGATCAGCATGACCTCGGGATCCCCCGGCACCCTCTGCTTGCGGATCGACTCGAGGAGCTGGAGCCCGTTCATCCCCTCCATCTTGAAATCCGTGATGACGAGATCGAAAGGCTCTTCGACGCAGCGGCCGAGGGCGGAGTCTCCGTCGGAGACCGCGGTTACCTGGTGCCCGGCTCGGCGCAGGATCTGCTCGAGACCGTCCCGGACCGTCGGGTTGTCCTCCACCACGAGGACACGCGCCATCGAGTCCCCCTCCTTCATGCGCCCGTCCCCGCCACCGCCGTGTGGGCCGGACGGTAGGCCCCGGCCCCCGAGTCGACTGACGGCAGCACGACGAAGAAGATCGTCTTCTCCCCCGGGACGCTCTCGACCCAGATCTCGCCGTCGTTCTCCTCGATGATCGAACGCACGATCGACAGCCCGAGACCGGCGCCGCTGCCTTTCGTGGTGAAGAAGGGATCGAAGATCTGCTTGAGGTGATCGGGGTGGATGCCAGGCCCGAAATCCTTGACCAGGATCCGCGCCTTGCCCTGGGCCTCGTGCGCGCGAATCTCGACGCGACTGCCCGGGGGCGAAGCCTGAACGGCATTCTTCACCAGGTTGAGGAGCGCGCGCTTGATCTGTTCGACGTCGGCGTGGACCGACAGGTCTCGCTCCGCCATCTCTACGTCGATCTCGACGCCGCGCTCGCTGGCGTCTCCGGAGAGCAGGAACTGGACGTCGTCGATCACCTCGCGAAGCGCGAAGGCCTCGACGACCGCCTGCCGCGGGCGCGCGTAGATCAGGAACTCGTTGATGATCGTCTTCAGATGCTGGACCTCGCGGATGATCTTCTCGAGATGCGATCGCCGCGCGTCCTCCTCCTCCATCTCGTCCCGCAGGAGTCCGGCGAAGATCTCGATGCCGCCGAGGGGATTGCGGATCTCGTGCGCGACGCCCGCCAGCATCGTCCGCAGGTGGCGGTCTCGACGCACGATGCCGCGGCGCATGTTCTCGAGCGCGTTCCCCAGGTAGCCGATCTCATCGCGCGAGTGGACGTCCACGGGCTCACCCAGGTCGCCGCGCTCCATCCGCTCGGCCGAGGAGACGAGTTTGCCGATCGGGCCCGACAGCGTGCGCGCGAAGACGAAGCCGACGACGACCGTGAGCGCGATCGCGATCAGCGTCAGCAGGATCGTCGTACGTCGGAAGTCGTGGAACACCTCGAGGAAGCCGAGCGACAGGTCGACGCCGAGGATCGCGATGATCGCCTCCTCCGTCTGGGCTTCGTCGACGTAGCCGACGAGCGGCACCATCGCGGACTGGTATACGTTCCCGTCGTCGTCGCTGAACGGCTCGGTGACGATCGCCTCTCCCTGGAGCACACGCTCGATCTCGCCCGCGTAGTTCCCGAGCCCGGGCGCGATGGCTCCCACGTCCATGCGGACGGTGTCGGTGGTGGCCAGGATCCGCCGGTCGCGGTCGAAGACATACGCCTCACGGACACCGAGACGCTGCATCGCCCGCAGGTTGCCTTCGGCCAGCTCCTGGGTGCGCGGGCCCACCCGCTTGACGAGTGCGGTCGTGGTCAGCGGATCGACGACCAGCGCGCCGGCCTCGGCCACGGCCAGGAGCCGGTTCTCCGTCTCCCGCCGCACGTGGGCGGTCGCCACCCGGTACCACACCATCGCGCTGGCGACCACCAGGACGGTGACCAGCAGGATGAACGTGACGATGAGCTTGGTGCGGATCCGATTGCGACGGTCTGTCATGGATGCATCTTCCTGCCGTAAGCTACCTTACGCCATTTTTCCTGGCAAAGCACTCGAAGGGCCGCGGAAAACTGACGATGCTCGGGATTCCGTCAGTGTGTGAGGGCGTAAACGAACACATTCGCCCCCATCTCCAGCGCCGCCCTCCGCACGTCCGGCGGATCCCCGTGCACCCCGGCGTCCTCCCAGCCGTCGCCGAGGTCCGTGTTGAACGAGTAGAACAGCACCAGCCGCCCGTCATGGTATACCCCGTAGCCGTGCGGAGGCCCCCCCGCATGCTCGTGGATCTTGGGCAAGCCCGATGCCATCGGGAAGGCCGCGCGGTAGATGGGATGGCCGGCCGGCAGCTCGACGAGGGGCTCGTCGGGGAACAGGCGGGCGATCTCGCGCCTGAGCGTGGCGTCGATGCCGAAGTTGTCGTCGGCGTGGAGGAACCCGCCGCCCACCAGGTAGCCGCGGAGAGCGGCCACCTCGGCGTCGGTCAGCCGGATCTCCCCGTGTCCCGTCAGATAGAGGAGCGGGTAGCGGTCGAGCTCGGGATCGGTCGCCGACACCACGGCCTCGCGGTCGGCGGTCGGAAGCGCGAGCTCGGCGCGGATGAACTCGAGGAGATTGGGGAGCGAGGTCGGATTCCCGTACCAGTCGCCGGGCGCATAGCGGAGCCGCGCGATCGTGAGGGGCGTGTCGGGTGGCGTCCCGGCGCGGCCCCCGATCCCCTGGGCCGATGCCGGCACCGCCAGCGCCAGGAGCGCGAGCATGGCGACGGCGCCCTGCGCTTTCCTCGACTTCGCATCGCGCGATGGGCTCATTCGTCCTCCTGGACGGCGCGGTAGATCGCGTTCCGCTCGCCGGGGTAGACCGCCGCCAGGACGTCGACGAGCCCGCGACCCGAGAGCGTGGCGCCGGTCCGGCCCTGGCGCAGCTCGCGCAAAGCCTCGCGCCAGGACCGCGCGCGCGCCGGCTCCACCGCCGATCCGGCGGCGACGATCACGCATTCTCCTCGCAAACGCCCCTCGCGGCCGCCGAGTTGCCCGGCCAACTCGCGCGCGGTCCCCGTCACGAACTCCTCGTGCATCTTCGTGATCTCGCGCGCCAGGCACACGGCCCGGTCGGGGGCGGCCGCGGCGATCGCCGTCAGGGTGTCCGCGACCCGCGTCGGCGCCTCGTATACGACCACGGTCTCCGTTCGCGCGAGGGCATCCGCCCACCACGCCTCGCGGCCGCGGCGAGGCGCGAAGCCCAGGAACGCGAAGCGATCGGTCGGAAGGCCGCTCGCCGCCAGCGCCAGGATCAGAGCGCTCGGACCTGGGACGGGCACCACCGCGATCCCCGCCTTCCGCGCGGCCACGACGAGCCGGTAGCCCGGGTCCTGAATCGCAGGCATGCCCGCCTCGGTGACGAGCGCGAGGTCCTCGCCGGCGCGGATCCTCGCCACCAACCCGTGCGTGGCGGCCTCGGCGCTGTGGTCGTGGTAGGCGACGAGCTCGGGGCACGGAAGATCCATCCAGGAGAAAAGCGCCCGGCACGTTCGCGTATCCTCGCACGCCACGAGCCGGACCTTCCCCAGCACCTCGCGGGCGCGAGGCGCGAGGTCGCCGCGATTTCCGATCGGCGTGCCGACGAGGTACAGCGTGCCAGGGGACTCCCCCGGCGCGCTCATTCCGGCTCGCGGCGGACGTAAGCGCCGAGCTCGGTCAGGCGCCTGTCGATGTCCTCGTAGCCGCGGTCGATCTGATGGACGTTCTGGATCACGGAGCGGCCGCGCGCGGCGAGCGCGGCGATGAGGAGCGCCATGCCGGCACGAATGTCCGGGCTCGAGATCTTCGCGCCCGCGAGCGCGGCCGGACCGGTCACGACCACTCGGTGCGGATCGCAGAGGATGATCCGCGCACCCATCCGCTGGAGCTGGTCGACGAAGAACAGGCGGCTCTCGAACATCTTCTCGTGGATCAGGATCGTCCCACGCGCCTGGGAGGCGACGACCACCATGATCGACGTGAGGTCCGCAGGGAACCCCGGCCAGGGAGCGTCGTCGAGCTTGGGCACGGCGCCATCGGCGTCGTCGATGATCGTGAGATCCTGCCCGCCCGGCACGATGATGTCCTCGCCGTCGATCTGGATCCCGATCCCCAGCCGCTCGAAGCCGATCCTGATCATCGGGAGGTGCGCGACTCCCGCGCCGCGGATCGTGAGCTCCCCGCCGGTCACCGCGGCCAGGCCGATGAACGACCCGACTTCGATGTGATCCGGGCCGATCGCGTGCGTGAACGCGCCGAGTCCGTCGACGCCCTCGATCTCGAGCACGTTGGTACCGATTCCCCGGATCGACGCGCCCATTCCGACGAGCATGTGGCAGAGCCCCTGCACGTGGGGCTCCGAAGCGGCGTTGGCGATCCGAGTGCGGCCACGCGCACGCACCGCGGCCATGATGGCGTTCTCGGTCCCCATGACGCTCGCCTCGTCGAGGAAGATGTCCGTCCCGCTGAGGCCCTCCGGTGCCCGCAGGACGTACTCGCCCTCGGCATGCGAGATGCGGGCCCCGAGCGCGCGAAAGGCGAGCAGGTGCGTGTCGACCCGCCGCCGGCCGATGCGGTCGCCACCCGGCGCGGGCAGGTGGACGGTTCCGCGGCGCGCGAGCAGCGGCCCGGCGAGGAGGAACGAGCCCCGGATCCGGCGCGCGGTGTCGAGGTCGGGCGCTTCGGCACCGGCCGCGCCGACCGTCACCGAGTGATCCGCCACCTCGACCTTGCACCCCAGGTTCTCGAGCAGCTCGACCATCGTGCGCGTGTCCGCGATCGCGGGCACGTTCTCGATCCGAACGGGATCCTCGGTCAGGAGCGCCGCGGCGAGGCACGGGAGCGCCTCGTTCTTGTTCCCCGCCGGGATCATTTCCCCGTGGATCGGACGGCCCCCCTCGACGACCAGCTGTTCCATCGCGCCTCCCTGGCCTCTCTAGTCTTTCAACGACCTGTCCGGGTCGCCAGCGCGAGGACGCCGCGCGCCCTCCCGGCGTGATCGCGATACCCGCCGAGGAACTCGAGAGCCGGAGCCGCCTCGACCAGGCGGCGAACCGCGTGCTCCTGATGGTCGCCGATCTCGATCGCCAGCAGCCCGTCGGCCGCGAGGTACTCGGGTGCCTCGCGCACGATGCGCGCGATCGCCTCGGTCCCCTCGGGCCCCGCGAAAAGAGCCTCGGCGGGCTCCCAGTCTCTGACCTCCGACGGGAGCGAGGAGCGCTCGCTCTCCGCCACGTAGGGCGGGTTGCAGACGACGGCGTCGAACGCGGGACCGGGCCTGAAACCCGACAGGCCGTCGGCCTCCACCCAGGCGAGTCGCCTGGCGCCCACCCGCGCGGCGTTCGCGCGGGCCACGTCGAGGGCAGACCTGCTCCGGTCGCTGCCGACGACGAGACCGACCCCCTCCAGCTCGACGGCGAGCGCGCAGGCGATCGCGCCCGACCCGGTTCCCAGGTCCAGCATTCGCCAGCCGACCGCCGGCGACGCGCCGCGCGCGGCCTTCGCCCGCGCCCACTCCAGCACCTCGGCCACCAGCCGCTCGGTCTCGGGACGCGGCACGAGCACCCGCCGGTCGACTGCGAGCTCCAGGCCGCGAAACCCGGCAACGCCGGTGATGTACTGGACCGGTTCGCCGGCGAGGCGGCGCCGCACGCGGGAGCGGTACGATTCGACCTCTTCGGGACTCAGGGGGCGATCGAAGCGAAGGTAGAGATCGAGACGACGGCAGTCGAGAACGTCGGCCAGCAGGTGCTCGGCCGAGAGCCGCGGCTCGTTTATCCCGCGCTCCTCGAGGAAGCTCGTCGTCGTGCGCAGGATCGAGAGGACGCTCCAGTCGTCTCGCACCGCGCGGCCGGGCCTCAACCCGTGCGCACGGCGAGGATGCCGTCCTCGTCGTCGTCCTCGTCGGCCAGCACCCATTCGAGCGTCAGGGGATGATCGTCATTCCCATTGATGTGCTCGTCGATCATCTCGATCTGCTCGGAGTCGAGCTGGCACGCGAACAGTCCGCCCCGACGGAGTCTGAGCGCGGCCGCGTCGGTGAGCTGGCGCAGGAGCTCGTCTCCGCTCGGCTCGCCGAAGAACGTCTCCATGGGCTCCCAGCGGACGCTCTCCTCGCTCAGGTAGATCTCGTCGCCGGGGTTGAGGTAGGGCGGCACGGCGACGATGATGTCGAAGAGCGGCTTCGGAGGCGTCCACTCGAGCCAGTCCCCCGCCAGTGGAACGACCCGGTCTTCGACGCCGTGGCGGCGGGCGTTCCTGCGCACGAGCTCGAGCGCCTGGAGCGACACGTCGACGGCCCACACCCGGCGCGGCGCGAGCGGTCCGAGCGCCAGCGAGACCGCGATCGCGCCGCTGCCAGCGCCGAGGTCGGCGATCCTCCAGCCTCCCCGCGGCCGCTTCCGGGCCTCCGCCCACTCCTCGATCTCGTCGCACATGCGCTCGCTCTGTAGGCGCGGCACGAAGACACCGTGCTCGATCTCCATGAGCTCGTCGCGGAAGTCCGCGACCCCGACGATGTACTGGTAGGGCTCGTGCTTCTCGCGGCGGGCCAGCAATTCCCGGAAGCGCTTCTCGGCGGCCGCGCCGACACTTTCCTCGCGCCGCTCGGCCAGCGCGTCGGGGTCCTCCAGGGAATCGAGGACGTCGGCCAGGAGCCAGAGCGCGCTGGCATCCGGGAACTCGACCTCCTTCGCCTCGAGTCGCCGCTCCGCCTCATCGAGCAGGGCTCCGATCGTGACGGGCTTCCGTTTCGGGCGGCGCGCCGCGGGGCGCGGAGCCGGTTTCTTCATCCGGCGATCCGCTCGGCCTGCTCGGCCATTGCCAGCGCTTCGATCAGCTCGTCGAGATCGCCGCCCAGCACGCTGTCCAGCCGATGCAGCGTCAGGTTCACGCGGTGATCCGTCACGCGGCTCTGCGGGAAGTTGTAGGTGCGGATCTTGGCGCTCCTGTCGCCGGTGCCCACCTGCGCGCGGCGGCTCTCCGCGCGCTTGGCCTCCTGCTCTGCGATCTTCCGGTCGAGCAGGCGGCTGCGGAGGACCTTGAGCGCCTTGGCCTTGTTCTTGTGCTGGCTCTTCTCGTCCTGGCACTGCACGACGAGACCCGTCGGCAGGTGGGTGACGCGGACCGCGGAGTCGGTCGTGTTGACGGACTGTCCGCCCGGCCCCGACGAGCGGAAGACGTCGATCTTGAGTTCGCTCTCCTCGATCTCGACGTCGACCTCTTCGGCCTCGGGCAGCACCGCCACCGTCGCCGCCGAGGTGTGGATACGTCCCTGGGACTCGGTGGCGGGGACGCGCTGGACGCGGTGCACTCCGCTCTCGTGCCTGAGCGCGCCGTAGGCGCCCTTCCCGTGGACGATGGCGACCGCCTCGCGGAGGCCGCCCGTGTCGGAGGGCGAGAGGTCGATGATCTCGACCTGCCAGCCTTGGCGTTCGGCGTAACGGGAGTACATGCGGAAGAGGTCGCCCGCGAAGAGCGCGGCCTCCTCGCCGCCCGTCCCCGCGCGGATCTCGAGCACCGCGTCCTTCTCGTCCAGCGGATCGCGCGGCAGGAGAAGCCGTTTGAGCTCCTCCTCGAGCCGCTCGACGTCGGCTTCGAGGCCGGGGATCTCGGCGCGCGCGAGCTCGCGCAGATCAGGATCGGCGGACTCCCGCAGCATCTCGCGATCCTCGTCGAGATGGCGGCGGGCGGTCTCCCACTTCGCGGCGGCTGCCACGACGGGCGCCAGCTGGCTGTGCTCCCGTCCCAGCTCGCGCAGGCGCTCGGGGTCGCGGGCGACTCCGGGGTCGGCGAGCGCGGCCTCGACATCGGCGAAGCGGGCGCGCAGTTCTTCGACGCGGGGATGCAGGTCCATGGGTCCGATCGGTTGGGCGAGGCGGCGTGAGCGGCCTCGCGGGTCCAGAAACGAGAAGAGCAGGGTGCCTCCAGGCTCCCTGCTCCAGTTCGTGCCTCGCGGCTGCCGCCGCGGATGGGCGCTACGCCTCGACGACTTCCTCGGTGGATTCAGCTTCCTCGGAGGCTCCGCGCAGGCCGTACTTGGCGCGGAACTTCTCCACGCGGCCGGCGGTGTCGACCAGCTTCTGCCGGCCGGTGAAGAACGGATGGCAGCTGGAGCAGATCTCGACGTGGATCTCCGGAACCGTGGAGCGGGTCTCGATGATGTTGCCGCAAGCGCATACGATGCGCGCGGCCTGGTATTCGGGATGGATACCCGGTTTCATGGGTGGCTCCTGGGCGATGTTCAAAGGACTTCTAGAACAGTGGAATTTACGCGCGGGGCCGGCGCCCGACAACCCACAGGACGGCGAGAGATAGCAGGCAGAGTAGGGGCACCCAGGGACCCCAGCGCGTGTACGGCGTCATGATCCCGGGGATCGGGAGCTCGGCCACCACCACGCCCGGCACGTAGATCTCCGTGCGCTCGCGGTAGCGGCCGAGGGGATCCACCCACCCCGAGACCCCGGTGTTCGCCGCGCGCAGGAACGAGACCCGGTGCTCGACCGCGCGCAGCGACAGGTGACTCGCGTGCTGGTAGGGGGCCGCCGTGCGGCCGAACCACGCGTCGTTGGTGATGTTCAACAGGAACTCGGCGCCGTTCAGGACGAGCGCGCGCGACGAGCCCGGGAAGACCGACTCGTAGCAGATCAGGACGCCGAAGCTCGCCCCGTCGACCGTCCAGGTCGTCCAGTCCTCCCCGGGGGCGAACTGCCCTGTCCAGTCGCTCAGCTTCTCGAAGAATCCACTCAGCTGCCCCGGCAGGAACGGCACCCGCTCGGCGATCGGTACGAGCCGGCGCTTCGCGTAGCGCCCCGGCAGGACAGAGTCCCCGGACACCAGGTAGGCCGCATTGAAGACCCGGTAGTCGGCGGGTCCGTCGCCGCTCGCGCCGGCCAGCGTGTCCGCGTCGTTGGTCCCCGTGAAGATCGGGGCCCCGATCGTCCGCGAGAGCCCGGTGACGAGGCCGCGCGCCCGCGCGTCGTAGCGCAGATAGCCCGGAACGGCGGACTCGGGCCACACGACGAGATCCGGCCCGCCCTCGTCGGCTTCCAGCGTCAGCGTGGCCAGGCGCCTGTACGTTTCGTCGACGAAGGCCGGATCCCACTTGACCTCCTGCGGGACGTTCGGCTGGATCGCCGCCGCCCGCAGGATCGGCCAGTCTTCGATGTCCTCCTCCAGCTTCGCGAGCCGCAGCGCGCCGTAGATCGGGACGGCGGCGGCCAGGACCACGGCCAGGACGGCGACGCGCGCCCGGCGGGTCGAGGGCAGCGGCCGGGCGAGGCGGTAGAGCGTCGCGGAGAGCGCGGTCACCCACAGGCTGAGGATCCAGACCCCGCCCAGCTCCGCCGGCTGGATCAGGAGCGGATAGGAGGCGAGCGCGTCGCCGGCCACGGCCCACGTGAACCCCAGGTCGCCGAACGAGCGCAGCCACTCTACCGAGGTCCACGCCAGCGGAAACGAGATCGCCGCGGACACGCCGCGCCGCCGGCAGAGCGCGACCGCGAGCCCGGTCAGCCCGCCGTTCAGCGCGAGGACGAGCACCGAGGCCACGTACGCCGGGACCGCCATCACGCTGAAACCGGTGAGGCCCGCGATCCAGTACAGGAGCGCGCCGAAGTGCGCCAGGCCGAACAGGTATCCCCCGACGAACGACGCGCGCGGCTTCAGGCCCTCCTCGCGATCGAGGAACGCGAGGAACGGCCACAGCCCGACGACCGCGAGCGGGAGCAGGTCCAGGGGCGGATAGGCGAGCGCGAACAGGGCTCCGGCCGCGGGCGGCCACCACCACCACGGCGCGATCGGGCCGCGGGTCACGCGCCCGGCGGTGGCGCGTAGCCCTCGCCGACCCGCACCTCGCGCCCTTCGCGAGCGGAGAGCCGCACGGCGTCCAGTGTCCGCGCCAGCGTCCGCTGCTCGGTCAGCGGCGGCGGCGTCTCCTCCCCCGCCACCACCGCAGCGAAGAACGCCAGCTCGCGCTCGTAGGACTCCATGTAGATGTTGCCGATCCGGCGCTGGACCTGCGGCGTCACGTTGACGAGCGTGCCGTAGCTCCGCCCGAAGATGCGCAAGGGGTTCAACAGACCCGAACCCTCCGTGCCGAAGAGGTCGACGAAGTGGTCGTACTCCGTCTCCTCGATGAGGAAGTGCCACGATACGTCGACCGTGATCGATAGCCCTCCCGCGCACGTCAGGACGATCATCGCGGAGTCTTCGACTTCGATCTCGGGGGTGTGGTAGTAGAACGACGCGCTGACGCGCTCGGGCGTGGGATAGGAGCAGAGCCAGAGGACGAGGTCGAGCAGCTGGATGCCGAGGTCCATGACCACGCCGCCGCCGGACATCGCGGGCGCGTACTGCCAGGCGCCCGGCTTGACCTTCGTGCGCCGCTTGAGCCATCCCGCGCGAGCGCGGAAGATCTCTCCCAGCTGTCCGTCCTGGATGAACCGCCGCAGCAGGATCGAATCGTCCCGGTAGCGGTTGTTCATCCCCACTAGGACGTGCTTGCCGCTCCGGTCGCGGGCCGCGAGGACGTCCTCCACCTCTTTCGCCGTCAGGCCGAGCGGCTTCTCGCACAGCACGTGCTTTCCCGCCTCGAGGCAGCGGACGGCAGCCGCCGCGTGCCGGTGACTGGGAAGGCAGATGTCGATGGCGTCCAGCTCGTCGATCGACAGCAGCTCGTCGAGCGAGGTGGTGGCGTACGCGACGCCGGTCCGCTCGCGCAGGGCGCGCAGCTTGCCGTGCTCGGTGTCGCAGATGGCGAACAGCTTGGCCTTGCGAAGGCGTCGAAAGGCGGGCAGATGGGCGGTCTGCGCGACCGCGCCGGCGCCGAGGAGCCCGATCCGGACCGGCCGATCCACTAAGTCAACGAATCGAGAGAGGCCGAGGGACGTTCATTTTCAACGTCCCTAGAGCTCGCTTTCGATTTTCGAGATCAACGCGTCGACGAGCTCCTCTTCGCGGATCGTGTGCTCCTTCTGACCCTTGAGATAGAGCAGTCCCTTGTGGACGCCGCCGGCGATCCCGATGTCGGCCTCGCGCGACTCGCCGGGCCCGTTCACCGCACAGCCCATGACCGCGATCGTGATGTTCTTGTCCATGTGCGCGGTGCGCTTCTCGACTTCGGCGGCCAGCTTGTGGACGTCGACCTCGGCGCGCCCGCACGAGGGACAGGCGATCACGTTGATGCCGCTGGGGCGCAGGTCGAGAACCTGCAGGAGCTTCTTCGCGACGCGCGTCTCGATCACCGGGTCGTCGGCCAGCGAGATGCGGATCGTGTCGCCGATCCCGGCCGAGAGCAGGGCCCCGATCCCGGCGCACGACTTGATCGTCCCGGCCTCGACCGGCCCTGCCTCGGTGACGCCGAGGTGGAGCGGGTAGTCGCGAAGGTCGGCGAACCGCGTGTAGGCCTCGATCATCCGCGGGACGTTGCTGGACTTCAGCGACACGATGATCTCCTGGAATTCCATGCGCTCCAGGATCTCGCAATGCCGGATCGCGGACTCTACCATGCCGCGCGCCGTCGGCTCGCCGTCCTTCTCGAGGATGTCCGTCTCGAGCGAACCGCTGTTGACGCCGATGCGGATCGGAACGCCTTTCTCACGGGCCTTCTCGACCACGGCCCGGACCCGCTTCTCGCCGCCGATGTTGCCGGGATTGATGCGCAGCTTGTCGACCCCGGCATCCAGCGCCAGGAGCGCGATCCGGTAGTTGAAGTGGATGTCGGCCACCAGGGGAATCGAGATGCCCGCTTTGATCTCGGGCAGCGCTTCGGCACTGGCCTCGTCGGGCACCGTGACCCGCACGATGTCGCAGCCCGCGACCTCGAGGTTCCTGATTTGCTGGAGGGTCGGCCAGACGTCGGCCGTCTTCGTGGTCGTCATCGACTGCACGGAGACGGGCGCGTCACCCCCCACGGTGACGTTTCCTACCCTGACCGGACGTGTCCTGCGTCGCTCGAACATGCCCTGAAGCTAAGACCGCTAGAGGACTTCGACCACGAACGCGGCCGCCGGCCAACCGGCGCTGGTATCGGCCCGGCGGTCGGCCATCGCGCGCACGACGGCGTCTTCCGGCGCTGCGTAGAGGACACCGTACCAGCGGGCCTCGTCGATCCCGCGGCCGATCCTCAGGCGCAGCGCGAACGAGCGGTCGTCGGGATTCCATCGGATCGCCCACGGCGGGATGACGAGCGCGTCCGACCCGCCGTCGGGGTAGGAGCCCCCGGGAGGTCGATCGCCGCTGGCCACCCAGTCGCGGACGACGGGCTCGCGCGTCAGGACCAGCATCAGCGGCCGCGCGCCCTCGGTCTGCATGCGCCCCGACAGGGCCGCCTCCTGCCCCGGCAGAACGCGCCCCGGGGGCTCGATCGTCGCCGCCGCCGTCACGAACTCCTGGACCACGTAGACCGACCCGCGGCGCACATCGAGCGCGATCCCCACGCCGATCCGCGAGTGATGGGGGTCGAGGATCGTGGTCCGGTGTCCTTCCGACGACATGAGCCAGCGCTCCGCCTCCCGGATGTCGAACCGCTCCCACAGGACCTCGGCGGGCCATTCCGTCCGCGACCGCTCCTGCGACCGGAAGACGTTCTCGAGGACATGTCCGGTGCCGCCCGCCGCGGCGTAGCGCTCGTACGGCGCGAGGCCTGCCGCGCTGAAGTGGCTGAGCCATCCGCCGGCCGCCATCTCCTCGGCGTGGCCCTGGGCCACGACGGTCGCCAGCGAGTCGAGGACCACCGGAGGCAGGCGCTGGCGTTGCCGGTCCTCGTTGACGGCGGTCACCATCTCGATCCGGGCCTGCGCATAGGAGTCGCGGATGGGGAGCGTGGTGACGCCCGCCCCGGGCGGCGTCCCGTACGGCCGGGGCAGCGCGCAGGCGAGCGCGAGCAGCGGGATCGCCCGGAGCGACCGGACGAGCGGGCCGGTCGACGGAATCACGAGGTTCAGTACAGTCCTCGGACCTCGGTGCCGGGGTAGTAGGCGGCGAGGATCCTCCGGTAGTCCCAGCCCGCGCGCGCCCTGGCCATGGCTCCCACCTGGCACATTCCGACCCCGTGTCCCCAGCCGCCCCCGACGAGCGTCAGCTCGTTCAGCCGCGTTCCCACGCGATCGGCACGGAACAGGAACTGGGTGCTGTACAGGATCCTTCCGGTGGAGTCCGCGAAGAGCCTCCGGATGTCGTCCTCGCCGACGACGTAACGCCCGGTCGTGGTCGTCACCCGCATCGTCAGCGCCCGGCCTTCCGGCGTGCTGGCCTCCTCGTCGATGTCCACGAGCGAGCCGGCGCCCTCCGGCGGCAGCGGCACGAGGGACGGCAGGTTGCGCCGGACCGTTGCATCGAGCTCTTCGGCGGTCCAGCTCGCCGTCCAGCGGAAGTAACGGGACTCCTGGCACCAGTATCCTCCATCCGGCCGGGCGTCGCTCACCGCGATCAGGTACGGGGCGGGCGCGAAATCGAACGTCTCCTCGACCCGCGCCGTGTGGCCCCCGCACGTCGAGTGGTAAAACGCGTCGACGAGGTAGCCGTTGTAGAGGAGGACCTCGCCGCGGGTGGAGCGGACGGCGCGGACGGCCATCGAATCGGCGGGCTCGGGAAGCCCCTGGTACGCTTGATCGAGGACGCTGCCGTAGAGGTCGAACCCCAGGTCGGACCGGCTGCCGAGGCGCTTGAGCGCATACGTCCGGGCCGCGACCGCCTGGGCGAGCTGGGCCTGCCAGGCGTCGGCGCCCGGCCGTCCGAGCTCCTTCGGAACGACGCCCTCGAGGTAGGTCTCCAGGGGGACCACGTTGACCCCCGTCAACGTCCCGTCCGGCCGGAGCGACACCTCGATGGCGCCCGGGTAGGCGACCCCCGCCGCTTCGACCGGCGCGCCGCCGAGCGAGGCGGCCACCAGCGGCCCGACGTGCGGCTGGCTGAGCCAACCATCCGGACGCCGGAGCCGGAGCGCGGTCTCGAACGGGAGCCGGACGACGCGCCAGCCCGGCTCCCCGTCCACCACCGCGATCGGGCGGCTGACGCCGGCCTCGTGGATCCACCAGCGGTCCCCGCTCCCGATGGCCAGCGAGGTGTCTCCAAGGGCGACGCCGACCCGCACGATCGGCTCCGCGGCG
>DASRVB010000220.1:0-6892 GCA_035687725.1 Gemmatimonadota bacterium
GCCGCCCTGGCGGCGCGCGGCGCGGTCAGGGACTCGTGAGCCCGCGTGCGGCAGCGCGGCGCCGCGCGGACAGGTCGCGATGATGCCGCGGTTCCGGGCCATCTGGTTCGCCGCGCTGCTCCTTGCCGCTTGCCAGGGCGCCGTCGAAGAGGCGGCTGCCCCCGCGCCACCGGCAGCAGATCGCCCCGTCCAGGCTCCGTCGTTCGAAGGGGAAGAGCCGACCGGCGAAGCCATCTTCGCGTGGCTGAACGCCGAACGGTATCGGGAGACCTGGGAGCTCCTCCCTGGGACGCTACCCCTGCACTCCGGTGCCGAGCCCCACGGGGCACTCCTTACCACGTACGCGAACCCTCTCGCGCTGGAGGCGATCGAGCGCGCGGCGCTGTCGATGCCTCCCGGTGCGGCGATCGCCGTGGAGGATCACCTCGCCGACAGCACGCTCTCGACGATCAGCGTCATGGTTCGGCTCACCGATCCCGATCCGGAATCGGGAGAGTGGCACTTCGGGCGGTTCGGGTCGGCGGGAGAGGTCGAAGCCGGACCCATGGACTCGTGTCGCAGCTGCCACGTGCTGGAGCCCGATCTCGTGTTCGGCTGGGAGCTCGGCACGTCCCTGCCGATCGACAGCACCGGAGCGACGGCCAGTTCCGGTGCCGCGCCCTAGGGTCCGCTCGATGCCCGAATCAGCGGTTCAGCTCGCGGCGCTTCCGGTTGTGCTCGGCGAAGCTCCTGCTGAAGGTGTGGCGCCCTCCCTCGCCCGTGGCGAAGAAGAACAACCAGGGAACCGAATCGGGGTATAGTGTCGCCTCCAGGCTGGCGCGACCCGGGCTCGCGATTGGTCCGGGAGGCAGCCCCGCATGGAGATATGTGTTGTACGGGGAGTCGGTCTCGAGATCGCGATAGAGGACGCGCTGCCGGTGGGCGCCGAGCGCGTACTGGACGGTCGGATCGGCCTCGAGCTTCATGCCGATCCGCAACCGATTCCAATAGACCCCCGCGATCATCGGTCGCTCCTCGGTCACGCGCGCTTCTTCCTCCACGATCGAGGCCAGCGTGACGATCTCCCGCACGGAGCGCCCCAACTCCGCGGCTCTCCGCCGCCATTCCTCGCCGAACGTGCGCTGGAACTGACCGACCATGAGCCGCACGAGCGCGCGCGCGTCGGTCGCGGGGTCGACGAGATACGTCTCGGGGAAGAGGTAGCCCTCGAGGGTGGGCGCATCGACGCCGAGCGAATCGGCGAAGAGGGAATCGGTGGCGGCCGCGACGAAGGCAGCGGAGTCGATGCCCAGCTGGCGCGCGGCGACGCCGGCCTGCTGTTCGAGCCGCAGGCCCTCGGGGATCGTCACCGACGCCAGCAGCGTTCGGCCGCCGAGCAGCATCTCGATCACGCCGGAGAGGGTCATACCGGCGGGGAAGGCGTAGGTGCCCGCCTGGATCGACCCCGCGTTGCCGCTGGCGCGCAGCCAGATCTCGAAGAGCCGCGCGCTTCGGATGACACGTGCTTCCTCGAGCCGGGTGGCGAGCGCGCGCACCGGTGTTCCGGGAGTAACCTCGATGCGCGCCGGCTCCGTCCGATCGGGAGCGCGGCTCGCCAGCCAGATCCAGCCCGCGGCGAGGAGCGTGAGCGCGACGATCGCGCCGAGCGCGATGCGAGCGGGCTTCCTCACGGCGAGGATTCCCGATCGGGCTGTGACTCCCGGAACCGGAGGTACTGCTCGAGCATGAGCACCGCGCTCAGCTGATCGAGCTTGTTCCGCATCTCCTTCTCGGAATACCCCAGCTCCTCGAGCCGCCGCTTGGCGGCCTCCGTGGTCAGCCGCTCGTCCCATTCGTCGATGGGGACGTCGGTGGTCAGATGGAGCCGGTTGCGGAATGTCAGCACGCGCTGGGCGGCCTGCCCGATCGATCCGTCCAGGGAGTACGGAACTCCCAGGAGAATGCGGTCCACCTCGCGCTCCGCGACGACGGCCGCGATCGCTGCGGTCAGGCCCCCCTTCTTGAGGGCCCGGCGGTCGAGGGTCGGAAGGCCGCTGACGAAGCTCGTCTCGGGGTCGGAGATCGCCAGCCCGACCCTCCGCTCACCGTAATCGATCGCCAGCACGCGCTCGGTCATGTCGCCAACGCTCGCGGGAGGGGGGAGAGGCGACGAAAGGAAGGAGAAGAGAGGTTAGTCGCCGCTCATCGAGGCAAGAAATTCCTGGTTCGAGTCGGTCCGACGCATCTTGTCCAGAAGGAATTCCATTGCCTCGCCCGGATTCATGTCGCTGAGGAACTTCCTGAGCAGCCAGATCCGCTGCAACTGATCCTCGGGGATGAGGAGCTCCTCGTGACGAGTTCCCGAGCGGTTGATGTCGATTGCCGGGTAGATGCGACGGTCGGACAGCGATCGATCGAGCACGAGCTCCATGTTACCCGTGCCCTTGAACTCCTCGAAGATGACTTCGTCCATCCGGCTGCCCGTGTCGATCAGCGCCGTGGCGACGATCGTCAGCGAACCGCCTTCCTCGATGTTCCGTGCGGCGCCGAAGAAGCGCTTCGGCTTGTGGAGCGCGTGCGCGTCCACTCCGCCCGACAAGATCTTGCCGGAGTGCGGGACGACCACGTTCTGCGCGCGGGCGAGTCGCGTGATCGAGTCGAGGAGGATGACGACGTCGTGCTTGTGCTCGACGAGGCGCTTGGCCTTCTCGATCACCATGTCCGCAACCTGCACGTGGCGGTCGGCGGGCTCGTCGAACGTCGACGCGATCACCTCGCCGTCGACGTTCCGCTCCATGTCGGTGACCTCCTCGGGCCACTCGTCGATGAGCAGCACGATGAGTTTGATCTCGGGATGATTCTCGGTGATCGAATTCGCCATCTTCTGGAGGAGCACGGTCTTCCCGGCCTTGGGCGGGGAGACGATCAGACCACGCTGCCCCTTCCCAACGGGGGCGAAGAGGTCCATGATCCGCATCGACATGTCGCCGTCCGAGCGCTCGAGCTGGATCCGCGCGTCGGGATACAGAGGGCGCAGGTTGTCGAACAGGATCTTGAGCTTGGCCTTCTCGGGATCCTCGTAGTTGACGGCCTCGACCTTGAGGAGCGCCAGGTACCGCTCGCCCTCCTTGGGCGGGCGCACTTGCCCCTGAACGGTATCCCCCGTCCGGAGGTCGAAGCGCTTGATCTGGCTGGGGCTAACGTAGATGTCGTCGGGACCGTAGAGGTAATTCCAATCCGGGCTCCGGAGGAAACCGTACCCCTCGGGCAGGATCTCGAGCACCCCCTCGCCGCGCAGGACCGTCTCGTTGTCGAGCAGCTCCTGCTCGATCTTGAAGATCAAGTCCTGCTTGCGCATCCCGGCCGCGTTCTGGATCTCCAGCTCGTCGGCCATCTCGTGGAGCTCGGGGATCGACTTCGACTTGATCTCTGCGATATCCAAGAAGGTCGCTCCTTCGGTGTTCTGCGCCGGCCGGCGTCGGCCGCGGCGCGGGCGGGATCGTGGATGGTTCATGGGCGGGTCTCGGCGTGCATGGACCGGTGGACGTTCGATTCGACCCGGTGGATCGGAGTATCGGATCGTTGGATCGGGGGAATGTGGAAATCAGGCGGAGATGGGTGTCGGCGGGCATTCTAGCACGCCGTGACAGGCCCTGTCAAGCTGGCACCCGCCGGATACATTTTCCTCATGAAAGCGACTTCCCGATGAACGCGAGCGCCAGTCTGCGGCCCACCGAAGGCCTCCTCACCGTTGTCCGCCGCCTGCGGGAGGCCGGGCACGAGGCCTGGGCGGTCGGCGGCGCGGTGCGGGACCGTTTGCTCGGCGAGATCCCGGGCGACTGGGACGTCGCGACCGATGCGCTTCCTTCGCGGGTGCAGGAGCTCTTCCCGCGGACACACCCCGTCGGGATCGAGCATGGTACGGTCGGCGTGCTGGAAGGCGACGAGACGATCGAGGTGACGACCTTTCGCGCCGACGTCGCGACCGACGGCCGGCACGCCGAGGTCCGGTTCGGCGTATCCCTCGACGAGGATCTGGCGCGGCGCGACTTCACGATCAATGCGATCGCCTGGGATCCTCTCGGGGGCGAGCTTCGCGATCCGTTCGAAGGCCGGCTCGACCTCGAGCGTCGCATTCTGCGAGCCGTCGGCGATCCGGATCGCAGGTTCCCAGAGGACTACCTGCGGATACTCCGCGCGTTCCGCTTCGCGGCGCGCTTCGATCTCGCGTACGACGCGGCGACTCGTGCGGCGCTCGCCCGCCACGCCGCCGGCGTGGCGCACCTCTCGGGCGAGCGCGTGCGCGACGAGCTGACGAAGACCTTCGCGCAGTGCCGGCTCGCCTCCCGCGCGCTCGCGGATTGGCAGGCGACGGGCGCGATGGCCCGGGTCCTGCCCGAGGTCGCCGTCTGCTTCGGCGTCGAGCAGAACCGCTTCCACGCCGACGACGTCGGCACGCACACGCTGATGGTCGTCGACCGCGTTCATACGCGGCAGCCGTTCCTGCGACTCGTCGCGCTCCTCCACGACATCGGCAAGCCGCCGACCCGTGAGCGGAATCCCGCGACGGGCGACTGGACGTTCCCTCTGCACGACCGCGTAGGCGCGGAGCTCGCCCGCCAGGTCATGGAGCGGCTGCGGTTCTCGACGCGTGAGAGCGAGCGCGCTGTCCATCTCGTGCGCGTGCACATGGACATGTTCCCGCACGAGGCGTCGGACGCCGCCGTCCGGCGATGGCTGCGCCGTGTCGGCGAGGAGAATGTCTGGGACCTGTACCGGCTGCACATGGCCGACTGGCTCGGGAACAGAAACCGCGGCCACGAGCGGCCGCTCCATGAGTACTTCGAGAGGGTGCGCGGGGTGCTCGCCGCCGGTCACGCGCTGAGGGTGGAGGATCTCGCGATCGGCGGCGAAGACCTGATCGCGCTCGGCCTCACGCCGGGGCCGATCTTCGGCCAGGTCCTGGCGACGGCACTCGAGCGGGTCGTCGAGGATCCCTCGCTCAACACGCGCGAAGCGCTCCTCTCGCTCGTCCGGGACGAGCTCCTGCCCGCCCGGGCTGGAGGCGCTTCGCGGTGAGGCCGCTCCCCCGCTCCTTCTACGACCGCGACACGCTCGTCGTGGCGCGGGAGCTCCTGGGCTGCCTGCTCGTCCATGAGAAAGGGGGCGAGCGGGTCTCCGGGCGGATCGTGGAGGTCGAGGCGTACCACGGCGAGGAAGACCCCGCCTGCCACGCGGCGGCGGGACTGACCGCGCGCACCGCGCCGCTCTACGGAAAGCCCGGGTTCGGTTACGTGTACCGTATCTACGGGATGTACTATTGCTTCAACGTCGTGACGCGCGCCGAAGGACACCCTTCCGCGGTCCTGGTGCGGGCGCTCGAACCGGCCGAGGGCCTCGACACGATGCGCGCTCGCCGCGCCGCGCGAAGGCGCACCCCGGAAGCGACGCTCGACGAGCGCGACCTCGCCAGCGGACCGGGGAAGCTCTGCGATGCGCTGGGGATCACGCTGGCGCAGAACCGCGCCGACTTGCTGCGTTCGCCGCTGCGCGTGGAGCCCGGCGAGACCCCAGAGGCCGTGGTATGGACGCCGCGGGTGGGGATCACGGTCGGCACCGACCGCTTCTGGCGCTGCTTCGTCAAGGGGTCGT
This sequence comes from Gemmatimonadota bacterium, assembly GCA_035687725.1. Taxonomy (GTDB): domain Bacteria; phylum Gemmatimonadota; class Gemmatimonadetes; order JACCXV01; family JAHWKZ01; genus JAICNR01. The sequence continues at coordinate 5,632 of DASRVB010000220.1, forward strand.
CCTACGTCTCGCGATCGCATCTCAACCGCGTCCTGGCCGATACGCCTCGACCCGCTACGGCGTGAAACCGGAGGACCGAATGCCCGTCTTCGTGGACCATCTCCAGCTCCTGCCCATGCCCTTCCGGGATGGCGTTCGGCAAGCAGACGGGCGTCATCGCCCGGGAGGCCTCGGCATGGCGACCCTCTCCGATCTCCTGAACCGGCGCGGCTGGACAGCGCGCGTCGAGGACCTCGGGTTCGACAAGCCGATGCCCGAGTCCCGTCTGGCCGAGGCGTTCGCGCGAGCGATCGGGGACGGCGTCGAATCGGCGTGGGAGAGGCGTCGCTTTCCGATTGTTCTGGCGCACGCCGGGTACGCCGCTCTCGGTGTGATCGACGCGCTGGGAGAGCGAACGGGCGTCGTGTGGACGAGCGCGCGCGGCGAATACCGCTCCGCGGGTGTCCTGCGCCGGCCGCGGCTCGCCGAGCGCTCGCTCGCGCTCGCGACCGGGAGGGCGAAGCGCGACAAGCTCGCGGTGCGACCGGCCCGAGCCGCGGGCAGTCGGGTGATCGTGCTGGGCGGGGAGGGCGCATCCGACGACGAGCGCCGCGCGATGAAGGCGGACGGCATCCGGATCCTCGGGCGGGAGGCGCTGGATCGCCTCGCCGCCGAGGTCGCCGCGAGCGACGCGGACGGCTGGTATCTCCACGTCGATTGTTCGGCGCTCGCGCAGGGCGCCGTCCCGGGAGCCGGCGATGCGCGCCGGGACGGGCTCGACCCCGCGCGTCTCGCGGAGGCGCTCCCCGGCGTCTTCGGCGGCCGGAAGCTTCGAACGGTGGCGATCGTCGGGTACGACATGAACGCCGACCCCTCGGGAGTCACCACGGAATCGGTCCTCGCTCTGGTCGAGGCGGCGGCCCGCGCGGCGGGTGGGGTGCCACGCCCGGAAACCGTGGGGGAAGCGGGAGGGTAGAAGGAGGGAATGGACCTCTTCGAGCAACAGGCAGAGGAGCGACTTGCGAAGGCGGCCCCGCTCGCGGACCGGATGCGCCCCCGCACGCTCGACGACTTCGTCGGCCAGGAGCACCTCGTGGGACCCGATGGTGTGCTGCGCCGGATGATCGAGGCCGACGAGCATCACTCGCTGATCCTCTGGGGACCGCCGGGGACCGGCAAGACGACGCTAGCCAGGATCGTGGCCGAGTCGACGGGCGCGAAGTTCGTCTGGTTCAGCGCCGTGACGATGGGCGTCAAGGACGTCAAGCGGGTCGTCAGCGAG
>DASRVB010000221.1:0-13851 GCA_035687725.1 Gemmatimonadota bacterium
AACCGAATACCTCGTCGCGCTGGCGATGGCGAACGTGCTGGGGGCGGGCGGAGAGGCGTCGGAATGGACGCCTCAGCGGGCGGGGGAGGCGACCGGCGTCGATCCGGCCGTGATCGAGCGCCTGGCGCGCCTGTTCGCCGAGAAGCGGAGCGTGGCGCTGCCGGGTGGGATCTCGACGGCTCATCCGAAGGCGACAGCCGCCGCCGTCGCGGTGAACCTGCTGAATCGCGCGGGCGGCGCCATCGGCGACACGGTCACGCTGTCGGCTCCCGTGACCGGCCCGGTGGCCGGGTCCTATCGGGCCATGCGCGACTTGGTCAGCGAGATGCAGACCGGGACGGTCAGGGCGCTGCTCGTGGCCGATGCCAACCCCGTGTATTCGCTCCCACCGGCGCTCGGCTTCGCGGAGGCCCTGCGTCAGGTGCCGCTCCGGGTCTCGTTCAGCCCGGTGTTCGACGAAACGGCCGCGTGGTGCCACTGGCTCCTGCCCGACCACACCCCTCTCGAGTCGTGGGGCGATTGGGTGCCCGAGCAGGGGATCGTCGGCATCCAGCAGCCCGCCATGCGCCCGGTCTTCAACACGCGTGCGACGCCGGACGTCCTCCTCGACGTATGGCGCGCGGCGGGCGGTGGGGGGGATGGCGCGGCGGCCCCGACCGAGGCCACGTGGTACGACTACCTGCGCGCCGCATGGAGCGACCGGGCTCCGGACGAGCGCGCCTGGGCCGAGGTACTCAAGGCGGGCGGAATCTGGGAGGGCGCCGACTCCACGCCGTCCTATCGCCAGCCGACCGACGCGGCGAGCGCCGGGCAGGCAGGGGCGGGCGCGGCGGCGACAGCCGAGGCGGGCGGGGGCGAGTCGGCGGACTTCGCGCCTGTGGACTTCGAAGGGCCGTCGGGGGACGGAACGTTCGCGCTCGTCGTGTATCCACAGCTCGCGCTGTACGACGGACGGAACGCCAACCGGCCGTGGCTCCAGGAGCTCCCCGATCCGACCTCGAGCGTGGCCTGGCAGACCTGGGTCGAGCTCCATCCCGAGATCGCCGACGAGCTGGGCCTCGCGAACGGAGACGTCGTCACGGTGGACTCCGGACACGGCTCGGTCGAGGCACCGGTGATCCGGTACTACGGCGCCCGACGGGACACGGTCGCGATGCCGCTGGGCCGGGGGCACGACCGGATGGGCCGCTTCGCGGCGGGTCGTGGCGTGAACCCGATCGCGCTTCTGCCTCCGACCGCCGACCGGGACAGCGGCGGCTTCGCATGGCAGGGCGTTCGCGTGCAGCTCACCAGAACCGGCGCCTGGGTACCGCCGTTGAGGTACCAGGGTTCCGACTCCGATCACGGCCGCGATCTCGCCGAGGCGATACCGATGGCGGAAGCGCTGCGCCTGGCGGCCGGAGGCGCGGAGGAGCACGGCGAAGAGCACGTCCTGGGCGAAGACATCCCGCTCACGGTCGAGCGCGTTGCGCGGGACTCGGACTCCGAGAGCCCCTACCGGTGGGGCATGGCCATCAGCCTCGACGCGTGCATCGGATGCAACGCCTGCGTGACCGCGTGCAGCGCGGAGAACAACCTGCCCTTCGTAGGCCCCGAGCGCGTAGAGAAGAGCCGCTTCATGACCTGGATCCGGATCGAGCGCTATTTCGAGGAGAAGCCGGACGGCGGAGTCGAGACCCATCACCTGCCGATGCTCTGCCAGCACTGCGGCGCCGCCCCCTGCGAGCCCGTGTGCCCGGTCTACGCCACCTACCACAATCCGGACGGGTTGAACGTGCAGGTCTACAACCGATGCGTAGGGACCCGTTACTGCTCGAACAACTGCCCCTACAAGGTCCGGTACTTCAACTGGTTCGAGTACGAGTGGCCGGAGCCCCTCAACTGGGGTCTGAACCCGGACGTCGTGGCGCGCGAGAAGGGCGTCATGGAGAAGTGCACCTACTGCGTGCAGCGGATCAACGCCGCCAAGATCGCGGTCAAGGACCAGGGGCCGGATGCGGTGATCCCCGAGGGAATGTTCCAGACCGCTTGCCAGCAGACCTGCCCGACCGATGCGATCGTCTTCGGGAACCTGAAGGACCCGGCGAGCCGCGTGGCGCGGCTGGCCGGCGGTCCCCTGGCATACAGCGCGCTGGAGCACCTGAACACGCGGCCGGCGAACTTCTACTTGAAGCACGTGACGGACCGCACCGGCGCCGGGGCCGCGGAGCCGGCCGCGCAGACGACCGGCGCACATTGAGGAGTCGGACGTGAGCGACAGGGCGACAGAGAAGAGCGGACGCGCGCAGGCGCAGGTCTTCCGGCGCGTAAACCGGGACATCCTGGCGACGCTCCGGCGGCCGGGTGCCGGCTGGGCGGTCCTGATGGCTGTCGTCCTGACCGTGCTCGCGCTGGGCGTCATCGCCGAGATCCACATGCTGAAGACGGGCATCGGGGTCACGGGTCTCGAGCCACCCATCATGTGGGCGGTCCTCATCACGAACTTCGTGTTCTGGGTCGGCATCGCGCACTCCGGAACGCTGATCTCGGCCATCCTGTTCCTGTTCCGTGCACAGTTCAGGACCGCCGTCTATCGAGTCTCCGAGACGATGACGGTGTTCGCGGTCATGACCGCGGGACTCTTCCCGTTGATCCACCTGGGCCGCGTCTGGTATTTCTACTACTTGGTCCCGTATCCCAACGAGCGGCTGCTCTGGCCCAACTTCCGGAGTCCGCTGGTGTGGGACTTCTTCGCGATATCGACCTACTTCACGATCAGCTCCGTGTTCCTGTACGTAGGGCTGATCCCGGACATCGCGGTGGCGCGCGATCGGGCCCGGACCAGGTTCCGCCGTCGGCTCTACGGCGCGCTGTCGCTGGGGTGGCAGGGAACGGACTCGCAGTGGCGCCACTACAACCGGGCTTACCTGTTCCTGGCCGGCCTGGCGACCCCGCTGGTCCTGTCGGTCCACTCCGTGGTGTCCTGGGACTTCGCGATGGCGATCGTGCCGGGCTGGCACTCGACCATCTTCGCACCCTACTTCGTGGCCGGCGCGATCTTCAGCGGCGTGGCGATGGTGATCACCCTCGTGCTGCCGCTCAGGAAGGCGTTCAAGCTCGAGGATTACATCGACGAGTATCACCTCGACCGGCTGGCGAAGCTGCTGCTGCTGACTTCTTCGATCGTGTTCTACGCCTACCTGGTGGAGATCTGGACGGCCTGGTATTCCGGATCCGAGTACGAGCGCGCGGTGTTCTGGGATCGCCTGTTCGGGCAGTACGCCTGGGCCGGGTGGATCATGTACACCTGCAACTGCTTCATTCCGCTGTCGCTCTGGTTCAAGCGGGTGCGGACGTCGTGGTTCTGGATGTTCATCGTATCGATCTTCGTCAACATCGGGATGTGGTTCGAGCGGTTCGTGATCATCGTCCAGTCTCTGGCGCACGAGTTCGAGCCATTCGGGTGGGACTACTACAAGCCCACCTGGGTCGAGATGGCGATCACGGCCGGGTCGTTCGCCTGGTTCCTGATGTGGTTCCTGTTGTTCGTCAAGTTCCTGCCCTCGATGGCGATTGCCGAGCTCAAGGAGCTGTTGCCGCCGCGGCTGAAGCGCGCCAAGCAGGAGCTGGAGGAAGCATGAGCGCGGAACTGCTCGAGCGGGGAGTGCGCGGAGCCTTCTACACCCTCGATGAGGCCGCCCATGCGGTGGACGTGCTCGAGGAGAACGGCTTCGCGCAGGGCGACATCACCGTGTTCTCGCCCATACCGACGGCCGAGATGGAGGAGCACTTCGTCCGACCTCGAAGCCCCGTGCGATACATGACGCTCGCCGGCGGAATCCTGGGTTGCATCACAGGGTTCGCGCTCACGTACTGGACGTTCTTCGCCTGGCCGCTTCACGTGGGCGGCAAGCCGGTTTCGTCCTTCCCGGTTACGGTGGTCATCATGTTCGAGCTGACCGTCCTGCTGGGCGGCCTGTTCTCGCTGGCCGCGGTCTTCATCTTCAGCCGGATCCCCGCGCTGACCATGAAGCCCGGGTATCATCCGCGCTTCTCCGAGGATTTGTTCGGCGTCTTCGTCCACACGTCGGAGGAAGAAGGCAAGCGGAGCGCCAGCCGAGTCCTGGACGGCCTCGGTGCGTTGGAGGTGCGCGATGAGCCCGAGTAGAGGCATCCTGATTGTGCTTCTCGCGCTGCCCCTGGCCGCGTGCGAGTGGTTCAGCACGATGAGCGATCCGCCCTCGATCGATGCACACGAGCGCGCGCCTCTCCTGCCCGCCGAGCACTCCGTGCCGCTCGACGGGCTGCCGGACTTCGATCTGACGAACGCCGACGACCGCGTCTCGAATCCGCAGCCTTCGTCCCCGGCCTCGCTGGAGACGGGACGGGCGTACTACGACACCTTCTGCGCGGTATGCCACGGGGCCACGGGCCGCGGGGACGGCCCGCTGACCAAGCGCTTCCCGGCCATCCCCGCCATCGCGACCGCGCAGGTGGCGGGATACACCGATTCCTACGTCTTCGCGCTCATCTCGAAGGGACGTGGGCTCATGCCGGAGTACAGCCGGATCCCAGTCCCCGCACGCTGGGACATCGTCAACTACGTGCGGACCCTGTCGCCGGGAGCCGGGGCTACGGGCGCGCCGCCCGAAGGAGGCGCGCGGTGAGCGCTCACGGCCATCCGCTCCCGACCCTCAAGGTCGACGACCTCGTCGCCAGCATGGACGACCGCTCGCGGGGGCTCTACGCGCTGTCGGTGGGTCTCTGCCTGCTGGGGGTCGTGGGGTTCATCGCAGGTGTTCTGAGCGACCCGCAACGGGCCTGGACCGCGCTGGTATGGAACTGGTCGCTGTGGAGCGGGATCGCCGTCGGCGGCGCGGCCGTAGTGGCCGCGGCGAGCGTATCGTACGGGCACTGGCTCCGGCCCATGCGCCGGATCGCCGAGGGGCTCACCGCGTTCCTGCCGATCTCGTACCTGATCATGCTCGTCATGCTGTTCGGCCTCGAGCACGTGTACGAGTGGGTGGACCATCCCATCGCCGTGAAGGAGAAGTGGCTCAACCCGACATTCTTCTCCATTCGCCAGATCGTCGGACTGGCGGTCCTCTACGGGACCGCGCTGGCGCTCGTGTACTGGTCGATGCGGCCCGACGTGGGACGCCTCCGGGACCGTGTCCACGGCTGGAGGCGTAGCCTCTACGACCGGCTGACCAGTGGCTGGGAAGGGGAGGACATCGAGCTCGAGCGGGCCGCCTCCGCGCGCACGAAGCTGGCCCCGGCCTATGCCGTCATCTATGCGGTGTTCGTCACCCTCTGGGCGTGGGACTGGCTGATGTCGATCGACCCGCACTGGTTCTCGACGTTGTTTCCGGCCTGGATCTTCATGACCTACTTTCTGGGCGCCCTGGGCGTGACGGCCATCATGACGTGCCGACTGCGAGCGTATCCCCCGTTCGCGAGCGCCGTTCCGCTGCGCTATCTCCACGACATCGGCAAGATGGTGTTCGCCTTCACGGTCTTCTGGACCTATCTGTTCTTCGCTCAGTATCTGGTCATCTGGTATGGTCGACTCCCGGAAGAGACGGGCTTCGTCAAGCTGCGGCTGTGGGGGGCGTACGAGCCGATCGCGATCGGCGTGCTGGCGTGCGTGTTCCTGATCCCGTTCCTGGGACTGCTGGGAATCCACTCCAAGCGCAATCCTGTGACGCTGACCCTCTTCTCGCTGATCAGCCTCTTCGGACTGTGGCTGTTCCATCTCCTGGTGGTGGCGCCGACGCCGTATCCCGATTTCATCGCCTTCGGCTGGATCGAGGCCCTCGTCGCGATCGGGATGGCGGGCACCTTCGCCATGAGCTTCCTCACGTTCGTGCGGGCCTTCCCGCCCCTCGCCATGGCAGCCGGACTGCCCACCGAGGCGGACGAGATGAAGCTACGACGGGAGACCGGACCGCTGCACGACTGAGTTGCGCTGCGGTTACGTGGATTCCCCGTCGACTCGGATCCGCAGCCTTTCAGAGCCCGCGCAACGCGTTCAATAGCCGCAGCTGACTCTCGCTGGGGGCCGGGATCTTCTCCACCTGCGCCACATCCCCTTCGAACGACAGGGTCAAACCCGCGGGAGCCAGGCAATCGTCGAGCGGCAAGGTGGCCGTTCCCGCGACGTACGCGCCGAAGAAGGCGGAGCGGTCCTCCCCACGGACCTCGTCGACATAGGCCGCGACGTCGTCGAGCGCATAGCGGCGATCGGCTGCGTCGTGACGCGCAAACAGGAGTCGCATCACGTCGTCGATGCTCTTTTCGGCGGCACTGGTAGTCCTGAGTTCCACGTCGAGGCAGAGCGCCACTGCCAGCCCCCCACCCTCGACGAGACCCGTGTGCTCTTCCTTGGCCGACCCGGCTTCGCGCATCGAGATCGACCCCAGGCCCGGATCCGCCAGGTACATCCCGAGGAGTCGACCGAGCACGTACAGGAACGTCGGCTCATCGAGCGAGCCCATCCTCCCGAGGGCGCGCAACGTGTAGTACTGCGTGAACCCCTCGCTCAACCACTGCTCCTCTACGCTGGCGTACCGAAAACCCTCGGCGTTCCAGAGGTGGAAGATCTCGTGCGTCAACACGCCCCTCCACAGGAAATGATCGAGCTCCTCGTCCGGTGGGGGCATCGTCATGTCGACCCGTGCCGGTTCCGACTCGCCGCGGAGGGCATCGCCCTCGACGATCGCGATCAAGATCCCCTCGTGGGAAGTCTCGCCGAAATCCTCGGGAAGCGATCCGAAGAGTTCCATGTCGAAGGCGAAGGCGCGTTCCGCCGTCGCGCGGATCTCCTCCGCCAGCGCCACGACCGCCGGCCCTTGCAGGGAAACGGCCACGTCGACGGAGTCGACCTCGATCGTGAACGAGTGCACGGGGGACTGCTGGGCGAGGAGAGAGGGCGCGACGAGGGGTGTCGCCACGAGAGCTGCCAGAGGTAGGAGAACGCCAGATCGCATCAAATCCCCCCTACGCAGACTTGCTGCCCGGGGTTTCGCGGCGAAGCCGCCACCGGCCGGTGGTGGAAAGCACCCGGGAAGGTAGATTTCCGGGGCCACGCTCTCTTCGAACGATTTCCTGAGCCCCGAGGACCGATGACCACGATTCGCGTCACCCACCGCCCTGCGCTGGGTGCCTACACGAAGCTCGTCGCCGGCTGCACCTTCCTGCTGCTCCTGGCGGGGGCGATGGTCACGAGCACGGGATCGGGCCTCGCGGTTCCCGACTGGCCCCTGTCGTTCGGGAAGATCATGCCGGCCATGGAGGGGGGCGTCCTCTACGAGCACGGCCACCGCATGGTCGCAACGTTCGTGGGAGCACTGATCGTGGTCGAGGCGCTCTGGCTCTGGCGGGTCGAGCCGCGGAGGTGGGTGCGGGCCCTCGGATGGCTCGCTCTCGGCGGGGTGGTGCTGCAGGGCGCGCTCGGCGGCCTGACCGTCCTGCTCGGGCTCCCAGACGCCGTGTCGGTCAGCCACGCGGCGCTCGCCGAGCTCGTGTTCGGCCTGACGGTCACGATCGCGGTGGTCCGCTCCAGGACATGGCTCGAGGATGGCCCCGCGCAGGCGGTCGACGCCGACGTCCCGTCGCTCTTCTCGCTCGCGGCGCTCGCATGCGCAGCGATCTACCTGCAGATCCTGATCGGGGCCATCGTGCGGCACACCGGCGCCGGTCTCGCGATCCCGACCTTTCCGCTCGCCTTCGGCAGGGTGATCCCGCCACTGGACTCGTTCCCCGTCGCGATCCACTTCGCGCACAGGGTCGGCGCGATCGTCGTGGCGGTGCCCGTAGCCTGGGTGGCCGCCCGGGCCCTGCGGTGCCACGGGAATCTGCCGCGGATCGTCCGTCCGGCCCTGCTGTTGCTGGCCCTGCTCGCCGTCCAGGTCGGGCTGGGGGCGTGGGTGATCCTTTCCTACAAATCGGCCTGGGTGACGTCCGCTCACCTGGGGACCGGAGCGCTCCTGTTCGCGACGGCCCTGACGCTCGCGCTTCGATCGCGCCGGTACGTTGCGCTCGCCCCCGCGCCGGCACACCCGCCGATCCGGCCCCACCGGGAGCCCGCCGGGGCTCTGTGAGGAGCCTGCTCAGCGACTACCTGATCCTCACGAAGGTGCGGATCACCGCGCTCGTGCTCGTGACTGCCGCCACGGGGTTCCTGCTCGCTTCCGGCGCCGGCCTCGACCTTTCGCTCCTCGGCTGGACGCTCCTCGGAACCGGGCTGGCCGCTAGCGGAGCCGCGGCGCTCAACCAGGTGCTCGAGCGCGAGGTCGACGCTCGCATGCGGCGGACCGCCGGCCGGCCGATCCCCGCGGGCCGGATGTCGGCGCCGCACGGGCTGGTCGTCGGAATCGCGCTCTCCCTTTGCGGGGTGGGCGCGCTGGCTGCGTTCGTGAACCTGCTGACCGCGGCGCTCGGTCTCGTGACCGTGCTCCTCTACGTGGGGGTCTACACGCCCCTCAAGCGGATGACCACCCTGAACACCATCGTGGGGGCCGTGCCGGGCGCGATCCCTCCGGTCATGGGATGGACCGCGGCCGCGGGCTCGCTCGGCGTTCCAGCGGGGGTCCTGTTCGCGATCCTCTTCCTGTGGCAGCTGCCCCACTTCCTCGCGATCGCGTGGATATTCCGCGACGACTATCGCCGGGGCGGCTTTCCGATGCTGCCCGTCGTCGACCCCGAGGGACTGACCACGGGACACCAGGTCGCGCTCTACTGCGCGGCGCTCGTTCCCGTTTCGCTCCTGCCCACGTTTCTCGGCCTGACGGGGCCGATCTACTTCTTCGGCGCGCTGGTCCTGGGCCTGGGATTCCTCGCCTTCGGCCTCCGCATGGCGCGGCACCGCCGGGGACGGGAGGCGCGAGGCGTGCTCCTCGCTTCGGTCACCTATCTGCCGCTGCTCCTGGCGCTCCTGGTCATCGACCGCGGACCTGCCTGAGTGGTTCCTCCGGCTTCGATCGAAGTCGACCGGATCGCGTACCGCTACGGCGATCGCGAAGCTCTGCGGGAGGTCTCCTTTCGAGTCCATCCGGGCGAGCTGTTCGGACTGCTGGGTCCGAACGGCGGTGGAAAGACGACGCTCCTCGAGATCCTGGCGACGCTCCGCCGCCCGACGGCCGGCGTTGCCCGAGTGGGCGGGGTGGATGTGGCGGCGAACCCGGACCAGGCGCGGCGGCTGATCGCGGTCGTCTTCCAGCGACCGGCCCTCGACCTGCAACTGACGCCGGCCGAGAACCTGCGCCATCAGGGACACCTCTACGGGCTCGCGGGGCGGACGCTGGCGGCGCGGTCCGCCGAGCTCCTCGATCGATTCGGCGTGGCGGATCGCGCGGACGACAGAGTGAAGACGCTGTCCGGCGGCCTGCGACGGCGCGTGGAGCTCGCCAAGACTCTCCTCCACCAGCCCCCCGTCCTCCTCCTGGACGAGCCCACGGTCGGTCTCGATCCCGGCGGCAGGCAGGACCTGTGGCGGCATGCGCGCCGGCTGCGGAGCGAGTCCGGAGTCGCGATCCTGGTGACGACCCACCTCCTCGAGGAGGCGGAGGACTGCGACCGGGTCGGGATCCTCCACCGGGGGGAACTGGTCGCGCTCGGCTCGCCCGCCGAGCTCAAGGCCGCCATCCGGGGCGACGTGATAGCGCTCGAGTCCGCCGAGCCTCAGGTGCTGGCCGAGGCGATCCGACAGCGTTTCGGGACCGCGGGCACGGTGGTCGACGGGACCGTTCGGATCGAGCGGCCGGACGGAGCGGCGTTCGTGCCGCGTCTCGCGGAAGCCTTCCCGGGAGACATCCGCTCGATCACGGTGGGGAAGCCGACGCTCGAGGACGTCTTCGTCCAGCGCACGGGACATCGGTTCCAGGAGCCTCTGGCCGAGCGCGAGGCGGTACCGGAATGAGGTCGTTCGCTCTCGCCAGCGCGAGCCTGTGTCGCCGAGAGTGCCTGCGGTTCTTCCGCGACCGGGCGCGCGCGCTGAGCTCGATCGCAACCGCGGTGCTGTTCTGGGTGCTGATAGGGTTCGGGCTCGGAGGCTCGTTCGCGCCGCTGGGGATGCCCCGGGACATGGGATCGATCGAGTACCTGTATCCGGGAACAGTCGTCTTCGTAGTGCTACTGACCGCGATCGTGGGGACGTTCTCGCTGATCGAGGATCGCCGGGAAGGATTTCTGCAGGGCGTGCTCGTGGCTCCCGTCCCACGCTCGTCGATCGTCATGGGGAAGGTGTTGGGAGGGGCGACGATCGCGGTCGCGCAGGGCGCGCTCCTGCTCCTCGTTGCGCCGCTGGTCGGGATCCCGTTTCAGGCGGGAGGCATGGGTCTCGCCATCGTCGCGCTCTTCCTGATCGCGTTCGCGTTCAACGCGCTCGGCTTCGTGCTGGCGTGGCGCATGGAGTCGATCCAGGGTTTCCACGGGATCGTCAACCTGATCCTGATGCCGATGTGGTTCCTGTCCGGGGCGCTGTTCCCGATCGCGGGCGCGGCGAGGGGACTCGAGATCGCGATGCGCGCGAATCCGGCAACCTACGGGCTGGCCGCGTTCCGGGGATCCCTCTACGCGGGCTCGGAGGCGGGGCCCATGAGTCTGCAGACCGCCTGGCTCGTGACGATCGCGTTCGCGGTAACGGCGTTCGCGCTGGCCGTGGCGGTCGCGCGGCGGTGATCGGATTCCATGATCTGCCCGCCCTGAACGCCGCGCTGAACGCGGTCGCCGCCACGCTCCTGGTGACCGGACACGCCTCCATCCGCCGGGGTCTGGTATCCCGACACCGGGCGTGCATGATCGGGGCGCTGGTCGTCTCTGCGCTGTTCCTCGTGTCGTACGTCGTCTATCATGCCGAGGTCGGCTCCGTGCGCTTCACGGAGGTGGGATGGCCGCGGGTCCTCTACTTCGCGATTCTGGCGACGCACGTGCCCCTGGCCGCGACGGTCGTGCCACTGGCGCTCCTGACGCTGCGGAGGGCGCTGAGGGGCGAGTTCGACCGGCACGTCCGCCTTGCGCGCTGGACCTACCCGATCTGGCTGTACGTTTCTGTCACTGGGGTGATGGTCTACTTTATGTTGTACCACCTATGGCCTTCAGCTGAATTAGGATAGGAGGATCCGGTGCATAGCGGAATTCGGGGACGGTGGATTCTGGCGGCGACGATCGCCGCGACGATCGCGGTGGGGGGCCGGGTGGTGGCGCAGGAGGTTCCCGGAGAGGCCGAGCGCGCGTTCGAAGAGGCGTACGCGGCGTTCTCGGCTGCTTACCGCGCGGGAGATCCCGCGGGCGTGGCGGCTCTGTACGCGGACGATGCGTTCTACCTCGCGCCGGGAGATGAGATCGATCGCGGGGATGTGGGGAGGCATTTCGAGTTCCTGTCCTCGTTCGAGCCAGGTGCGGGGCCGGTCATCGAGTTCGAAATCGTCGACAGGGAGGTATCGGGCGATCTCGCCTACGATATCGGCTACTTCACGTTCCGGCGGGAGGGTCAACCCGCGGAGGATGCCCCGCGGGGAAAGTTCATCGTCATCTGGAAGCGGGGCGAAGACGGAGTCTGGCGCATTCATGCCGACGGGTACAGCGACGTCGATGACCCGGACGCCCCCGCGGAGGCGGACAGGTGAGCGAGGCCACGTTCGCGATCGTGTACGCGGTGCTCTGGGCGGGATTCTTCGTCTGGCTGTTCCGGCTGGGACGGCAGTCGAGGAGGCTCCAGGAGACGACCCGGGCGATCAAGCGGAACCTGCACTCCGGGTGGCCGGACCCGGAGGAGTAGTGGCCACGAAGGGGACGAACAGGCGAAGCGCTCATTAGCAGCGGATTCCCCGCTCAGTGCACGGCTTCGACGAGATTCGGCGCAGGAATTGCGGTCCCTGACTATGTGTCGGTCGGCGACTCACCGATGACAACCTGGTACACTCGCTTCGCCGCTGAACGGTAGCATCGCCTGGGCGTCATTATGCTGACTATTGGGGCAGTTGGCCCGCAGTACTCGCAAGTTGCTTGGATTGGCCCTCGCATGGCTGCTTGTCGCAGCCCTTCTCACTCTGCAGTTCTGGCCAGACCTGCCCAGGTCGACGGCACAGTGGGTACTCCTGATTGTGTTCGGTCCGCCGTTCTACGTTTTTGGCGAAGTACTATTCGGCCGATTGTTCTCCGAGCGCCACGGTCGTTCCATTTCCCATAGTACGGTCTCGCTCAAGCGAATACTCATTTTGCTCCCAGTAGCGCTTGCCTTTTTAGCGCTTGGTTGGTGGCTATCATGGATACTGTTAAATGTATGAAATGAGGGTGAGCGCGTGTGCTTGATGATCTGGGTCGAAGCGCCTCGGGACGAATCGCAGCAGCTTCAGACCGCCGCGCTAGCGGCATCGGCAACGGGGCTCAGGGTCCACCGTTGGTCACGCGCTACGCTTGTCGTCGAGGCGACAAACCTTTGTGAGAGCATGGATCTCCGAAGACGGCTACTGTGCGTGCAGCCTGCTGAGCGACGACGCTGATTGGAATGCTGAGTCTTGGTCGATGAAAGAGGAAATGCGGAAACCCTTTGCAGAGACCTTGGAATTGCTTATGACCCATAGTCCCGGCCGGCTCGCCATTCAAGCCACCTGGATCGGCGAGTGTGCGCTGGAGGAAACAACGGTGAGTAAGGAGGAACTGATCGCTTTGGCCGCTGCAGGGCGGCTTGGCACGCGAATCCGCTACAATGTTGAACGCGCGACTTAGTCTGTACTCACAGTGGACGAACACAGGCCACCGCGGCTCAGCCGGCGACATTGTATAGTCGAGTTGCGCCCACACTACTGGATCGCAGAAAGCCTTCGTGATCCTTCCGAACGTTGACCGTACCATTATCGATCGGACCAAGGTCCGAGACTATATTCTATCGCCCGACCACCCGATCGGTCGCTTCAAGGCGAGGTTCTTTGCGCAGCTTGGCTTCTCTGTTGACGAATGGGACAGGTTAGAGCGCGCGCTGCGGGAGCAGCACTTGACTAAAGATGCGGAATCAGCCGGTATGAATGAGTTCGGGCAGACATTTACCATCCACGCCACGCTGAAGGGACCGTCAGGTGCATCCGCCAAGGTGATCAGTGTATGGTTCATTCGGACTGGCGAGGATCACCCCCGATTCGTGACTGCTTACCCAGGAGGTTCCAAATGACGCCCAAGTTATTGGATGTGGTGGTCCTGACTCACGATCTGCCCGCGGAAGAGCTGCGCGAGGGAGACCTCGGAGCGATTGTGGAGATTCACATCCCGGACGCGTTCTTGGTCGAATTCGTGGCCGCATCGGGCCGAACACAGGCCCTGGTAAGGCTCACGCCCGCGGATGTGCGATCCGTTGCCGACAACGATCTGGTTGCTGTTCGTTCGATTGCCGCCAGGGCCTCGTAAGAATGATCCATTAGGGATGGCGGAGAGGGCGGGATTCGAACCCGCGAGACGCTGTTAACGTCTACGCGATTTCCAGTCGCGCTCCTTCGACCACTCGGACACCTCTCCGCGGAATCGAAATCTAGTTCAGGATCTTTCGGAAGACCTTTTGGCCCGGGGTGGGATGGGCGCCTTCGGCGCCATCCCTCCGCTCGCCGCGGGGCGTTCCGCGATCCCCATCTCCACGGCGGGCCTTCGGCCCGCGCGATCGCCGATCGACGAGATCCGGCGAGCGAGCTCGCCTCCTCTCGTTGATCGACGATCGGCGCCTCTGCGAGGCGCTTCGTGGAGACGGGGATGGCGGAGGGGGTGGGATTCGAACCCACGATACGCTGTTAACGTATACCGGTTTTCGAGACCGGCGCCTTCAACCACTCGGCCACCCCTCCGGGGAAGGGGCATGAATATCGCCCCGGAAGGGCCGTGTTTCAA
>DASRVB010000222.1:0-20119 GCA_035687725.1 Gemmatimonadota bacterium
CGGCGACGGCGCGTACCAGCTCGAGGGCGACTTCCGCATCATGGGGCGGCTCGACGACGTGATCAACGTGGCCGGGCATCGCCTCGGCACGATGGAGCTCGAGAGCGCCTGCCAGACGGTCGAAGAGGTCGCCGAGGCCGCCGTGGCGGTCAAGCGCGACGAGGAGAAGGGCCACGTCCCCGAGGTCTACGCCATCCTCAAGGAGGGCGCCGAGCGCGAGGGCGTCGAGCGGAAGATCACGCACGCGATCGAGGAAGAGATCGGCAAGTTCGCGCGCCCCGCGCGCGTCCACATCGTTGACGACCTGCCGAAGACCAGGAGCGGCAAGATCATGCGCCGGCTCCTCCAGAACATCTCGAACGGCGAGGAGCTCGGCGACACGACTACCCTCCGCGACCCGACCGTGCCGGAGAAGATCCGGGAGCAGGTACAGAGCCCACCCTGATGTCGAAGAATGTCGACCTGTACGACGGGTACTACGGCCGGCTGGCGGCGGATCCGCAGGTCGAGGTCCGGCACGAGACGTACGGGGAGGATCTCGGCCAGGCCAGCTGGATCACGTTGCCGGAGGTGCTCGAATTCTTTCGCCTCCTCGATCTGCGAGCGGGACGGACGGCTCTGGAAGTGGCGTGCGGTTCCGGCGGAGTGACGTGCCGGATGGCGAGAGAGACCGGAGCCACCTGCCTCGGCATCGACATCAACGCGCATGCCATCGAGGCGGCCCGACGACTCGCCTTCGAACAGGGTGTACAACCGCTGGTCTCGTTTCAGCTGGCGGACGCGGCTCGCCGTCTGCCGTTTCCCGACGCATCCTTCGATGCGATCCTGTGCAACGACTCGATCAATCACCTTCCCGGGCGCGCCGAGGTCCTGAGCGACTGGCGCCGGGTGCTCAAACCGGGAGGCCGCCTTCTCTTCACGGATCCGAGCGTGGTCACGGGACAGCTGACGAACGAGGAGATCGCGGCGCGGAGCTCGATCGGCTTCTTCCTGTTCACCCCGGTGGGGTACAACGAGCATCTGCTCGCGCGGAGTGGCTTCGAGGTGCACGAGGTCAGGGACCTCACCCAAGCGGTCGCGGACGTCTCGCGGCGGTGGCGGGACGCCAGAGCCAAGCGGCGCGCGCGGATCGTGGACCTCGAAGGCGAGGACGCGTTCAACGGGCTCCAGCATTTCCTCGAAGCCGTCCACGCGCTCGCCGGCGAGCGTCGGCTGTCGCGGTTCATGTATCTCGCCTCGAGCAGACCATCCCCCTCCGGCATGCTGGAGCCGATTCAGTAGCCGAACCGCTCGCGGAAGGCCCGCGTCCAGCTGCGGATCTTCGCCGCCCTGGCGACGATGTGCGGGTGGAGTTCTCGGTCGCCAGGCCGGATCTGTCGCAAGATGGCGGGCAACCGCTCGGGAGGCAGCCTGAGGAACGCATACAGGCGGCCGAGCTCCTTCGCGGGGTCCGCGATGAGGTCCTCGTATCGGGTGACGATCCAGCGCTCCGGAGGCAATAGCTCCAGGCTCCGGATCCATCTCTCGGTCGAGCCTGCGAACGATCGCGTGAGGACGTCGACGATTCGTGGCCTCCCCGTCAGAAATCGGGATAGAGCGAACCTCCACCTGCGCCGTGCGAGCCGGCGGTACCGCAGATCCAGGAGCCCGTGATACTCGGAAGGCTCCGCAAACAACGTGCGGGCGGCCTGGACCTGGGAGTCGATCGTCTCGACGGCGTCGCGGATGACGAAGACGAACGTCGCCTCGGGAAAGAGCTCGAGGATCCGCGGCGCGTCTGGCAGGTCCCACGGGTTCCGCAGGAGGTAGCGGGCATCGTCGGCCGCCTCCCCGGCCAGCTCCCTATGCACCGAGGTCAGGACGGGCGCCGTCTCCGCCGTCAAACGCCGCCCCCGAAAGAGAAAGCCGTACTCTTCGGGAAGGTCCTCGGACACAGGCATCGCGTCGATCTTCCGGGATTCGCCCCGGCGGGCGAGGGTGGCGAGATCGGATCTGCCGGCGCTCGCTCCATGCCGGGCGGAGTAGGCGCCGCTCCGCTCGTGGAAGGCGACGATGTCCGCGGCGGTCAGGAAGACGAAGGCGCCCGAGCCGGCCAGCGCGTTGCAGACGATCGTCGTGCCGGACCGGTGCGGACCCAGAACGAAGCACCACTCCACCCGCTACTCGATTCTCTCCGGCACCGGGTCCGACGTCCCCAGCGGCACGTCGATCTTGCAGGACTCGAGGCGGCGGAACGTCATCTCGAGCCCGCGCCAAATCCCGAAGCGCCGGACCGCCTGGATCGAGTACTCCGAGCACGTCGGCTCGAAACGGCACTGGATCCGCCCCTCGAGGAGCGGGTGGCCGACGACCCGGTACGCGTGGATGCCGGCGATCCAGGCCCGCGAGGTCAGCTGATCCGCGGGCGCCCGCTGGGCGTCCATGAGGCCCACGACGACGAGCAGCGCGATCGCGGCCAGCCAGGTGTCGGGGCGCTTCAGGCGTTCCCGCAGTGGGGGCATTGCGCGCTCGCTTCCATGCGCTTGTTCCCGCAGCTCGGGCAGGCGACGAGCACGCCCTTGGGCCGCGAGTAGAGGTAGATGATGAGCCCGATCGGCCCCGTCACCATGACGAGGATCATCCACAGGACGGAGCTGTCCATCCCCCGGGCCTTCGCGTCCCGCGCGACCCAGACGAGGAGCGCGATGTTGATCGCGAGGATCGCGACGAAGATGAAGATGATCACGCCGATCCCGGCCCCGCACGCACCGCAGGCGGCGCACCCGGCAGCATCGTCCGAACCGTCGTACTGGGCGATCAGGAGCGATTGGACGGGGAGCTGACCTGCCGACGCGAGGGCGAGGCGCCTGAGCGTTTTCACGCTGGGATTCTCCTGGGATGCGTTGGGACAGTCTGGGGGATCGGAGAACTATGGAGAGCGTGCGGGGGCCCGTCAACCCGGCGTCACGGCGGCGGGATCGGGCACTTGAACGTCGTCAGGTAGTGGTGCACGAGCGCGACCAGCCCCACGCTCAACGTGAAGCTCGCGAACCCGAGTATCTTTATGGCCGCGGGCACGTGGCCCGCTCGTCCCTGGGATGGATCCGGACGGTCGCGCATGCCCGTACGATGCCCGGCCGGCCTTCCCGTGTCAATTCACGATTTCGATCGAACCGGAGGCCCGCCCCTTCGATGCCCGTGCTCGCCAAAACCGCCATGCTGCTCGTCGTCTCAAACGTCTTCATGACCTTCGCGTGGTACGCGCACCTCAAGGAGCTGAACCACCGGCCATGGCTGATCGCCGCGCTCCTCAGCTGGGGCGTCGCGCTCCTCGAATATCTGTTCCAGGTCCCCGCGAACCGGATCGGCTACTCGGTGGCGAGCGTGGCGCACCTCAAGGTCCTGCAGGAGGTGATCACGCTGTCGGTGTTCGTCCCCTTCGCGGTCTTCTACCTCCGCGAGCCGATCAAGCTCGACTACCTGTGGGCCGGGCTCTGCCTCTGCGGCGCGGTGTGGTTCATGTTCCGGGGCGGTCTGGGGACCGTCTAGCTTGCGCCCGCTTCGTCGCTACGCAATCTTGCCGGCCGTGCGAATCCCCTTCGCCCTCGTGCTCCTCTGCGGAACCGTCGTCGGCTGCGCCGACGCGCGGACGCCCGATGACGCCGTAGCGGACACCGATGCGGTGGCCGCCGCCGTCGCCGACACGATCGTGATCGCGGACGGTCGCGTGTTCGCCGAGGCGGAGGACGTCTCCGACTGGGGGGGCCGGCCCATGTTGCAGGCCGCCTTCGCCGCCGCCCGCGCGCACTGGCAGGCGCAGGATCCCGACTACGAGGAGGAGACGCAGGTCATGTCGGTCGCCGAGGGCTCGTTCAGCGAGACCGGGGTCTCCCAGTATGCGATCCTGTACCTGATCAGCTCCTGGCCGCGCTGCTGCCCGAAGATGGGGATCGCGGTCGTCCAGGACGGCGAGCTCGTGCGGAACGTCGCGTTCGAGGCGCCGACGTACGGACTCGTGGCGGTCCCCGACCTCGACGGCGACGGGCTCGACGAGCTGGCCCTGACCGGGTCGTTCGGGATGGGAGGCGAGAACTCGACCAGCGTGACCCTCGTCTCGCTCGCCGACTCCGGTCTCCGGACGTGGGGCGGGGAGATGATCCAGTACGACGCGTGTGGCGCGATGCAGGAGGGCGGCACGGCCTCCCGGATCACCGCCGTTCCCGGCCCGGCGTTCACGATCGAGCGCTTCGCGCGCGCGTCCTGCGAGTCGGGCCAGTACGAGGCCGGCGGCCCTCCCGAGCCTTTCGAGTTCACCGCTCCGGCTCCGGAGGACGAGCTCTCCGTGGAGCTGTCCATTCGCTAGACCCGGCCGGACGTCTCCGCGGAGACGCCGCTACTGCGCCGGGGCCTCCACGATGGACTTCGCGCGCTCCACCGCCCTTCGGAAGTCCGGTACGACGTTCTCCTCCCCCACCCGCTCCAGCACGCCCGCCCGCGCGAGCACGGTCCGGGGTTGGGCCTGAACGCCGGTCATGAGCACCTGCGTGCCGTCCGCCCGGGCCTTGTCGAGCACGTCCTCGAGCGCGCGGAGGCCGGTCGCGTCGATCGCCAGCACCTCGCGGAGCCGCAGGATGAGGACCCGGGGCGGCTTCTCGACCCGCCGCATCGCGTCCTTGAACTTGCTCGCGGCGCCGAAGAAGAGCGTGCCGTGCACCTGGAACACGTCGACGCCGTGTGGTAGCGGCTCGGCCATCTTGGGGTCCAGACCCTCGCCCTCCGACAGCATGTCCTTCACGTACGCCGCCTCGCTGAGCTCCGCCATCCGTCGCATGAACAGGAACGCCGCCAGGACGATCCCCACCTGGAGCGCGACCACGAGGTCGACGAGCACCGTGAGGAGGAACGTCGTCAGCATGACGAGAATGTCGCTCTTCGGGCTCCGGAAGAGCTTCACGAACACGCGCCACTCGCTCATGTGGTAGGCGACCATGAAGAGGACTCCCGCGAGGGCCGCCATCGGAATGAGCACCGCCAGAGGCGCCAGCGCGAACAGGATCGCGAGCACGGTGAGCGCGTGGACCATGCCGGCTACCGGAGTGCGGCCGCCGCTCCGGACGTTGAGCGCCGTGCGCGCGATCGCCCCGGTCGCGGCGATCCCACCGAAGACCGGCGATGCGACGTTCGCCACCCCCTGCGCCACCAGCTCCATGTTCGAGCGATGCCTTCCGCCGATCATGCCGTCGGCGACGACCGCCGAGAGGAGCGACTCGATGGAGGCGAGGAGCGCGATCGCGATCGCCGAGGGGAAGAGCGCCCGCACGTCGGCGTAGCTGACGCTCGGGAGATCCGGGGCCGGCAGCGTGTGCGGGATCGCCCCGAAGCGGTCGCCGATCGTCTCGATGGGAAGGCGCAGGGCCCACGCGCCCGCCGTCGCGAGAATCAGCGCGAGTAGCGGGGCGGGGATCCGCGGGTTGACCCGCGGCCAGTAGCGCAGGAAGAGGACGGTGCCGGCGCCGATCGCCAGCGCCCACGCGTTGACGCTGTCCAGGCTCTCCGCGTAGGCGGCGATCTTCTCCACGAATTCGACCGGGACCACCTCCATGTCGAGCCCCAGCAGGTCGCGGAGCTGGGAGACCGCGATGATGATCGCGATGCCGGAAGTGAACCCGACGACGACGGGATAGGGGACGAACTTGATCACGTTCCCGAGCCGGGCGAACCCCATGAGGACCATGAGCACCCCCGCCATCATCGTCGCCACCGCGAGGCCGTCGTAGCCGTGCGTCTGGACGATTCCGTAGACGAGGACGATGAAGGCGCCCGTGGGGCCGCCGACCTGAACGCGGCTGCCTCCCAGGGCGGAGATCAGGAACCCAGCGACTACAGCGGTGAATAGCCCCTGCTCGGGCCGGACGCCGCTGGCGATGGCGAGCGCGAGCGACAGCGGCAGCGCGACGATCCCGACCTGGATACCGGCGGCGACGTCGCGGGCGAACTGGCGACGCGAGTATCCCTCGCGCAGGACGGTGACGAGCTTGGGCTCGAACTCGCGCTTGTGGTGGGGGCTCACGGCGGCGGGATGCTACCGTGGAGATGGCGCAATGGGCAACGACGCTCAGTGCTTCTCGCGCCGGACCTTCACGGGCTTTCCGCGGATCGTCGTCTTTCGCAGGGCGTCGATGATCGCGTCGGCGTCCGCCTCGCGGACCTCGACCAGGCTGAAATTGTCGACGATGTCGATCGTGCCGATCTGTTGCGGGTCGACGCTCGCCTCGTTCACGATCGCACCGACGAGATCGCTCGGCCGCATGCCGGATCGGCGTCCGAGCGGTACGAAGAGGCGCACGAAGTCGCCATCCTGGCTGCGCCCGCGGCGCTGCCCACCCCCGCGTTCCTTGCCCGTGCGTTCCCCCCCCGCACGTGGCGCCGACGATCCGGGGCGCATCTTGCGAATCTTCCTGTCCCGCGTCGGCGGCGGATGGAGATCGCCGTCCGTCGCCTTGGGAGCGGCTGCGTCGTCGGCGAGCTTCATCGCCGCCGCGGCGATGTCCGCCACGTCGAACTCGGTGGCCAGGGCCTCCACGACCACTCTGTACGGGGCGTACTCACCGGCCTCCAGCACGCCGCGCACCGCTGCGCTCGTCAGCTCCCGCTGCCTGGCGCGGACGTCGAGGACGGTGGGGAGCTTCTCCACCGGGATCCGCCGCCGGGCGACCTTCTCGATGCTGCCGAGGAGCCGCGTCTCTCTCGGCTCGAGCAGCGTGATCGCCACCCCTTCGCGCCCCGCGCGCCCGGTGCGGCCGACGCGGTGCACGTAGGCGTCGGGCGAGACGGGGATGTCGAAGTTCACGACGTGGGAGAGATGGCCGATGTCGAGCCCCCGCGCGGCCACGTCGGTCGCCACGAGGAGCTGGCTCGTTCCTTCGCGGAAGCGCCGCATCACCCGGTCCCGCTGGTCCTGGGTCATGCCGCCGTGCAGGGCGTCCGCGCCGTAGCCGCGGGCCCCCAGGACTTCGGTCAGCTCGTCGACCTCGCGCCGCGTCCTGCAGAACACGATCGCCGACGCCGGGCTCTCCATGTCCAGCACCCTGCCGAGCGCCTCCATCTTGTGCTGTCTCGCCACGACGTAGGCGACCTCCCGCACGCGGGGCTTCTCCCCCGTCGGCGCCGCCTCGCGCGCGATGGCGACCCGGACGGGGTCGCGCAGGTGGTCCCGCGCGATCGCCGCGATCCGCTTCGGGATCGTAGCCGAGAAGAGCGCCGTCTGGCGCTCTCCGGGCAGCTCGGTGAGGATCGCCTCCAGGTCGTCGGCGAACCCCATGTCGAGCATCTCGTCGGCCTCGTCGAGGACGACCGTCCGGACCGCGCCCAAGTCGATGCTCCGCCGCCGGATGTGGTCGAGGATCCGGCCGGGTGTCGCCACGACGACGTCGACGCCGCGCCGAAGGGCGCGCTGCTGCTGCTGCATCGCCTGGCCGCCGTAGATCGGAAGCACGTTCGCGCCGAAGGACTTCCCGTACCGGTGGAGCGCTTCGGCGACCTGCATCGCCAGCTCGCGCGTGGGGACGAGGACCACCGCGCCGGGACGCTTGCGCTCGGCGTCCGGGAGCGCGGCGATCCGCTGGAGGATCGGCAACGCGAACGCCGCGGTCTTGCCGGTGCCGGTGGCGGCCTGGCCGAGGAGATCGCGTCCGGCGAGAAGCGGAGGCACAGCTTCCCGCTGGATCGGCGTCGGCTCCTCGTAGCCGAGCTCCGAGAGCGTCTGGACAAGGCCTTCGTCGAGTCCGAGGTCGGCGAAGCCGCCGTCTTCCCGTGCGCTGGCCAGATCGATCATACGAGGAGGATAGCGCGAGGCGGACGGGCGCCGCGGGCAGATATATGACAAGCCGGTGGCGTCACCCCCGGGCCATTTCCTCCAGCGTCGTGACCGTGCGCCAGTTGCGCATGGTGGAGACCGTGCCGAGACGGGAATCGAACCAGGGGTTCGTCAGCATGCTCTTCCCCATGCCGTTCGGGAAGTGGAAGTAGATCTCGCGGGCCCGGACGACGAAGGTGTCGGGGGGCGAGCGGTCTGGATCGAGCGCGGCCACTGCGCTGGCGGAGGGTTCGTCCCGGAGGAATCCCACGTGCACCGACTTCGGGTTCGCCTCGGCCTCGGCGGCGTACGGGTTCGCCCGGACGATCGCGGTGAGCTCGGCCGCGGTCCGGGTCACGACCGGGACGTCGAAATCGAAGCGCTCGGCGATCATCGCCTCGACGAGGTTCGGGATCCGCCGCCCGAGGGCCGCGCCGGCGCGGTAGACGACGTTCCCGCTCTGGATGTACGTCCGGACATCGGTCGCGCCCGCCTTCTCGAAGATCCGCGCCAGCTCCTTCATCGGGAGCCGCCGCTTGCCGAGATTGATCCCGCGCAGGAGCGCGACGTGGAAGACCGCGGCGGGCATTGCGGGAGATTAGGGCTCCCCGGCGGGGGCGTCGACTCCTCGCCCGACGCTCCCGGGCGGGACACCATTCCGGCTCCATCGGCGAGGCGCGGGAATTTCGCCGGTGACTGAACGCCCGACGCGGGCGTGACGTTTTCCCGGATGCGGCGCCGGGCGGCGGCGGGCAGTACCCTTGCCGCGGCCGCGTTCGAAACTCACATACGAAGGGAGCGGGATCATGGCAAAGCGTGGGGAATTCGTGTGGTACGAACTCATGACGACGGATCCGGAGGCGGCCAAGAAGTTCTACACCGATGTCGTAGGGTGGGGAACGGCTCCGTTCGAGAACGGATCCGGCATGGACTATACGATGTGGATGAAGGGCGAGGCGCCGGTGGGAGGCGTCATGGAGCTGCCCGAGGAGGCCCGGAAGGGCGGCGCGCCGCCGCACTGGATCGGGTACGTCGCGGTGCCGGATGTCGACGCGACCGCGAAGAAGGCGAAGGAGCTGGGCGGGCGCGTCATCCACGGACCGGAGGACATCCCCGAGGTCGGCCGGTTCGCGATCCTGGCCGATCCACAGGGCGCGGTCTTCAGCGCGTTCAAGGGATCGCAGGACATGCCCGACAAGGACGGACAGCCGGAGACCGGCGAGATGTCCTGGCACGAGCTCGCCACCACCGATCACGAGGCCGCCTTCGACTTCTACGCCGATCTCTTCGGGTGGGAGAAGCAGCAGGCGATGGACATGGGCGACGGGTTCCTGTATCAGATGTACGGAATCGGCGAGAAGATGGTCGGCGGGATGTACAACAAGCCGTCCGAGCAGCCGGGGCCCCCCGCGTGGCTGTACTACACCGTCGTCGACGACCTCGACGGGACGGTCGCAAAAGTCGAGAAGGACGGTGGGCAGGTGATCGTCGGGCCGATGGAGGTTCCGGGAGGCAGCCGCGTGGCAGTGGGAATCGATCCACAGGGAGCCGCGTTCGGCCTGCACGAGTTGACCAAGAGCTGAGTCGAAGGGGCTCTTCTAGCCGCCTTCCGCGGCCGCCAGTATCCGGCCGACGTTCTCCTCGGAGAAATATTCGGCCGGTGACGTCACGCCCGCGTTCACGCGCGCGAAGCCGTCCATCGCCGCCTGATTTCCGGTCGCCGCCGCGAAGATGCGCTGCATCTCGGGCGGCGGCGGCTCGAGCGAGGCGAGCTCGGCGGTGAAGCCGTACATCGGAAGGACGTGCGCGTCGCGGGTCGACTGGTAGTCGGCCATCGCCTCGTCGAAGGTGCGCGCGCCGGAGAGCCAATCGTGCAGCGCCGTCGCGCACAGCTCGGCGTCGCGGAACGCGTCGCTGATCCCCTGCGCGGTGATGAAGTCCTTGTTGTAGCCGGCGTCGCCGACGAGCGCCCATCCGGGGCCGTACGGCTTTCGGAAGTAGCCCGGCACCGCCATCCCGAGGAATCGTTCCTCCCGCTTCGCTCCCCGCACGCGCTCGGCGAACTCCGGCGCGAGGTCGACGACCGACATGTAGTTCCCCTCGATGTCGCCCTTCCGCTCCTCGAACTCCGCGAACGGCCAGCCCGCGATGAGGAGCGTACAGCCGTCGTTGGTCGGCCAGGCCGCCATACCGCGATGGGGGATGATCCAGCCCCGGAAGCACCCGTCGAGCGGGAGGTCGCTCCAGTACGAGTAGTACGCTGCCAGGAGCGGCGTCTTCTCGTTGTATTGCTCGGGCTCGACCGCCTCCGCGACCGTCGAGCGCAGGCCGTCCGCACCCACGACCACGCGCGCCCGCTCTTCGACGGGCCGGCCGCCCCTGGCGTGCCCGCGGATCCCCGTGACGCGGCCGTCCTCGAAGAGCAGCTCGTCGACCGTGAAGCCCTCGCGTACCTCGACGCCCGCCTCTCCCGCCGCGCGGACCAGGATCTCATCGAGCACGGTGCGACGCGGGGCATAGGCCACGGGCTCGTCGGCGGTGCCGGGGGCGCCGGCCAGCTCGAAGGCGCCGAAGTCGAACGCGTAGGTGTGGATCGGCGGGCATCCGGTCGCGACGACCCGGTCGAGGAGCCCCCAGCGCCGCAGCGCCGCGACGCCCGGCGGATGAACGAGGTGGGTGGAGATCGTATCGCTCGGGAAGGTGGCACGGTCGACGACGAGGACACGGTGTCCCTTCCGCGCGAGCAGCATCGCGATCGGTGAGCCCGCGCAGCGCGCGCCGACGACGATCGCGTCATAGGTTCGGTCGTCCATGGCATCCGCTCCGTGTGGATTCCCATCGATGATTTCGAAAATATCGGCGGGGCCGCGCGTGTGACTGCGAGGGTGGTGGCGCTGCCTCGGCCAACCCGTGAGGTAGGTCGCGAGCCCGCCGAGGTCAACCCCCGCCGGTTCGCACGAACTCCATGATCCAGTTCGTCTCCCACGTCTTCCCGCCGTCGTCCGAGAACGACTGCTCCCAGCGTGGGGAGTCGGCCGGGACACGCGTCCAGACGAAACGGCACAGAACCCGCCGGCCATCGACGAACTCGTCGCCGAAGAACTCACCCGTGTCGCCCATGAACCTGCCGGACATCGGCGGGATCAGCGCTCCCGGATGGGCCGAGTCCGCCCAGTGGATCGACCACTCGCCCGTCGAGGGGTCGAAGAGCCGAAGCGTGATTCCCTCGATCGTCTGGCCGTCGCGCACGAAGGTGTTGCGATCGAGGTTGCCGAGGCCAAGCAGGAGCGGCATGGCCTCGCACTGGGAGTCGAACTCGATCCACTCGTTCGATCCACGCAGACGACTCCGGAGGTAGCGGTGGCGGACCTTCCACCTCCCGAAGAGGAAGTCCCAGTCATGCTTCGAGGCACGGGCGGCGCGGGGGCCGTCGCCCAGCATCGAGCGCGAAGTCGGTTCGAGGTAGAGGACGGAGGGAGGCTGGTCGATCGAATCGGCCGGGCCCGCCGGCGTTCCCAGCCCCGCGATGCCGTCCAACCACCCCGGCGCGCGCGCGGGTCCGTCGACGGTGCCGAACCAGGCCAGCACGTTTTCCCCCTCGCGGACCGGAAGCCGCGTGAACGTATTGGGCGCGCTCTCGCTCACGAAGATCCCCTCGATGCGGACGCCCTTTTCCTCGAGCGCCGGCGCGACCTCGCGCTCGAACCGCTCGACGAGCTCCGCATCCGCCGGTCGCGGCAGCGTGTGGATACCCGCAGCCACCATCGGGGGGCCTTCATCCGTTCGGGATGTCGAGCGAGATGCGAACGCCGTATCCGGGCGAGCCGGCCTGAGCAGGAGCACGTCGTCCCACTCCAGCATCGTCTCGTTCGCGGCCGGGCCGTGCCTCGCCCAGACGGGCCCGCCGTAGAGCGCTTCGAGCCCCCGGTGGCGGCTCTCCATGTCCTGGAAGCCGCGGAGCCACACGAACCGGTCGGGCCTCCGCCAGTCGCGGAACTGCCCGATGACGGTCATGCCGAGCGCTTCCTGCGGCTCGACCAGGTGCCGGTCGAAGACCTCGATCAGGTCCTCGCGCCTGCCGGGCTTCAGCGTGTACTGCCGCAACTCCACGACCGGGCAGCATCGGCCTCCGCTGGTCGGCTCGGTCATCCCGCGCGCCTGCGGTCGGCGAGCCACCAAACGACGAGCGCGAAGAGCAGGTACGACGCTAGCGCCGTGGCGGCGATCTGGGAGGTGGATTCCGGGGGCGGACCGAAGAAGACCATCCCCTGGATCCCCAGCATGAGGAGGCTGAAGACGACCAGCCCGACTCCGGGCCGGGGTCGGCGAGCGAGGTAGAGCCGCAGGCCGACCAGGACGAGCGCCGACTCCAGCCCGAACGCGAGCAGCGGGCGGTCCCAGAGGCCAATCCCGACCTTGGCGGTGTCGTCGTAGAGCGGCAGGTCGGGCCGATGAACGACGAAGTCGAGGACCCAGTGGGAGAAGACGGCGAGCCCCACGAGGAGGGCCCCGCGGGACCCGCGCCCGGCCCGCCCCGACATCCCGGTCCAGAGCCGGTACGCGATCGCCGCCGCCGCCGACCACGCGATCGCGGCGACGAGGCTGTGCGTGTACGGGATGTAGTAGAGGTCGAGTGGATTGGTCGCCGTGAACCCGGGAACGATCCGGACCTTCTCGACCCCCAGCAGGACCAGCGGCGCCCAGACGACGTCGAGGAGCTGGACGGCGAGGAAGAGGATCCAGAGCGGGATCGAGTCGTCGGCCTTCTTCGCGGCGAAGCTCACGCCGTAGTGCCCGACGAACATGCCCCCCCTCCCTTCAGCCTCGAGTCCCGCCCCGTCTGCGCCCGTTTACTGCTGAATGATGATCTCCTCCGCCAGTACGTAGTAGTCGGGATCCACCTCGAGCGCTACCGGGACCGCGGAGTCGAGCTTCAGCACTCCCCATTCTTCCGTCGGCTCGATGCGCATGGCCTCGCCCGCGACCGTAACCTCGACCGGCATGTCGAAGCCCGGAATGACTTCGGCCCAGCGGTAGGCCAACCCGCTGCCCTCGATCCGGTACTCGAGCACCGGGATCATCGTCGTCCGCAGGTACTGGTCGAAGACCTTCGACAGGTCGCGCCCGGCGTGCTCGCTGATGTATCCCTCGACGTCGCTCCCCATGACGGTCTGACCGCCGAACGTCTCCTGCATCCCGCGGAGGATCCCGCGCCACTTCTCGTCGTCCCCCACGATCTGCCGGATCGTGTGCAGCATGTTGCCGCCCTTGGGATACATGTCCCCCGAGCCCTGCGCGTTGACCCCGTACGCGGGCTCGCCGTCCGCCATGGGGACGATCGGGCGGTCGTTGTCGATCCCGCGCCGGGTGCCGATCACGTAGGCGGCGCCCTGCTCCTTCCCCATCGTGCACTCGACGTAGAGGTTCTCGGCGTAGTTTCCGAAGCTCTCGTGGACCCACATGTCGGCCAGGTCCTTCGTCGTGATGTTGTTGCCCCACCACTCATGGGCGGTCTCGTGGACGATGATGAAGTCGAACTGCATCCCGATCCCGACGCCGGACGCGTCCCGCCCGCGGTAGCCGTTCGCGTAGTAGTTCCCGTAGGCGACCGCGCTCTGGTGCTCCATCCCGGGGTGTGGGGTCTCGACCAGCTTGTAGCCATCCTCGTACCAGGGATAGGGGCCGAACCAGTGCTCGAAGCAGGCGAGGGTCGTCTCGGCCTGCGGGAACTGCCGCCGCGCGGCGTCCAGGTGATAGTCGAGCGGCCAGAAGTCCATCGTCAGCGGACCGGCCTCGCCGGCCAGCGTGTCGGAATAGTGCGCATAGTTCGCGGCCGCGACAGTGATCGCGTAGTTGTTGATCGGGTTCGTGACGAACCACTCGTAGGTCGTCGTGCGGTCGCCGTTCGGCGTCGTCGAGCGGAGGCGGCCGTTCGAGACGTCGATGAGATCTGACGGGACGGTCACGGCGAAGCGCTGGCTGTCGGGCTCGTCGGCCTGGGTGTCCTTGTTCGGCCAGAAGACGCTCGCGCCGAGACCCTGGTCGGTCGTTACGATCCAGGGGCGGCCGAGGCTATCCGCCGTCCAGGTGAAGCCGCCATCCCACGGCGGGTTCGGGGCGTTCTTGGGCTGGCCATGGTACCAGACCGTGAGCGTCTCGAGCTCGCCGGGCGCCGGGGCCGGGTCTCCGGCTGCCGCGTCCGCGACGGTCGCGAACCAGGCGTTCCCCTCCCGGCGCACGTCGAGCCGCCGGCCGTCCTGGACGATGCTGTCGATCTCCAGAGGCGCCATGAGGTCGATCTGGATCTCGGGCGGTTGGGGCGTCTCGAGGACGCGGTAGGTGATCCCGTTGTGCCCCGAGATCGCCGAGTCGGGCGGGTCGATCGCGAGGTGGAGGTCGTAGAACGCCACGTCCCACCACGCGCGGGCCGGCGTGGTCCAGTCGCCGCGCAGCGTGTCGGCACGGGTGTAGGTCGGCGGCGACTCCTGGGCCGCGGCGGACCCGGCGGCAAGGAGGACCGCGCCTAGGACGAGAATGCTGTTCGGCATGGAGGATCGAGTATCGCGCGGAGCGGGGCTCCTCGCCAGCGGACGCGGCGGATCGCCTTGCTCGCCCCGGTCGGCCGCCTGCATCTTGCCCCAGGCCCCGTGTCCTCCCCTGCTCCCAGCCGCCTCGCGGCCGTGTGGTTCGCCGACATCGTCGGCTACTCCCGGTTGGCTTCTCGCGACGAGGCTTCCGCCCTGGGACTGGTCGAACTCCTTCGATCGATCGTCGATGAAAATCTCGCGGAACACGGCGGGCGGCTCGTCAAGGGGACGGGCGACGGAGCGCTGGCCGAGTTCGCGAGCGCGGATGCGGCAGTGCGGTCTGCGCTCGCCCTGGAGCGTCTCTTCGCGGAACGGGCGGACCCGATCGTTCCCGGCGCCCGACTGCGCATCGGCGTCCATGTGGGGGAGGTCGTTCCCGGCGGGGACGGCGATCTCTTCGGCGACGGGGTCAACACCGCGGCCCGGCTTCGCGGGCGCCACGCTCCTCGCGGTCTTCGTCATCGTGCTCCTCGCACGCGACCGGAGCGCCGACAGCGGGGGCGAACTGCCCCGGCCATCGGGATCCAGGGCCGCGTTCGACCCGGCGGTGGCAACCGCGTCCCTCGCCGTCCTCCCGTTCGACGACCTCGGCGCGGATCCCGAGACCGAGTACTTCGCCGACGGCCTGACCGAGGAGCTGATCGCTTCCCTGGGCCGGCTCGAGGAGCTGCGGGTGGCGGGCCGCGCGTCGTCGTTCGCGCTCAAGGGACGGAACCTCGACGCGCGCGCGGTCGGCGAGGAGCTCGGCGTCGGCGCAATCCTCGAGGGAGGCGTCCGGAAGACCGGCGAGCGGGTCCGCGTGACGGTACAGCTCGTCGACGCGCGGACCGGCTACCAGCTCTGGTCGGAAACGTACGACCGCGCGTCTGCGGACATCCTGACGGTCCAGGAGGAGATCGCGCGCGATGTCGGGGAGGCCCTGGATCTGCGGCTCCCGCGCGCGATGGAGAGCTTCCGGATCCGCGCCCGGGCTCCCGATCGCGAGGCGTACGACCTGTATCTCCGGGGTCGGCACGCCTGGAGGAGCCGGACCCGTGAGGGGCTCGAGCTCGCGCTGGAGAATTTCCAGGCTGCGATCGCGCGCGATCCCGACTTCGCCGAGGCGCACGCCGGCCTGGCGGATGCCTACCTCGCCCTGGTGGCGTACGGGTATCGCTCGCGCGCTACGCTGTCACGGGCACGGGAGGCGGCGGATCGGGCGCTCGCCCTCGAGCCCGATCTGGTCGAGGCCCTCGCATCCCGCGGATACCTCCGATCCCACAACCACGAGCTCGCTGCGTCGCTCGCGGATTTCCGCCGGGCGATCGAGCTCAATCCGAGCTACCCGCTCGCCCATCACTGGCACTCGCTGGCGCTCAGCTCCCTCGGCCGCCTCGAGGAGGCGATCCCGGAGCACCGCCGCGCGCTGGAGTTGGATCCTCTCTCGCCGACTCCGCACTCGGCCTATGCTCTGACGCTTCTGACCACGCACAGACTCGAAGAAGCGGAAGAGATGGCAGCGCGGGCGAACGAGCTCGCCCCCGAGCTGTACTTCCCGCTGTCGGTGCTGGGTCTCATCTATGAAGCGCAGGGCCGGAGAGCGGAGGCGCTGGAGGCGGCCGAGCAGGCGGCCGCCCTCGCCCCGGAGATCCCGGGCGCTCGGACTCAGCTCGCGCGCATGCACGCGCGCGTGGGTGATCGGCGGAAGGCGCTCGACATCCTCGCGGAGCTGAAGGCAGTCCCGGATCCGTGCGCCGCCTGCATCGCCGAGGTCCATGTCGCCCTCGGGCAGTACGAAGAAGCGTTCCCCTGGCTGGACGTGCGGATCTGGTTCGACGACTCGCACGGCGGCGGGTTCGTGCCGAAGATCGACCCGCTGTACGACCCGATCAGGAACGACCCCCGATTCGTCCGATTCCTGAAGGACGCGGGGCTGGCATAGCCCCGTCGTTTTCGGCTATCGCGAGAGACCAGGCGGGCTCGACCAGCGCAGCTCGAATTCTCGTACCGCCGCGTCGAACTCCGCGAGAAGCCGCTGCTTCTCGGCGGGCCCCGCGAAGGCGTGCTCGAGGGAGTTCCGAGCCATGCGCCGGATCGTCCAGTAGTCGAGGCCGTGCTCCTCGACCGCGCGCTGGAATTCGCGGGTGAGGGTGGTTCGCGTCACGCCCTCGTCGTCGGTGACGAGCGTGACCGGAACCCCGGCCTGGAGGTACGCGCGGAGCGGGTGGCGATTTCCGCTGACGCCCAGGAGCGCGTCGTTGCTCGAGAGCGCCACCTCGACCAGGATACCACGCTCGGCCATCATGCGGAGGAGCCCCTGCGCGTCGTCCTCGTGCATGATCGACACGCCGTGGCCGATCCGGCTCGCATGCCCCTGCTCGATCGACGAGCGGATATGAAACCGGAGCGCCTCCGGCGGGACGAGCCCCTCCGTCAGCTCGCCCGCGTGCAGCGCGATCGGCACGTCCGGGTAGAGCGTGTGGAGCGCGTCGATCATCGCCATGTGGAGCCGGAAGTCCAGCATCGCCACGGGAGTGTCCTCCGCCTGGACGAGATTGAAGCCCACCACCCGCGGGTCCATGCGGGCGAGCTCGAACCCGGCCAGGATCTGGGCGAACACCTCGTCGGCGGGACGCGTCCGCAACACCTGATAGACATATCGGACGGTGACCGCGCAGCCCGGGTCCGCCTCGTCGGTGTCACACTTCTGGATCTGCCGCCGCCGCTCCTCGGCTGAGTCGAGCATCTGCTCCGCCTGCGCGAGCGTGTCGCGCAGCCCAGCCGCGAGCAGAAGTGCGCGGCTCGAGTCCGCGTCACCGGTCCACTCGACCTGGCGTCCGAGCGCCATCACGGCATCGAGCCGGGGCCCGAGCAGGAGTTCCAGATAGCCGATCCGCTGTCCGGCCGCGCGGGTCGTGACCTCGGCCAGCATGTCGCCTGTCCGGTCGCGCGCGCGGAACTTGAGGAACGCCTGAGCGAAATGGTCCTGCCCCGTGCCCTGCGCGGGATGCCAGTTCCGGAGCGACCAGGCGTCGATGACGTCGTCGTAGAGCGCGGTGTTGGCGAGGATGGCAGAGGCCGGGATCCGCGCCGACGTCGGCTGGCAGGGAGGCGCTACGATCGCGAGCGAAGCGCGCTCGAGGCACAGATCGTCCTCGACCGCCCAGCGGATGTAGCTCTCGGCGTAGATCGCGCCCGTCAGATGCGAGTGGATGTCCCCACCCTTCGGCATGTCGCGCAGGAAGGCGGCCAACCACGGCGGGTTGTCCCGGATCCGCTCGAAGGTCTCCGCCGTGAGCGCAGTGGGATCGGGCGGAAGCTCCGGCTCAGGGCGCTGCAGGAGCGCGCAGGCGGGGAGGAAGAGCGCGAGCAGGAGCGAGCCCAGACGCATGTCAGCGGTCCTCATCGGAGGCGAGACGAACCAGCTCGAGCGTCCGGGCATCGCGTTCCCTCGAGAAGTATTTCTCCAGTGCCGAGGTGAAGGGCGATTCGGGGCCGGCGACGAGCTCGAACAAGGTCATCGACGAGCGGAATTTCTTGTCGTCGGGAGTTCCGAAGAGCTGCCTGGCCGAGAGCCCTTCGAGTTCGTTGACCGCTTCGGTGCATTCCACGAGGCGTGCCCCCAACACCGGATGGCGAAGATACGCACCGGCCTCTGCGAGACTGCGGATCGCGTAGCGGCGGGACGTCGCGCTCGTGCCGAGTCCTTCGAATTGTGGGAAGATGAACCACATCCAGTGCGACTCCTTTTGCCCGGCCCGGAGCTCCTGAACGGCTCGAGGATACACGTCCTCCTGCGCTTGCAAGAAGCGATCCAGATCATGGCCCGTCACCCGATCAGCGATCGTCCGGCACCGACCCGCCGAATCGAATCCGGTTGAGGAACCGCTCGGTGAGCGTGGTGCGGCCCGGTGAGAACTGGCCGGCGGCCGCGCGCACGTAGGGGGCGAGCTGGCGGAGGGCGTAGGTGGCGTAGCCGACTTCGCGCAGCTCACCCAGCGTCCGCCTGTAGTCGTCGAGGAGCGCGGCACCGAGGACCTGACCCGAACGTGCGGCGCCGACGCCCGCGGATGCGCCGAGACGGAGTACACCCCGGGGCAGCGAGCGCGCCGCGGACAAGCCGAGTAGCGACGAGGTCTCGAATACCGAGCGTCCCTGCCGCGCGGACTCGGCCTGGAGCTCACTCCACAGGTCGCGAATCGTGGCGGCTGAGGGTAGCCTGCCTGGCTTCAAACCCCGCGCGTCCTCCTTGAGCGCGCGCCACTCCTCGCGCAGCGCCGCCACGTCGAGGGGCGGCGCGTTGATCGTCGACGCGAGGCGCCCCGACGTGCGCTCGAGGCCGTCCAGGATCTGGTCGACGGTCGTGAACTCGGTGGTCTCCTCGAGAAGGCCTCGCGCCTTCAGCGACGCTGCGATCTCCGGAATCAGGTGCCGCCCGAGGCCGGCCAGATCGGCGAGCGCTGCGAGCACCCAAACGGGCGAAGCCCGAAAAGCAACAACGCCCAGCACCTCGACCGCGTTTCCCGCCGCGCGTCGGGCGACGAAATCCTCGGGGATTTCCGACCCGGTGCCGTGCACGCCTTCCACCCCACCAACCTTCTCTGTCAGATACCGGAGGGTGGCGTCCACGAGGTTCTGATACAATTGGCTTCGGCGAACGCCCGCCGGAAGGGCGACCTCGCCCACCTCGCGCGCCACGCCGGCGCCGAGCCCCAGCACGGATCGCACGACGCGCTCGGGGAGAGAGACCACGTATGACCGTATCGAGGGTGCCATGCTGAATACAGAGAAAGCCTACCCCACAGTCGGCGTCAAGGACATGGCGGTGGCCAGGAAGTTCTACGAGGGCCCGCTCGGACTCCAGAAGGTCGCCGACGAGGGGCCTGATTTCGTCGCGTACGAGGCGAACGGTTCCCGGCTGTTCGTCTACAAGTCCGAGTTCGCCGGAACCAACGAGGCCACGGCCGTCACCTGGATCGTGGCCGACGTGGAGAAGGCGGTGGAAAACCTGAAAGCGCGCGGGGTCGCCTTCGAGCATTACGACATGCCGGGCATGACGCTGGAAGGGGACGTCCACGTCGCGGAAGAGATGAAGGTCGCCTGGTTCAAGGACCCCGACGGGAACATCCACTCGATCGCCGAGGAGTAGACACCTCAGTTCTGCGCGTTCGCGGACGCGCGAGCCGCTACGCGCCGGGCTGTCGGTACCGGACTTGTTCGGCCTTGCGCAGGGCATCCATCGTTTCGTCGACGGTCAGAAGGACTGTCGTCTCGAACGAGCTGAGCGCACCACCGCCACTGATCGCCAGCGCAACGGCCGCCATGGACACATTGTCGGGGGCCTCCCACAGGTTATAGCCGTCGTGCCTGCCAAAGGCGTACCAGAACCCATGGAGCTTCCCCCCGACCGACTCGATGTACGACTGAGCGGCCTTTCGGCGATCCTCTGGATCGCCGATCATCCTGGCCCAGGTCTCAGGCGTGTAGCTGAACCTCGATAGATAGAGCGCCATCGTCCCTCCTCTCGTTCGAGACCCGTGCGAGTCGCGTTGGGCGTCAAAGTATGATTCCACCCGGCACACAGTCACGGGACGACCGTTCCGCCCGAGGAGGACGACCAGCGAACGGCGGCTTGAGTCGGCGGGCCTTGCGACCCGCCGACCTTTGCCCTCCAATCAGCGTCGCGTCACCGCTGGACTCAGAACGTCCGCAGCGGCCC
>DASRVB010000223.1:0-13395 GCA_035687725.1 Gemmatimonadota bacterium
GATGGGCGAGGGCTCGACGATCGGCGCCGGGACCACGATCCAGGACGTCGAGCGGCTGGTCGAGGCGCGCTCCGAGCCGATGATCGTGATCTCGCCGTTCCAGATGCAGGACGACGATCCGCTGATCCGCGACCTCGTCGACATGGGCCAGCAGGCCCAGGCGGACGCGCTCAAGAACACCCGCAGCAAGGTGACCGTCGTCTACAGGGTCCAGTAGGGGACGATGGCGCGGCCATGACGGCCGGCCGGCGGAATTGGAGCGTCAGCTCGACGGGGTGAGCTCGACCTCGCCGGCCTCGATCTCGATCACCCGGTCGTCGGGGGCGAGCGCCAGCCAGACGGTCACGCGGTACGCCGCGGCGGGAACGTCCTCGCTGAGGATCTCGCCCGCGCTCGTAGGCGGGATCGGGAGCACTGCCGACTCGCCGGGCGCGATCGCCAGGGCGACCGGCTCGGCAGCGCATGCCTCGGGTCCCTCCCAGACCGGCGCCATCCGGGCGCCGCCGATGTCGTAGACCCTGAGCCGGACGGGACAGCCGTCGGCGAACACCAGGGTCTCGGGCATCGTGCCCCGATTCGTGACCCGCACCTCCCCCGCCAGCCGAATCGGCGAATTCGCGACATCGAGGTCCGCGGAGAAGTCCAGGCCCCGCAGGCGGGCCGGGGTGGTCCCATTCGTCGCGGGGGGCGGAGCTTGGCGCGCGCACGCCAGCGCAGCGAGGGCGAGGGCGGCGAAGTGGAGACGGCTCATCCGGAGGCCGGCCTTCGCGCATACACGAGCCGCGCCTCGGCGGGGAATCGGCAGGTGCCCTCGGGGAAGTACGGGGCGACCCGGCGCTCGACGTCGGAGCGCAGAGCGGCTCGCCCGTCCTCGGGCAGCTCTCCGACCAGCTTCTCGATCTCGGCGTTCATCGACCGCATGAAATCCCAGAACTCGCCTTGCGAGATCGGCCCCACCACTTCGAAGCGCAATGGCTCGTCTTCGACGTCGGTCCAGCCCCCCGATTGCAGGAACGAGGCGAGCTTCCCGGCCGGTGCGTAGCGGAATGGATGCGGATCGTCGGGGCCGGGGACCGGCGCGTCGGGCACAGCCTCCCGCACCGCGTCCAGGATCTCCCCGAAGAAGGGGTTGCGCTCCCGTTCCCCCCAGACCACGAAGACCGCGCGCCCGGAGGGCTTGAGACTCGAGCGGATCTCCTCCATCGCGCGCGGCGGATCGGTGAAGAACATGGCGCCGAATCGGCAGGTGACGCCGTCGAAGGCGGAGCGAAACGGCAGCGCCTCGGCCGCGGCGGTGACCGCGGGGGCGCTTCCACCCAAGGCCTCCGACGCCGTCCTGGCCATCCCATGGGCGAGATCGCTGAGAACGACCGTACCCTCGGGGGCGACCTTCTCGTGGAGGAGCGCCCCGGGGTCACCGACCCCGCTGGCGACGTCGAGCCAGCGCTCGCCTGCGAGCGGTTTCGCGCGATCGATCATCGCCCGCGACACGGGAGCCGTGAGCTCGCGCACGACCGCGCCGTTCCGTCGCCACCGTTCCGCGGCTTCGTTCCAGCGCTCCCGTTGTTCCTCCACCCGGCCCACGTCCCGGAACCTAATCGTCCTGCTGCCGCGGACCACCGGCCGCGTCCGGTCTCTCCCCCTCCTCCAGCATGCCCTCCGACGCCGGCACCAGCGTGACGCGCACGAATCGGTCCGCCGGGAGCCAGCGTCGCGCCGCTGCGGTGATGGTGGCAGCGTCCAGAGCGGCGATCCGCTCCTCCTCCTCGAGGATCCGCTCCGGTTCCAGGCTGTTCGTCCAGGCGTCCTCGAGCTGGGCGATCCACCAGGAGTTCTCCCGCAGATCGGTCTCGAGCCTGCGCCGCTGGGTCTCCCTCACCTTCGCGACCGTCTCCTCGTCGGCCCCCTCCTTCACGGTCTCTATCTCCATGAAGAGCGTGTCGGCCAGCGCGTCGATGCGCACGGGGTCGGCGCCGAAACCGAGCCGCACCTGGTA
This sequence comes from Gemmatimonadota bacterium, assembly GCA_035687725.1. Lineage (GTDB taxonomy): Bacteria > Gemmatimonadota > Gemmatimonadetes > JACCXV01 > JAHWKZ01 > JAICNR01. The sequence continues at coordinate 1,997 of DASRVB010000223.1, forward strand.
CTCCTCGTCCGGCCAGCGCTGGAGCCACCCGGCGACCCGCACGCCGTACGTTCCGCCGAGGTCCTCGCGCAGAGTCTCGCGCAGACGGATCCGGAGATACTCGATCAGCGAGTGCATGGCGTAGCGGTCCTCCGGTGTCCACGCGGCGTCGCCGGCGAAGACGATTTCCGTCTGGCCCTTGGGCTCTATCCCCTTCCGCACGGTCTTCACGACGACGCCCGGCGGCGGGTCGATCCCGTTGTCCACCCACGTCTCCTCGCGATTCGTCGAAGGCAGGCTCCCGAGCCATTGCCGGACGAGCGGCAGGAGCGTGTAGGGATCGAAAGCGCCGACGAGGAAGAACGTGAAATCCCCGGCGTCGGCGAAGCGGCTCTCGTAGATCGCGTGCGCGCGTCCGAGATCGATTCGCTCGACGTTCTCGACCGTCGGGAGCCAGGCCCGCGGATGATGCTGGGCGAGAGTCAGCGCGAGCGTGTCCTGGAAGACCGCCTCCGGACTCGCCGATCGATTGGCGAACGACGTCCGGAGCCGCTGCCGGAAGGCCTCGAAGGATTCCGGGTCCTGACGTGGAGCAGTGGCGTAGAGCCAGACCAGCTCGAGCATGCTTTCCAGATCCTCGGGGGACGCGCTGCCGGAGAACCCCTCGTGGAGGCCGTCGACGAAGGGACGCAGGGTGACCTTCTTTCCGGCCAGCGTCTTCTCCAGGGCGATCAGACTTCTGTCCGCGACACCGCCCTCGTGCACGATGCCGCCCGCGAACGCGGCGGTCACGACCAGCGAATCGGGCGCGATCGACGTGCCGCCAGGGCTCCACGCCCGAAGCAGGATCTCGTCGGCCTTGAAGTCCGTCGGCCGGGCGACGACGCGGACGCCGTTGTCGAAGGTCCACTCGATGGCGCCGATCGCCTCGAAGGTCCGAGTCGCCGTGAGTTTCCCGGGACGTGGTGGCGCCTCGACCAGGGGGCCGCTCGCGACGTCGTCTCTCCAGCTCTCGATGTCGGCCGTCTCGACCGCCTTTACGACGGCCAGCAGTTCCTGATCCGAGGGCGCGCTGAGCCCCTCCTTCTCGGGTGAGCTCACGACGACCACCCGATCCTCCTCGGTCAGCCATTCGTCGGCGACCCTGTTCACCTCCTCCAGCGTGACCTCGGGCAGGAACCGCTGATGGAGCTGCCACTCCGTTTCAATGCCGGGCGCCGGCTCGTCCGCGAGAAAATGCCCCATGTACTGATCGACGTAGCGCTGCGATTCCGTCTTCTCGCGTTCCAGGTACGCGCTCTCCACCTCGCGCAGGAGCTCGGCCTTCGCGCGCTCGAGCTCGGTGGGGTTGAATCCGTGACGTGCGGCGCGATCGGCCTCGGTCAGGAGCGCCTCGACCCCTTCCTCGGCGCCGCCATCAGGGACGACCGCCCCCAGGATCGACACCTCGATCGGACGCACGAAGCGGCCCTGACCGGCGAACGCGGCGATGAAGGGCGCGCCGGATCGCTGGACGATCTCCTCGAAGCGCGCGTTCAGCATGCGAGCGTGGAGAGCCTCGACGATCGAGCGCCGGTAGGCCGCTACTGTCCCCGCTTCGCGAAGCGGGCGCTTGTTGTAGACGGTGACACGCGTCACCCGCGCCTCCGGGTCGGTCGCGACGGATACGAGCGTCTCCGTATGGGCGGGGACCGGGAACTGCTCCCGCGGACGCGGCTGTCCGCGCGCCGGGAGCGCCCCGAAATGACGCTCGATCTTGGCGACCATGGAGTCGGCGTCGAAGTCGCCGACCGCGATCACCGCCATGAGCTCAGGACGATACCAGTCCTCGTAGAAGCGCCGGACGGCCTCCACGGGCGCATCCTCGATCACTTCCTTGCGGCCGATGGGAAGCCGCTCTGCATAGCGCGAGTCCCGGAAGATCACCGGCAGGTGTTCGTCGAACATCCGCATCTCGGCGCCCCGACCCAGGCGCCACTCCTCGACCACGACCAGTCGCTCCCGGGCGAGTGCACCGGGTTCCAGCGCGATCCCCTGCGCCCAGTCACCGAGGATCTGCAAAGCCGTGTCCACGATCGCCGTGCTGTCGGTCGGCACGGTCAGCATGTATACGGTCTCGTCGAAGCTCGTGAAGGCGTTGACATCGGGGCCGAAGCGCATCCCGATCGACTCCAGGTAGTCGACCAGCTCCTTCTCGCCGAAATGCGTGGTTCCGTTGAACGCCATGTGCTCGAGCAGATGCGCGAGCCCGCGCTGGTCCTCGCCCTCGAACACCGAGCCCGCGTCGACCACGAGCCGCAGCTCGGCGCGCTCGCGGGGCTCGCGGTTCTGGCGAACGTAGTACTGCAGACCGTTGGGCAGCGTGCCGTTGACGACCCGCGGATCGAGTGCGAGCGTGTCGCTCGTACCGAGCGCGCCGATCGCCTCCTGCGCCGCGGCCGGAGAAGCGCAGAGGACGATGAGCACGAGCGCGGACAGGACCATCGAGAATTTCACGTACCCCCCATTGTAACCGAGGCTGGACGAATCCCGCTACGGTCAGCGACCCAGGAACTCGCCGACCGGGGCAAGCGGCTCGATGTTGTCGCAGAGAATCTTGAGCATCGCCATGAGCGGGACGGCGATGAGAGCGCCGGGGATGCCCCACAGCCAGCCCCAGAAGACGAGGCCCACGAACACGACCACCGGATTGAGCGTCAGCCTCCGCCCCATGATCGTCGGTGTGAGGAAGTAGCCCTCGGCGAAGTTGATGGCGAAGTAGAGAAGCGGCGGCACGAGCGCCCGGCCGATGTCCTCGAACGTCAGGACCGAGGCGATCGCGATCAGCGAGAGCGTGACGAGCGAGCCCAGGTACGGCACGTAGTTGAGGAGCCCGGCGACGACTCCCCACAGCGCGGGGTTCGGCATTCCGACCGCCCACATCGCGAGCCCTACCGCGAGGCCGAGGGCGGCGTTGATGAGCGTCACCGTGCTGAGATAGGTCGAGATGTGGAGCTCGGTCTGCCGGGCGATCTCGACGGCCCGGCGCTTGTCCTCGAGGCGCGGAAGGATCCGGATCAGCTTGCGAAGGAAGAAGTCTCCCGAGGCGAGGAGAAAGTAGAGGAGGATCAGGACCACCACCGCACCGCCCAGGAACGCCTGGGTCCGGCTGAGGAGCGCACTCGTCCACGTCCCGCCCCGGACCGTCACTTCCGGCGCTCCCGCCGCGCCGTCCCCGCTCAGCTCGGCGACCTCGTCCTCCACCTTCTGCGCGGCCTCCTGCACCTGCTCGACCGACCCCCGCAGCCCGCGCACCCGCTGCTCGATCCGCTCGACACCCTCGGGGGTCTTCCGGAGCCACACCGCCGCAGGCCCCGAGAGCCGCTCGATCCCGAGCGCCACCATCCCGAGGAGCGCGAGGATCACCAGCAGAGCGCCGACCGGCATCGGCACGTGGAGCCGCCTCAGGCCCCGCACGACCGGCGAGAGCAGGAAGTTGAGGATCGTCGCCACGACGAGGGGCAGCAGGAAGGGGCGCGCGAAGTAGAGCGTGTAGAGGGAGAGCAGGACGAAGATCCCGCTCACCGCCACCGTGGCCGCGAAGGGCCACTCCCGCCCGCCGTCTCGTCCGGCGCTCATCCGCGCCTCCCCGGCGCCCGGCGATTGCCCGTCCTCCGGACGGTGGTAGATTGGCGGCAACCTGCCTTCACCCTCGACCGGAGAGAGCCGTGGACCCGCTGAACGCGATCGAGCGCCTGATCGAAGATCGACACGTCCTCAAGCATCCGTTCTACGTCGCGTGGCGCGAGGGCACGTTGCCGCGCGAGGCCTTGCGCACCTACGCGGCCCAGTACTATCAGCACGTGCGGGCATTCCCGACGTACATCTCCGCGCTCCACTCGCGTTGTGAGGACCTCGAGACCCGCCAGGCCTTGCTCGAGAATCTGCGGGACGAGGAAGAGGGCCCCGAGAATCATCCGGCGCTCTGGCTCCGGTTCGCCGCCGCCGTCGGATGCATGGAGGGCGAGGCGGAGTCCGCCCGGCCGCTGCCCGAGACCGCGGATGCCGTCGCGGCATTCCGCGCGGCGGTCGGCGAAGGGTCGGTCACCAGGGGCCTGGCAGCTCTGTGGGCCTACGAGTCGATGGTGCCGGTCGTCGCGGCGGAGAAGATCCGGGGCCTCGCCGAGCATTACGGCGTCGTCGGCTCCCCGGGCACCGATTATTTCGAGGTTCATCGCATCCTCGACGTGGAGCATGCAGCTGCGACTCGCGCTCTCGTCGCCGGTCGCCTTACCGGAGCCGCCGAGGCTCGGGAAGCGGAGCTCGGCGCCACGCAGGCGACAGTGGCCGTAGCGCGGATCCTGGACGGCGTCTGCCGGGTCCACGGAATCGCGCGCGCGGCCTGACCGCTCGATCGCTGGTGGCGGGCCCGACCGAGCCCGCTACCGGCGCTTCCGGAAGATGAGCCCGAAGACGAGGAGCAGCAGGAAGGCGCCGAGGATCGCCCAGCCCAGGCTCGACCACGAGAACTCGTCGACCCCGCCGTAGCCCATCGACTGGCCGATGAAGCCGCCCAGCAAGCCGCCCGCGATGCCGAGGACCATCGTCATCAGGCATCCGCCGCGCTGATCCCCCGGCATGAGGAGCTTGGCGATCGCCCCCGCGACGAGACCCAGCACGATCCACGCAAGAACACCCATCGTAGGCCCCCTTCCCGTTCAGGTCTCCGCCCGCCCCCGGGCGGCTGAGGCCAAGCTAGCCGCGGGATGAGCTCCGCGCTCCTCTACCAGTGGATGTTCCTGCGGCTGTCGAAGCGCTTCACGCTGCCGTTCGTGACCGCGACGGCGTTGCTCCTCGGATTCGTGTTCCCACCCGTCGCGCGGCACGCCGACGCCGCGCTTCCACCGCTTCTCGCCGCGGTCACCGTGCTCGGATTCCTGGCCATCGCGATCCTGGCCGCGCTGTGGGTCGCCACGGCGGTCTATCGCCTCGTGCCGCTGCGTCCCGCGGCGTGGTTCCCCACCGCGGCGCCTGCCCCTGTGGCGCCCCGGTTGGGCACTTCCCCCCTCGGACGCTATGACCGCATCGGCATCATTCTGGCCGGAGGCGGCGCCAAGGGCGCATACCAGGCGGGATCGCTGGCGGCGATCCACGGGTTCCTCGACAGGCGCGGTGCGCTGGGGAACGTGCGCATGGTGGCCGGTACCTCGGTGGGCGCATGGAACGCCTGCTTCTGGCTGGCCGGCATGGTGACCGAGGAGAGCGGCTCTCCTCTCGAGCGCTGGTGGAGCGAGCTGCGGCTGTCCGAGGTCGTGGCTCCCACGTTCTACCGACCGGTCGCGCGCAACTTCGTCCTCTCCGCCGAGCCCTGGCGCAAGGCGTTTCGGAAGCTCTTCGCCGACCATCCGCCATCGCGGGAACGCCTGGAAGCGCTGATGGGCGATCCCGAAAGGCTCCGGTTCTATCTGACCCGCACGAATGTCGAGCGCGGACACCTCGAGTTCTCGACGAACCGCCAGGACATGGTGGACGTCGACAACCAAACCGGCCGGAGACGCCCGCTCGAGCCGCCCGACCGCTGGACCCGGGCGCAGACGCTGGATGACCTCGAGCAGGCCGTGTTCGCCTCGATGGACCTGCCGCCGCTGTTCGAGCATGTCCAGATCGGGGACGAGACATTCGAGGACGGAGGCGTCGTCGACAACGTGCCGATCTACTTCGGCACCGGAATCGAGAAGTGCGACCTGCTGTTCGTCCTCTTGCTGAACGCCTCCTTCGCTTCCGGCGTCGACCGGCGCTGGATCATGCGTCGCCTGCAACGCGTGCTGACGATCCGCCAGGGGGCGCTCGAGCGTAAGGCCCTCAAGGACGTATACCTGTACAACGAGCTCGCCGCGCTGCGCGGACGGATGGAGGAGTCGGATCGCGCCCCGGCGGCCGCCCGCTCCGCGAATCCCCTTCCGGCAACCGCGCCGGCCGGATCCGAGGCGGCCTTCGACGAGGCAGCGAGCCGGACCCTCGAGGAGCGAGCAGCCGGCCGCGTCCATCGTCCTGTCCAGATATTCGCCGTGTGTCCCGACGAACCGCTGGGCATCGACACCTTCGAGTTCTGGAAGACGCGCGAGGCGGGCCGCGCGTTCCGGCTCATGCGCGAGCACACGCGCTACGAGCTGGAGCGCTTCGACTTCGACGCCGAGCCCAACTGGATCCGCGTGGCGCTGGTGGGACCCAGCGGCGAGGTCCGCTATCTTGAGGATTTCTGACGATCATCCATGGGAGGCGCAACTGATTCCGACTCGAGGCATCCGGGCCGCGCTCGCCGCCGGCCTCGCACTCGCAGCCGCACCCGCCATGGCGCAGCCTGACGGCGCGCCGGCCCCGCTCCCCGATCCCACTGGATGGGGGACCCATGTCCTGGCCCTCGAGGTCGCGCCCGACCGCGCCATCTGGGTCGGCACCTACGGGCAGGGGATCTACGTGAGCAGGGACGGCACCGGCCGCGAATGGGAGCAGCTGACGAGCGCAGATTCCACCGGTATCAGCTGGGACTTCGTGAACGCCTTCGCGTTCGCTCCCGGCGAGGTCTGGTACGGCACGATCGGGAACGGATGGGGAGTCTCCCGGGACGGCGGAGACACGTGGCGGAACTGGACGTTCGACGAGCTCGGACCGCGCTGGCAGTACGTGGCGCCCGGCGGTGTGCGCGCGGCCGGCGACACGATCTATGTCGCCACCGCGGACGGGCTGCGGATCAGCGCGGACGACGGGGAGACGTGGCGCGACGTTACGGACGAAAGCGGGCTACCGAACAAATACCTGCTCTCGCTCGAGGTCGAGCCCGTCGAGGGATCTGCCCCGCGCGTGCGCGTGACGCATCTGCGCGGCGCCTCGTCGAGCGAGGACGGCGGTCGCACGTGGACGCACGAACCGGACGTCCCTGTTCGCCGGACGGCCGACGTCCCTCCTCCAGACGCTGGCGGGGTGACCGGCGCCGCGCCGCAGACTTACGCCGTCGCCCGGGAAGTCCTCGCGGCAGCCGCGGAGTTCCGCGACTATGACGCTCCCGAGGCAGAACCGGCCGGGCCCGGCGAGCGGGCGCACTTCTGGTTCCGCCGGCCCATCGATCCCGCCGACAACACGTACCTCGATCAGACCTATACCTACGGCTCGACGATGGGGGGGAACTTCCAGCAGCACCAGGGCGTCGAGTTCAACAACCCCGAGAGGACGCCCGTGCACGCCATCGGCGACGGCGTGGTCGCCTTCGCCGGCTCCGCGGAGGCGGGCTCCAACACGGTCGCCATCCTGCACGACCGCAAGCTCGGCGATCAGCATGTCTGGTCCACCTACTATCACAATCATGCCCTCACCGTAGAGGTGGGCCAGCGCGTAGCGGCGGGGGACATCATCGCGCACGTCGGAAACACCGGACGCGCCACCAACGATCATCTGCACCTCGAGATCCACACCACTCCAGGCGATGACGTCTCCCTGGTCGTGGACCCCGAGGTTCGCTACCCGCCCTACACTCGCAACCCACAGCTCTGGATCGAGCCGCTGCCCGGAACCGGCGCCATCGCGGGCCGCGTGCTGGGTGCCGACGGCAGCCCGGTAGCGGGGGCGCGGGTCTACGGCGTCGTCAAGCCGGAGCCCCGCGAGACGCCGTTCTCGTTCGCCGAAACGTACGAGGACAGGGCGCATCCGGATCCCGTCTTCGAGGAGAACTTCGCGATCGGGGACGTGCCCGCGGGGGAATGGGTGCTGGGCGCCGAGATCGACGGGCAGCGGGTCTTCCGGAGGGTGCGGGTGGAGGCGGGGCGGGTGACCGAGGTCGAGCTGAGGCGCTGAGGTTCCCAATCCGGCGACGCCGGAGGCGGCTCTGCCGCGCTAGCCTCGGCGCGCGGGGATCGTGAACCGGAAGGCGCTGCCGCCGTCCGGAGCGGGCTCGACCCAGATGCGCCCCCCATGGCGCTCGACAATCTTCCGGCACACCGCGAGCCCGATTCCGGTACCGGGGTACTCGCTCCCCGAATGCAGGCGCTGGAAGATCGCGAAGACCTGGTCCGCGTACCGCGGGTCGATGCCGATTCCACGGTCCCGCACCGTGAAGATCCAGTCACGGTCATCCGCGCTCGCCTCGATGGCGACCCGGGGCGGGTCGTGCCGATGGAACTTTATGGCGTTCGACAGCAGGTTCTGGAACAGCTGCACGAACTGGAATCGATCGGCGACGACGTGCGGCAGCCGCCCGATCGCGATCTCCGCGCCCGATTCCTCGATGGCCGCCGACAGCGCCGTCATCGCTTCGCGCACGGCCTCCGAGGCATCCACCTTCTCGAACGGCTTGCCCTCCGTGCCGACGCGCGTGTAGACCAGCAGGTCGTCGATCAGGGCCTGCATGCGCCGGACCCCGCCCATCGCGAACCCGAATTGCTTGCCCGCTTCCGTTTCCGGACCGGCGCCCAGCTGCCGTTCCAGGAGCTGGAGGTTGCTGCCCACCGTCCGCAGTGGCTCCCGCAGGTCGTGCGAGGCGATGTACGTGAAGAGGGCGAGCTCCGCATTCGAGTGGGCCAGCTCTTCCATCTTCTCGGCCAGCGCTGTCTCGGCCTCCTTGCGCGACGTGATGTCCCGCAGGATCCCCGTCAGGAACGATCCCTCGTCCGTATCCCACGCAGCCAGGGACATCTCGAGCGGAATCTGCTCGCCATCCTTCCTGCGGCCCGTCAGCTCGATGGTACGACCGGTCAGATGCTCTCCTTGGCCAACCAATGCATGGAAGCCGCCCCCTCCGCCGTTCGTGCGACGCTCGACGAGCAGGGTGTCGATCGGCTGGCCGATCAATTCATGGCACGCAAAGCTGAATATGCGCTCCGTGCTCGGATTGCAGTGGACGATGATTCCGCGCTGGTCCACAGTGACGATCGCGTCGTTGGCGCTCTCCGCCAGCGCCCGGAAACGCTCCTCGCTCGCTCGCAGGGCCTGCTCTGCCCGCTGCCGCCGCAGGACCTCGCCCAGTTGGGACCCGACGTTGTCCAGGAGTCGGACCAACGTTTCGTCTCGCTCCTCGAGCTTCTCGGATAAGAACTCGAGGACGCCAATCGTCTCGTCCCCGTATCGGATCGGAAACGCGAATGCCGATTTGACGCCCAGATGCTGGGCCAGCGCCGTTCGTTTGAACTGGGGATCCGTATGGACATCAGAGCACCAGCCCACCTTCCCCCCTTTGAGTGCTCCGCCCAGGATGCCTTCCCCCTCGCGGACTCCGGTCATTCCCATCACCGCGCGCAACCGAGCGTGGCGTGCCGGGTCGTCCACCTGCCAGATGTCCAGCGAGCCGAGCTGGCCCAGGGATTCGTGGGCCGGGACGTGCGCGTGGCCGTATGGCCACCCCGTGTGCTCACAGACCAGCGCCAGCGCGGTCTGCAGCGCCTCTCGCGCCGAATCGGCCTGGTTGGCCGCCACCGCCACCTTGTGCAACACCCTGGAAGTGCGCGCCGCGCGCACATTCTCGGTCACGTCGCGGGAGACCGCGACGATGGACTCCACCTCGCCCGTATCCGGATCTCGTACGGCGCGAGTCGTCGTCTCCATCCAGACAGCCTGCCCGTCCTTGTGCAGCATTCGGCTCAGAACAGCGGGCGGGTCAACCCCATGCAGCATGTTGCGGTGCGCCTCCACCACGCGCTCGAGATCGTCCGAATGGAGGAACTCACTGCCTTGCCGTCCGATTATCTCGGCGGGGCTGTATCCCAGGATTCTGGTGGCTGCCGGTGAAGCGTACGTGACCGCCCCATCGGGAGTGAACCGGACGATCATCTCGTTGACATTCTCGGCCAGCATGCGATAGCTCTCGCCGCTACGCCGTAGATCGCGTTCGACGCGCACGCGGTCGGTGACGTCCTGACCGGTACCGGACATCCGGTAGGGGCGGCCTGTTTCGTCCACCAGAACGCGGCCGCGCGCGTGAATAGTGCGAACCGTGCCGTCCGGACGCACGATGTCGTGCTGATACTCGAACGGCTCGCCGGTCTCGAGCGCGTGCTCGACGATCTCCCTCACGCGCTGTCGGTCATCATCCGGCAGGCGGGTGAAAAAATCCTCGGACTTGAGAGCTGTTCCGGACTCGAGACCGTAGATCCGGAACAGCTCTTCCGACCAGTGCACCTGGTCCCTCTCGATGTCCCAGGACCAGCTCCCGACGTGCGCGATCGCCTGCGCTTCCGCCAGCTCCTCTTCGCTCTCGCGAAGCGTCTCTTCGGCCCGCTTTATTTCGTCGATGTCGCGCGTGATCGCTTGCGCGAAGCGAAGGTTTCCCTCTGCGTCGAAGACGGCCGAATCCGAGGCATGGACCCACAGAACGGAGCCGTCCTTGCGGACATAGCGCTTCTGTATGTCGAAGGACGGGATATCGCCCGCGATCATCTTGCGGAACAGCACGCGGTGTCTGTCCCAGTCTGATGGATGGGTGACCGCCTCCAGCGTCAGCTCGCGGAGCTCGTCCATCGGATAGCCCAGCATCCGCTGATAGGCGGTGTTCGCCAGGAGGAAGCGTCCCTCTGGATCCGTCCGGGCGATCCCTACCGTCGCGTTCTCGAAGATGCTGCGGAACAGGATCTCGTTCTCCTTGAGCGCGGCGTGTGCACGATCCTGCACGCTGACGTCGAAGGAGATCCCGAGATACCCGTCGAAGTTGCCGTCGTTGTCGAAGAGCGGTCGAGCGTGGTCGGAGATCCGCCGGTACTCGCCTGAGTGATGGCGGATGCGGTATTCCCTGTCGAACGGCTCGCGCGCCGCGAAGGAGCGCCCGAAGGCCTCGACCAGCGGAGCCAGGTCGTCGGGATGGACGCCTTCGGTCCAGCCCGCGCCGAGCTCCTGCTCGAACGTGCGGCCGGTGAATTCCAGCCACGCGTGATTGTGGAAGTCGCATGAGCCATCGGCCGCCGTGCGCCAGACGAGCGCCGGCAGCTTCTCGAGCGTGGCCAGGTAGAAGTTCTCGGAGCGTCCGGCCTTGGTGGTAACCTTCGCCATCGCGGGAAATATGCTTCCGCACAGGTCGCATGGCACATCGCCCAGGCGCATTCGCCGAGGGAGATCCCGCAGGCACACAAACAAAAACGGCCTCCGCGCGCGCGGAGGCCGTGATGCACAATGGAAAGCGTAATGGACTAAGAAAAGACCGGCGGCGACCTACTCTCCCACACGGTCTCCCGTGCAGTACCATCAGCGCTGAGAGGCTTAACTGCCGTGTTCGGAATGGGAACGGGTGTGTCCCTCTCGCCAAAGCCGCCGGAATATCAGACAGCGTCCCCGGATGGTGGCGGGGATCCGCCGCGAGGGCGGGTCGCGCCCCCGGACAACTGAAGTGTCTGCCGTTCGTTCCGCCGCTCCGCTGTCGCGGAGTGCGGTTCGCCGAACCTCTCTCAAGAAGAATTGGTCAAGCC
>DASRVB010000224.1:0-17306 GCA_035687725.1 Gemmatimonadota bacterium
CCACTTGAGGCCGCCGGCGAGCCAGCCGCCCAGCCGCACGGCTTCGGGAAACCGCTTGCCCGCCAGTGGCCAGCAGCAGAACTCCGCGCCGCGCTCGGCGAAGGCGGGATAGGCATGGAAGATCTGGAGCCCGCTGGCGATCATCCCCGCCAGCAGGACGACGTTCAGCCAGTGGCTGATCCGCAGGAGGAGTGGTTGCTCGAAGCGGACGGCTCGCTGCATGGACGTACCCCGGATCTCTCGCTGGAGCAGAAGGCCGATACACGCACGGCCAGCGTGGGATCGAACACGGTCATGGGATAATCGGCCTCGGACGCCGGAGCATCAAGTCCACGTCGTCGCGCCGACCATCTCCGCGAGCCGCTGGGGATTGACGAGGAGATCCCTGCGCCGCCGTTTCACGATTCCCTGCTGCTCCAGCTCGGATAGAACCGTCGAGGTATGCGGGCGGCTGGCGCCAACGATGTGCGCCATCGTCTCGTGCGTCAGCGGATGCGCGAGTCGGACGAACCGGTCGGAGCCGTCGTTACCGCCATCGGCGAAGTCGAGGAGCAACCGGCACAGCCGCATGGACACCTCTTCGGACATGACTCCCATCAGTCGCGCGGTCAGGCGGTCCAGGCGACGAGTCAACGCCTGCGTCACTGCGATCAGCACCTCGGGGTGCTCCTCGGTGATTGCCTGAAAGTCGGCGAGTTCCAGGGCCACCCCCGACAACCTGGTCATCGCCACGACTTCGTAGTCCGACTCGAGGCTCCTCCCGAGCAGCACGCGCGACCCGACGATGTCCCCGGGGCGGAACACGTAGACGATCCTCTCGCGGCCGTCGACGGTGGCGGCGGAGAGCTTGGCGAGCCCGGCGAGCAGGAAGACCAGCCGCTGAGGCGGATTGATCAGCCCCGCGACCCTTTCGTGGCGCCGGAACTCGATGGTCTTCGACCGGCTGGCGATGGCATCCAGCGCGGCAGGCCCGAGTTCACCGAGTGCCGGGCTCGTCAGGAGGAGCTCTCGTGTGACCATTCGCACCTATCATATCCGTCGCGCACAGCGGTCGGACATAAATCCGGGTATAGATCTTTGGGGGGTGTCCGATCGGTGGAACCCCGTCGTCGGGCGATCATCCGCGCTGGACAGGGTTCAGCGCCGCAGGCCCTTCTTCTCGGTGTAGACACGCCAGTAGGTTCCCGCCAGCCCGCGTGACTCGACGTCCAGCTTCTCCAGGACCTTGTGAACGTGGGTCTTCACCGTGCCGATGGCGATCCCCAGCTCGCGCGCGATGCGCGCATTGTCGAACCTCTGCGCCAGCAAGTTCGTGATCTCCGCCTCCCTCGCCGTCAGCCGCTCGCAGCGACGTACGTCCACTCCCTGGTCCACGCAAAGCTGAGACAGAAGTTGAAGCCGGCCGACCACTGCGGCGGCCTCATCCGGACTGAGCAGCACCTCTCCGTTCTGCGCGGCCTCGATCCGGCGGGCGAACCTCTCCGGCGGGTCGGCCAGGGAAGCGACCGCTTGCGCGCCCGCCTCCAGCAGCTCGACTGTCATCGGCAGATCGTCGGAGATGGCGGCGATCACCCCGGACGCGACCCGAGGGCGGGTGCGGCGGACGGTGGAAACCCGCTCGCTCTGGGATTGATGGTCGCCCACGACGACCGTCGTGTGATGCTCCGCCCGCCGATCGAATTCCTCCCTGGTGCGAACCACCACCAGCGTGGCGCCCAGCTTCCGAACGGTTGCGGCCAGAAACGCGTCTTCGGCGGGCTTGAGCAGCGAAAGCATGCGGATATCGGGCGTGTCCTGTTCCCCCGGATGATCAGCCACGGATTATATCATAGTGGTCGGGCGTCTCGATATCGTCTACGTTCCGTTATGGTTTCGTTATGAGGCGATGGCATATCTCGTTGTTCGGCGGGATTCAGGTGGACATCGAAGAGGGCGGGGAAGTCCGGCCAGCTCTCGTCGAACCCAGCCGGCTCGCGCTCCTGGCCTATCTCGCGACCGAGGCGACGGGGCGGTTCCGCACCCGCGACTCGATCCTGGCGCTTCTCTGGCCCGACCGTCCCGAGCAGCAGGCCCGCCTCGCCCTTCGCCAGGCCCTCTACCACTTGACCGCCAGGTTGGGCCCCGGTCTGATCATCCGACGGGGACACCACGGGTTGTGTCTCGAGCCCGAGCGTGTATCGTGCGACGTCCACCGCTTCGAGACGGCGCTTCGGGATGGCCGGTTCCAGCCCGCGCTCGCCGAATACAGAGGCGACTTCCTCGAGGGGTTCGCCCTGACTTCCCAGCCGGAATCGTTCGAGGAATGGACCAGGGCCACCAGGTCGCGACTCCTCGATGGGGCGATATCGGCGGTCACGGCCATGTCGGAAGGCGACGGTCGCGAGCCGGAAAAACTCCACGTCAGGCTGGGATGGGTCCACCGAGCATTGGCGCTTTCTCCCTATTCCGAGTCGCTGCTCTCCCGAGCTGTCGATCTGCGTTTGCAGCGAGGCGACCGGGGAGGCGCAATGCGGGAAGTCGACACATTCTCGCGCCAATTGCGGAAGGACATCGGACTCGGGGACTCCGAGCTCGTCGAAGGGATGCGGGAACGGGCCGGCGCCTGGGGTGATGAGGCCGCTGTTTCATCCTCGCGGGAATTTCGCATGCCTGCCGATGGCCTGCGTGTCGAGCTCGAGGCGATCCTCTCCGGCCGGCTGGACCGGGTGGAGCGAGTGGTGGCCGGGGGCGGGAATGGGAATCCGCTCACCACGGTTCGATTGATCATCGAGCGCGGCGAACATGGTGATAGTGGCGCGATCGCCACGGTGCGTATCGAGGAAACCGATGCTTAGCGCTCGACCGGAGTGCGGCCGTTCCACGGAGTTCCCGGCCGGTCGAACTGCGGACGCGGCCACAGGAATCCTCCCGCCACCCAGATGGCCGCGAGCGCGAGCAGGAGCAAGGCCAGGAGCAGCAGGGGCTTCGCGCGCCGGCTCACGCTGTCAGCAGAAAGCCTCAGGCGGAAGTACGAACGGTCCCAGATGCGGCCCGGCATTGTGGAGCGACGTCCAGAGGGCGAAGCCCAGGCGGTCGCGCAGGCGCTCGGGCTCGAGCACCGCGTCGACGTGCCCGCGGGCGGCCGCGTGGAGCGCATCGAGCTGCTCCTCGTAGTCGGCCCGGACCCCGTCGATCCGCGTCTTGAGCTCCGGGTCGGGGTCCTGACCGGCTGCACGCAGCCGGTCGAGCTCGGGTCCGAACAGCGCCCACACCGCGCTCTCGCCCTCCATGACGCCCATGCGTCCGGTGGGGAGCGTGAACAGGAAATCGGGATCGAACCCCTGGCCGGCCATCGCGTAGTAGCCCGCGCCCGAGGCGTGGTTGAGGGTGAGGACGAGCTTGGGCACGGTCGCCGTCGCCATCGCTTCCACGAAGCGCGCACCGGCCCGGATGATGCCGCTCCTCTCCGCGTCGAGGCCCACCATGAAGCCCGACACGTCCTGCACGAACAGCATCGGGGTCCGGTGGCGCTCGAGGGTCTCGAGGAAGTAGGCGACCTTCTCGGCCGACTCCGTGTACACGATCCCCCCGAATCGCGGGGGCTCGCCCTCGCGACGGAACATGCCGCGCGCATTGGCGATCACTCCGATCGGCATTCCGTGGAGCCGCCCCGTCAGGCAGATCATCTCGGGCGCCCGCTCCGCCTGGAACTCGTCCGAGCGGGAGGCGTCGAGGATGCAGGACAGCACCTCCCGCACGTCGTAGGGCTGGCGATGATCGAGCGGCAGGATGTCGTAGAGCTCAGACGGCTCGCGTCCCGGGACGGCGGTCCAGTCGTTCCCCGCCGCGGGCGGCGCATACGGTAGCTCGGCGACGAGATCCCGGATCCGCTCGAGGCAGGCCGCGTCGTCGGGCACCCGGTAATGCGCGACGCCGCTCACCTCGACGTGCATCCGCGCGCCGCCGAGCTCTTCGGCATCTACGGTCTGCCCCGTGGCTCCCTTGACCAGGTTGGGACCGCCGAGCCCCATGAAGGACGTGCCCTCGACCATGAGGATCACGTCGGAGAGCGCGGGCAGGTAGGCACCCCCGGCGATGCACGGCCCCATGACCGCCGCGATCTGGGGGATTCGCAGGTAGCGGCGCATGATCGAGTTGTAGTAGAAGATGCGGCTGGCTCCGTACTGTCCGGGGAACACGCCGCCCTGGTAGGGGAGGTTGACTCCGGCCGAGTCGACGAGATACACGATCGGCACCCGGCAGCGCATGGCGATCTCCTGGGCGCGCAGGATCTTCGTGATCGTCTCCGGCCACCACGCCCCCGCCTTCACGGTCGCGTCGTTGGCCACCACGACCACGGGCCGTCCGCGGACCTCGGTCACTCCCGTGACGACTCCGGCGGCCGGTGCCTGTCCCTCGTAGCGGTCCCATGCCACGAGCAGGCCGATCTCCAGGAAGCGGCTGCCGGGATCCCGCAGGAGCTCGACCCGCTCGCGCCCGGTCAGCTTGCCCTGCTCGTGCTGACGGGCCACGCGGTCGCGGCCGCCGCCCTCGCGCACGCGCTCTTCGAGAGCGCGCAGCTCTGCGGTCAGCTCCCCCAGGCGCGTCTCGCGGGCCTTGGCCGCAATCGGTTGTACGTCGGACATCGGGGCCAAGATATGGCCCATATAGAGGCGCAGCGAGAGCGCCGAGTCCGATCGTTGTACGATTTCTTATATCCCGCGGCGCGGCGTGCGGCCTAGAATCCGGGCGTTGGGTGGAAGTGGGGATGTGGGGTTCTGCCACGAATCGGGGTGTCACCGGAAGCTCGAGTCCGGTTCGACGCCCCGTTCGTGTTTTCGGACCGCGTTCGGGTCCCTCGCGATTTTCCCGTCCCTAGCCTTTTCGGCTATCTTGGTTCGCTCCCTGTAAAGCTCGTCCACGAAGCCTCCGCAGGAGACGGCCTTGACGCTGGAAATCGCGATCGTCTTCGCCGTCATCATCGCTGCGCTCGCTCTCTTCATAACCGAGCGGTTCCCGGTCGATCAGGTCGCCCTCTCGATCCCCGTCGTTCTGCTCCTGGCCGGCATCCTCGAGCCGCAGGAGGCGGTAGCGGGGTTCAGCAACGAGGCGACGATCACGGTCGCGGCGATGCTCGTCCTGTCGATCGGCCTCATGAAGACCGGCGCGATCGCCGCCATCGGCCGCTGGGCCCAGAGCGCGCGCCTGGGCGGTACCGAGTCGAAGCTCGTCCTGCTGTGCTGCATCGTCGCCCCGGTCTCCGCGTTCCTCAACAACACCGCGGTCGTGGTCGTCTTCCTGCCCGTCTTCCTCGCGGTCGCCCAGCAGACCGGGGAGCCGCCGTCGCGTTTCCTCATGCCGCTGTCGTTCGCGGCGATCCTCGGGGGGACCGTGACCTTGATCGGGACCTCCACGAACCTGGTCGTCTACGGTATGGCGCTGGACCGGGGGTTCGACGACCTCCATCTATTCACCATCGCACCGATCGGGCTCATCTACTGCGCCGTAGGGCTGCTCTACCTGTTCACCGTGGGGCGGGCACTCATTCCCAGGCGCTTCGGTCAGACCGACCTGACCGGCAAGTACGACGTCCGCGAGTTCATGACCGAGCTCCACGTGCGGCCGGACTCGCCGGCGGCCGGCAAAACGTTCGCCGAGGTGCGATGGGGCGAGGTGTACGGTGTGTCGATCCTCGGCCTGCGGCGGGCGTCGCGCTCGCTCTGGGGCCCGGTAGCGAACCGGCGGGTGACGCCGGGCGACGTGCTGTACGCCCAGGGGCACTCCCGCAACCTGCTGCGGCTGGCGGAGAAGGAGAAGCTCGACACGCCCGTCGTCCGGCAGGCCCCCGTCAACCTCGCGACAGGAGACGCTCGCCTGGCCGAGATCCTGGTGGCTCCTGCTTCGCCTCTCGTCGGCAAGACGCTCAAGGAGGCGCGCTTCCAGCAGCGCTACGACGCGACCGTCCTCGCCATCCAGCACCACGGACGGACGGAGCGGGAGCGGCTCGTGGAGGTCCGGATCGAGCCCGGCGATCTGCTGCTCGTCCACGGGGCCGGGCCGGCCCTCGAGTCGCTCGCGGGGGAGACAGGCATGGTCCCGCTGAACGAGGTCAAGCCCCCGCCCGGCCCGCGCCCGCGCGCGTTGTTCGCCGTGCTGATCCTGATCGGTGTCGTGGCTGCCGCGGGGTCCGGCCTCGTCTCCGTCCTGCCGGCCGCGATGACGGGAGTCCTCCTCATGCTGTTCACGGGTTGCGTGAAGCTGGAAGAGGTATACGAGGAGATGGACTGGATGGTCGTACTGCTGCTGGCGGGCGCGATCCCCCTCGGAATCGCGATGGACAAGACAGGGGCCGCGTCCTGGCTCGCCCAATACGTCGCCTCCGTGTTCGGGCCCTACGGAGATCGCGCGGTGGTGGCGGCCTTCTACCTCATGACCTCGCTCCTGACATCGATCATGTCGAACAACGCGACCGCGGTCGTCATGACGCCGATCGCCCTCGTGACCGCACAGGACCTGGGCATGAACCCGTACGCGCTCCTGATCGCCGTCATGCTGGGGGCCTCGGCGGACTTCGCGACGCCCATCGGCTACCAGACGAACACGCTGATCTATGGTCCCGGCGGGTACAAGTTCGTGGACTACACGAAGGTGGGAGGCCCGCTCAACCTTCTCCTCTTCATAACGGCGACGATCCTTATTCCGATCTTCTGGCCTTCCTGAGCGGCGATCGACGCCCTAGCTGGCTCGCATCTCTTCCCCGCGGACCATCCGCGCCAGGCGCGCCGGACAGACGAGAAGGCCCCGATCGCTCCGGCGGCGGAGCACTCCCTGCAGCTCGAGGTTCCCGAGGACCGAGGAGGTGTGGGGCCGGCTGGCGCCGATGATCTGCGCCATGGCTTCGTGGGTAAGCGGATAGCTGAGCGGCACGAAGTCCTCCTCACCACGCCCATCCCTGGAAGCGAAGTCCATCAGGAGCTGGCCGAGGCGGATCGGGACTTCGTCCGACATTGCGGCGAGCATGCGGCTGGTCAGCCCTTCGAGTCGCCGGGCGAATTCGCGGGTCACTGCCAGCAGCAGCTCGGGGTGCTCCTCGGAAATGCGCAGGAAATCCGACTTCCCGACCGAAATGGCCCGGACATCCTGCATCGCCACGCTCTCGTAGGCCGATTCGGGGCTCACGTCCAGCAGGATGCGAGAGCCCAGGACCTCGCCGGGCCGGAAGACGTACACGATCCTCTCGTTCCCGGCCTGGGAGACGCCCACGAGCTTGACCAGGCCCTCGAGGAGGAAGATCACCTGCTCGGGGGGCTTTATGAGGGGCACGATCCGATCGCCGGGGTGGTACTCCACCTCGCGTGCCTCGCGGGCGAGGCTCTCGATCCCCGCCGCGGGCACGTCGACGAACGAGGGAACCCCTCGGAGGAGCTCCGGATCGATCATAGCTGATTGGCCGTGAGCTTCAGGCGCTCAGCGGCAGCTGTTCCCTGGCGGCGCCGAAGTCGCCATCGTCGACGATTTGCTTCAGACGCGACGGCCGGACGAGCAGTCCACGGCCACTGCGCCGCTGGACGGCGCCGAATCCCTCGAGGTCTCTGAGTACCGTGGATGTGTGGGGCCGGCTGGCGCCGATGATCTGCGCCATGGCTTCGTGGGTCAGCGGATGCGCGAGGGGTACGAACACCTCGGCTCCAGCTCCGTTGCCGTCGGCGAATTCGAGCAGGAGCTGGGAGAGCCGGACAGGCACCTCGGCCGACGTCGCGGTCATCACGCGTTCGGTCATGGCGACCAGCTGACGGGAAACCTCCTTGGCCAGCGCCATTATGAGCGATGGATGCGTACGTCCGATGATGAGCAGGTCGCGCCGGCTGATCGCTATCGCCTTCACACGGCTCATGGCCGCGACCTCGTGCTCGTTCTCCAGGTTGTCCATCAGGACGCCCGGCCCGACCATGTCGTGGGGACGATAGATGCTGAGGATGCGCTCGTGCCCGCTGATCGATACGCCGACCAGC
Organism: Gemmatimonadota bacterium; assembly: GCA_035687725.1. GTDB lineage: Bacteria > Gemmatimonadota > Gemmatimonadetes > JACCXV01 > JAHWKZ01 > JAICNR01. The sequence goes on from DASRVB010000224.1 coordinate 7,992, forward strand.
TTCGCGAGGCCCTGCGTCAGGATCAGCAGGCGTTGTGGCGGCTGTCCCAGCGGGATGAGGCGCTCACCCTGCCGGAACTCTACCTGCCGCGCGTATTCGCTGATCGCTTCCAACGTCGCGGGACTGAGATCGGATAGAGATCTGCAATCGGATAGCGTCTGGGCGGAAACGGCCATCGTTTGCCCCTTTCGTTCGGAAGGGAACGTACCCATGTGGGAATGCCCTTCGGAATGCAAGCAGCGCGCCACGAGCCGGCGTCGTGCAGGCACGCTACGAACGTTCAGGCCACGCGCAAGAATGAACACCACCGAGGACGCCGAATGTCCAATCTCGTGGACACCCGATCCTGAGTATACCATGGGCCTGGGGATTCTCAATAGATAAGGATAGATATGGCAAGGCGTAGGCCGGTGATCGGGTAAAAATGCCCAGATTACACCCCTTCTAGCCGGCCTTCTCGATCGCCCGGACGAGCTCCTTCTTGGTCATCTTGCTACGCCCGTCGATGTCGAGCTCCTGGGCCAGGTCGTAGAGCTCCTGTTTGGAGCGCGACTCGAGATCGCCGTCGCTCTTCGATGCAGCGCGCTCCTTCGAAGGCCCGCGCCCCTTCGATCCTCCCTTCTTTCCCGCCGCGCGGGCGGGCTTCCGCGGCCCCTCGGCCTTCGCGGGCTCCTTCTCCTCGGAAGCCGCGCCCTTCATGCGCCGCTTGAGCTCCTCCATCAGGTCGATGACCAGGCGGTCCTCGCTGCCGAGAGCGCCCTCGGCCGGCCGCTCCTCGTCGGCCGGCGCCTTCACGACGTCCTTCCCGGCGCTCAGCTTCGACTTGACGAGCTTCTCGATGCCGCGCGACCTCCGGTCTTCGAGTTCGTCGGGATCGAGGTCCTCCTCGAACAGCTTTTCGAGCGCCTTCGACAGGCGGGCCACCTCCTTCTTGTCGACCTTCTTCGGCTTCGGCAGCTCGGCGTCCTCCGGAGAGCGGATCTCGTCGGCGAATCGCATCGTCTCCGCCCGCAGGAGCCCGTTCTCCGCGAGGATCGCGACCAGGTATTCCCGCTCCCGCATGACGAACGTCGCGATGCCGGCCTTGCCTGTGGACTCCATGGCGGACACCAGCAGCCGGTACGGCTTGTTCGCGCCCTTCGAAGGCGCGAGGAAATAGGCCCGCTCGAAGAAGACGGGGTCGAGCTCGTCCTTGTCGACGAACAAGCGCAAGTCGATCTCGCGGGTCTTTCGGGGAGCGAGCTCCTCCAACTCCTCGTCCGTCACCTCTATGAACCTGCCGTCGTCCAGCTCGTACGCGTGAACGGTGCTCTCGGTCTCCACCGCCTCCTTACCGCCCGCGCTCCAGTACTCGCGCTTCAGCGGCGTGCCGTCGGGAGCGAGCATACGCAGGGAGACGCGGCGGGGGCGGTTGGCCGGCAGGAGGTCGACCGGCACGGAAACCAGCCCGAACGTGATCGTGCCCGACCAGAACGGCCGGTACCCGTCCTGCTGCTCCTCGCCGCGCTCGTCGTTTCGCTCAGGCAACGGAGCGCTCCTTCCTGGCGGCGGCGAGGCTCTTCTCGAGTGCCGAGGTCAGGTCCGCAGGCGCCTTGCGCTCGCGCTTGGGCTCGAGGCGGATCCGCTTGCCGCTGGCCTTCGCCTCGATCAGCTCGGCGACGCGATTGCGATACTCGTCCTCGTACTGCTCGGGCTCGAAGTCCCCGGACAGCGCTTCGACGAGCTGCGCCGCCATCTTCTTCTCGCGCGGATCGAGCTCTCTGCCCGTCGGGCCCTCCAGCTCGGCGGCCGAAACAACCTCGCTCGCGTGCCGAAGCGTGATCAGCATCAGGTAGCCGTCGCGCGGGTGCAGCGCGCCTTGGTACTCCTTCTTCCGCATCGTCCAGCGGGCCACTGCTTCGCGCTCGTCCTCTTCGAGCGCTTTCGCCAGCGCGAAGTACTCGGGCGAGTCGCCGTCGGGGGCGAGCCAGTAAGGGCGCAGGTACCAGCGGTGGTCGATCGCCTCCTTCGGGACGACGCGGATGATCTCGATGTCCCGGGACTCCTTCGGCTCGAGCTCGGTGATCTCTTCCTCGTCGAGCATGACGATCTCGCCGGACTCCGTCTCGATCCCGCGGCGGATCTTGTCGTACGGAACGGCCTTTCCCGTCCGCGGGTTGACCATTCGCTGCTCGACTGGCGCGCCGTCCGGCTGATCCAGGATCCGGAAGCGGACCTTCCGGTCGGTCACGGCGGATCGCAGCTTGACCGGAACGGATTCATCGCCGATTCGAATCACGCCCTTCCAGATCGTCGACGCCATGCCCTCGAATCTCCTTTCCCTTCTATCCGATACTCTACCCGCGCTTGCGGATCGCCCGCACGAGCTCGGCCTTGGTCATGCCGCTCCGTCCTTCGATATGCAGCTGCTTCGCCCGATTGTAGAGCTCGCGCCGCGTGCGTTCCTCGAGCGACGTGTTCGGGTTTCCGGTGCCCATCGTGGACTTGAGACCGCTCCTGGTCGTTCCCTCCTCGCGCCGGTCCCGATTCACCGTCCTGGCCGCGATCTCCTCGGCGCGCTCCTCCGATGTGCCCTCCTCTATCTGGCTCCTGCGGATCTTCTCGTACTTCCGCTCGTCCTTCGCGCTCCAGGCTCTCGGCATGATACCCCTCCTTCGTGAATGCGGATACCCCGCCCCTGGTTGAGCGTAGCTCGAGCCGCCTCCCCGCTGCCGTACGGGGCCTTACCTCCGGAGGACTCGGCTCTCGAGGGGTTGGAGCGCGTCGACCTCGAGGCGTCTGAGGGGTCCCTGTACTTGGATCCTGCCGGACACGCGGAACGCAGCGTCCGCGCGGAACCGCACCCCGAGTCGCCCGTCCGCGGGCGGCCCGATGCGGCTCTCGAGGAGGCCCGTCTCGTCCTCCCAGGTCACGAACCGCATAGGCCCGCGGGCGGTTTCCACTCGTCGGGTGGCCGCCGGAAGCGCGGCGATCGCGATCTCCCGGTCCCCCTCATCGGCGAGGACTTCGGCGATCGTACGGCAGCCGTCCCGGGTCGATCGACCGCGCAGGATCGCGAGCGGATGCCCGCTGGGAGCGACCCCCAGGTACCGGAGCTCGTTTCTGGCGCGGATCAAAGCCCGGTACCGGCGGACCACGCTCGCGCGAAGCCCGACTTCGGGGTGGGACCGCCACGCCAGCGACTGGATCGATTCTGCGTCGACCCCCGATCGAAGGGCCTCCACCAGCGCCTCGTGGACGAACGGGTACCCCTCGGCCGACAGGGGATCCAGCGAGTCGCACGCCCCCGACAGGACCAGGGCTTCGATCTCCCGCAGGTTCGGCCGCACGCGCCGGAAGAGGTCCGCCACGCTGGCGTACGGTCCACCCGCATTCCGCTCGCCGAGGAGCTTCGCTTTCGTGCGGAACGAGACGCCCCGGATCCTGTGAACGCCGAGGAGCAGCTCGTCGCTTTCGCCGATCCTCGTACACAGAGCGGACTCATTGACCGACGGAGGCCGTATGGAGATCCCCCAACGCGCGACCTCGGACGCGATCGTCCGCTCGAGATACGCGCCGCCATGCGCGTCCAGAACCGCGCATCCCCATTCGAGCGGGTAGTGGGTGCGAAGAAACGCCGCACGGTAGGCGAGGAGGGCATAGCTTGCGGCGTGGGCCTTCGAGAACGCGTAGCTCGCGAACGGGACCGCCGCGGCCCAGGCCTCGGTCGCGCGGCTCCGCGGCGCCCCGCGGCCGACCGCGAGCTCGACATATCGGCGTCCGAGCGCGGCCATGGACTGAACGCTCCCGCCGGTGGTCACGATCGCCTCGCGCCAGCCGTCCGCCTCCTCCATCGTAACCGCGCCGTCCATCGAAAGGAGACGCATGACGTCCTCTTCGAAGAGCGGGCCGGCTTCCGACGATGGTCCCGGCCGGACGGACGCCAGGGCAGCCGTCAGATCGTGGATCGAGCGGATGGGCCGGCGGCAAAGCGTCGCGCGCGTGGCCGGGGTTTCGATCTGGGAGATTCCGATCGTGTCGCCCGCTGCCAGCCGCCGGAGCGTGGCGGCGTCGTCGGCGGGAATATCCGCCGGTGGCCCGGCCGCCGTGGCCGCAGCTTCGTCCCTTCGTCGTACGAGCTCGATCGCGCGATCGATCTCGTCGAGGCACCTATTTCCCAGGAAATCGAGCTTGACGATCCCGAGGGCGTCGAGCGATCGGCCGTCGAGCTGTGTAACCGGAATCCCCTTCGGCGCCATTTCGAGCGGAACGATGTTCCGGATCGGGATTCCCCCGAGAACCACACCGCCCGGATGGACGGACAATCCGCGCGGGCTGCCGATCAGGCGATCGCGGATCCGGTCTTCTACCTGGCTCTCGCGGTCGAGAGCGGCCTCCGCATCCCGCTTCGCCGAGCGGGCCCCGAAACGCTGGTGGGCCCCGACGGCCGCCGCGCACTCACCCCACCGCCCGAGCACCCATTCGATCACCTCCTCGCGTCTGCGGGAGGGCAGGTCCAGGTCGACGTCGAAGGGCGAACGACGGTCGGAGCGGAGGAAGCGCTCGAACAGGAGACCCTGCTCGACGGGATCGACGGGCCCGATGCTGAGAAGGTGGACGACCAGCGAGCCGACGGAGGATCCGCGTCCGAGGATCTGGATCCGCCGCTTCCGCCCGAAGGCCGCGATCTCGTCGAGGGCGAGAAACCAGCTCGCGAGGTCGAGCGCTTCGATCACCGAGAGCTCGCGATCGAGCCGCTCGTCGTAGGATGGGCCGCCGAGGCGCCCGCCGGAGCGCGCCCGCTCGAGCGCCGCGCGTGTGAGCCGACGAAGGCGGATCGGGGGCGTCTCGCCGGGCGCGAGATCGACGAGCGGGGAGCCGGCGCCCGGGGGCAGAACGTCGCCCGCGCACGCCTCCGCCACGCTCTCGGCTTCGGCGACTGCCGCGGGCAGGTCGGCGAACAGAGATCGGGCACGCTGCGGATCTGGCAAGAGCCGGAACCCGCGCAGGGCAGTCCAGGACAATGGCCTCCCCAGCCTGATCGCCCTCTGGAGCCGGAGTAGCTCCTCGTCCTCCGGCCGTAGTCCGGCCGCGTCGAGATCGGCGACGAGCGGAAGGCCGAGTCTTCGGGAGGCAGCCCGGACGGTGCGATCCTCTTCGGCGGATCTTGCCGGACGGACGAGGAGGAGCCGCGCGAAACGGGCTGGGAATCCGCCGCGGAGGAGATCCGCGGCCGCCACCGGGTCGTCCGTCATGGCGAAGAGGCCGCCGGGTTCGGCGAGGAGATCGGGGACCGGATCGGCGGCGGCCTCGTAGAATCCTTCGGTCCGGCGGCACGAGACGATCCGGCAGAGAGAGCGGTAGCCCGAGGCGTCCCGTGCCAGGAGCACGAGACGGCCGGCCCTCGCGCCGACCTTGCTCCGCCTGCCGTCGGCAACGAACCCCCGGCGCAGTTCGACCCCCAGGATCGGGCGTATCCCGGACGCCCGGCAGCGATGGTGGAACTCCACCGCCCCGCATAGGTTCTCGAGGTCCGTCAGCGCCATGGACGGGAGGCCGCACGCCGCGCCGCGCGCCACGAGCTCCGCCACGGAGGCGACGCCATGGCCGATGGACCAGTGGCTGGGGAGGTGGAGGGGAATCACCATGCCGGGACCCGATCAAAGACCGAAAATAGCGGATCCTCGGAAGCTGCGCCAGGGGGTCTCGGCCGAGGACTTCCTCCCCTCGACCCTTTCCGTGGCCCGCCTCCGCCAGGCCGCTCAGGGCTGTCGCGGCTGCCACCTCTACCGCAATGCCACCCAGGTCGTCTTCGGGGAGGGTCTCGTCCGGAGCCGACTGATGCTGGTCGGGGAGACCGCCGGCGATGAAGAGGACCGGGCAGGCCGCCCGTTCGTGGGGCCCGCGGGGAGGATCCTCGATCAGGGGCTCGAGGAGGCCGGCATCGACCGCGACGACGCCTATGTCACCAACGTCGTCAAGCACTTCAAGTGGGAGCCGAAGGGCAAGCGGCGGCTCCACAAGAAACCCAACGCCGACGAGATCCGCGCCTGCCTGCCGTGGCTCGAGGCCGAGATCGCCGTCGTCCGCCCCGAGGTCATCGTGTGCCTCGGCGCCACGGCCGCGCAGACCCTAGTCGGACCATCGTTCCGCGTCACCCGCGACCACGGCCGTTTCGTCGATTCGCCGCTCGCTCCCCACGTCACCGCCACCCTCCATCCCTCCGCCATCCTGCGCCGGCCCTCCGACGCGGAGCGGCGACAGGAGATGCGCCGTTTCGTGGCCGACCTTCGCGGCGTGGCGAAGGTCCTCCAGGACGCGACGGGTTGATGTCAGTCGCACGACATCCCTGCGCCCGCGGGTAGCGCATACTCGGGCCTGTCGGAGGAACCCCGGAGCGAGGAGGGCGCGTGGCGACGAAGGCGGCGAAGAAGAGCAAGAAGAACCAGAAGAAGAAGGAGGGCTTTCCACCGCAGCATCAGGGACGCCAGCCCGGTCTCGAGCACCGCATGCGACCGAAGCCCGATGCCGTGGACGAGAGCCGCCGGCCGAGCGGAAAGCTGGCCGGCCGGCGCGCGCTCGTCACGGGGGGCGACAGCGGCATCGGACGCGCGGTGGCCGCCCTGTTCTCCGCCGAAGGCGCGGATGTCGCGATCGTCTATCTGGACGAGCACGAGGACGCCGCGGAGACGAGGCGCCTCGTCGAGGAAAACGGCAGAGTCTGCGTCTCGATCGCCGGAGACATCGGCGATCCCGACTTCTGCGAGCAGGCGATGGAAACCGCTATCGTCGAGCTCGGAGGGATCGACGTCCTGGTCAACAACGCGGCAGAGCAGCACGAGACAGAGGACTTCGCGGAGATCCCGGTCGAGCAGGTCGAGCGCACCTTCCGGACCAACATCCTCTCGTATTTCTGGATGACCCGGGCGGCCCTGCCGCATCTGGGGAAGGGCTCGACGATCGTCAACACCGCGTCCGTGACCGCGTATCGCGGTAGCGACACGCTGGTCGACTACGCTTCCACCAAGGGCGCGATCGTGGGGTTCACGCGATCGCTCGCCCTCCACCTGGCTGGGCGCGGCATCCGCGTCAACGCGGTGGCGCCGGGGCCGATCTGGACGCCGCTCATACCGGCCTCGTTCCCCGCCGACAAGGTGGCGTCGTTCGGAACCGACGTGCCGCTGGGCCGGGCGGGCCAGCCCGAGGAGGTGGCGCCGAGCTTCCTGTTCCTGGCATGCGAGGATTCGTCCTACATGACCGGGCAGGTCCTGCATCCCAACGGCGGAGAGATCATCAACGGCTGATTCGCGAACGGGTGATGCGGTGGGGGCGATTTCTCGCCCCCACCGGATACGCTGCTACATCGGCCGCACTTCGCGGCCGGATCCAGTGCCGGCATCGCCCTTTTCGTGGGGCGACGGCTTGCGCGCTCCCTGCCGATCGGTCTCGCGCCTCGTGCCCTCGTCCTCCCTGCGTGGGAGGAGTTTCTCGTCCACGTCGCGGCCTCGCTTCGGGTCCGCCATCCTGGTCCTCCTTGCTCGGGTTCCCGCGGAACCCCGCGTCCCGCGGGGGTTGCCACGCGGCCCTCGTCAGGTCGCCGATCCCGGCGCCTGCTACTTCCTGGCCACGGCCTCTTCGTTCAGGCCGGCCGTCAGGAGCCCGCCCTCGGCGATCGACGTGAGCTTCTCGTCCGCGCCGGCCTCCTCGTCGAGACTCTCGTCGAGCAGGTCCGCCACTTCGTCCAGATCGAGCTGTCTCGCCCAGGCGATGGCCGTCCCGTACGCCGAGATCTCGTAGTGCTCCACGCGCTGGGCGTTGGCGATGATCAGCGCGTCTCCCAGCGGACCCGAGAGGCCCTTCTGCAACCCTTCGTCCCCCTCCTTCAGCAGTCCCTTCATGCCCAGGCACGTCTTCTGGACGGGCCTCTCGCCGATCTCGGCGAACACCTCGCTCAGCCGCTCGATCTGCTTGCGGGTCTCGTGGAGGTGCGTGGAGAGGGCGTCCTTGAGCTCGTCGTCGCTTACGGCATCGATGAGCTTGGGAAGAGCCTCCGTGATCTGCGTCTCCGCGCTGTGGATGTCGCCCAGCTGCTCGAGGAACAATTCCCTGAATGTTGACATGTCCTTCGCCTCCTTCCGGTATGTTCGCGATCGTTCGCGTCGCGCTTCCTGTATCTAGCGTATCGTGCATCGGGGAGGGCCGTCCGTTCGGCGCGTTACAGCGGCTTCATCTCCCCGCGGATCCGGCGACCGGGATCGTGGTCCCGTCGGAGAGCGCGAAGGTCGCGCGGCGCACGCTCCATCGGCCGCCTTCGAGCGTCAATTCAGCGGTTAGACGCCCGCTGTCACGGGCGCCGAGAACGCGAGCCTCGAGGAGCGCGGCCGGATCGTCTACCGCGCTTTCTGTCAGCGCGAGCGTCTCGAACTCCCGGATGCCTCCGATCAGTCCGATCACTGTGTTGTCGGCCAGGAGCATCTCGCGGGCGACGGCGGCCGGAGAATCGGGTCCGCGCCGGCTCAGGGAACCCCGGCCGTAGAGGAAGAGAACGGTGAGCACGGCGAGCGCGAACAGCACGAAGCCGATCGCGACGCGGGTGCCGGTGGTCACTCCCCCAGCCGCTCGACCAGCTCCTCGAGTCGGCCGACCATCCAGTCCTCGCCGGAATCGCGCAGGATGGGGAGGAGGTCGCGGGACGTCTCGGAGAGGTACTTCTCCCGCAGGTCTTCCCGCGGCCGTTCGATCGTCTCGCGCATGTTATGGATCCGGTCGGCGGACTTGACGAGGCGTACCGAGCGGGGACCGCGCCGGATCCCCGACCAGTAGACGGCGGGCGGGCGCTCGATCCCGAGCGCGCGGAGTCTCCACGACAGCAGGGTCACGCCTTCCTGGACTTCCTTCCCCCAGCGCTCGAGCAGGATGGTGGGGTGCACGTCGCAGTCCTCGAGCACGTCGTGAAGGAGGGCGATGGCCAGGGTCACGTCGTCGACGGGCTCGGGGAACTCGTCCTCGAGGATCTTGCGTACACCCCTGACGTGTTCGACGAAGGGCACTCCCGGGGCCCGCTCCTGGCCCTCGTGGGCCGCCTCCGCGAACGCGTCCACCTCTTCCAGGTCGAGCTCCAGGCCTGCTCCGTCGCCCTGCATGGGGCCAACGTAGGGCTGGATCTCCCTTGACACCAGCGGGGGATTCGAGTAGACTCTCCCCGCTTTCAGGAACCAATTCGCTAGGGGATCGACCGCACGAATACAGAGGCGCCGGACTCAGAAAGCGAAACCAGAGTCCCGGCGTCTTTTTTTGCGCACGAACCCGACGCCTGAAAGAGCGGCACAACGCCGA
>DASRVB010000225.1:0-3047 GCA_035687725.1 Gemmatimonadota bacterium
CGGCAGGTTCTCGATCGCGACGAAGTAGAGCCATTGCACGAGCGCGATGCCGATCAGGCCGAACGCGATGAGGAATAGAAGCTCGCGGCGGCCGACGCGAAGGCGCGCAGGCGCCACGACGAGGAGGAACGCGAGGAAGAGAATGGCCGCGCACGTGTTGCGGATCTGCGCGAGCTCGAGGGACGAGAGGCCGGAGCCGAGGACGACCTTCGAGACGCTCCCGTTGACCGCGAAGAGCGTTGCCGCTATCGCAACCATCGCGTAGCCGAGCCGCGTCTTGTCGTCCGGGCGCCCCTCGGGGAGCAGGGTGGGGGCGTCGACCATGAGCGCGCAGGCTATCCACCTACACTGTGCGCCTCGGGGCGTAGCTCAGCCTGGTAGAGCGCTGCCTTTGGGAGGCAGAAGTCGCGTGTTCGAATCACGCCGCCCCGACTGATGAAGGTGACGCTCCTGTCTGTGGCGGCGGCGTTGGCCGTCGTGGCCAGTGCAAAGCCAAGCGACACAGTGTCACAAGGGGCCTCGGCGTTCCGCGGGACGATCGAGCGCATCGACGCGGCGCAGGCAAAGCGGATGACGGGCGTGTCGTGGCGTCCCGGCTGCCCCGTCGGGCTCCGCGACCTGCGGCTCCTACGGCTGTCTCACTGGGACTTCGGCGGTCGCGCTCGGGCGGGGCGATTGGTCGTGCACCGCGATGTCGTGCGAGAGATGGTCGAGGTGTTTCGCGACCTCTACGCCGCGCGCTTCCCGATCCGACGCATGGTTCCCGTCGACGCCTACGGCGGAAGCGACTTTCGCTCGATCGAGGCCGACAACACGTCGGCCTTCAACTGCCGCTTCGTCGAGGGGACGACGCGGTGGTCAAACCATGCCACCGGCACGGCGATCGACGTCAACCCGATCGAGAATCCTTATGTCTCGGCCGGCCGCACCTCGCATCGTGCGAGCCGGCCCTACGTCGAGCGAACGCCGCGACGGCCGGGAATGGCGTACGAGGGCGGTACCCTCGTACGCGCATTCGATCGGATCGGCTGGGGCTGGGGCGGCCGCTGGACGTCCGTGAAGGACTACCAGCACTTCTCCGCGAGCGGCAGCTAGGGCTCGAGGCCCCCGCGCGCCATCTCGAGCTGCGGGTCGGGAACCGGCCGCCGGAGCAGGAGGAAGGCCCAGATCGCCCCGCCGAGGACCCCACCTGCGAGCGGTCCTACGATGTAGATCCAGACGTCGCCCCACTCCTGGTTCCAGAGCACCGGGTCGAGTGAGCGAGCCGGGTTGAACGATCCACCCGAAGCGGGCCCGACGGTGACCGCGGCCGTGAAGATGTAGAGCCCGATGAGGAAGGGCGCCATCACGCCGTTCCAGGCGGCCCGCTCGTCGGTCGCTACGGTCAGGATCACCATGACGAAGCCCGCGGTCGCGATGATCTCGAGCACGAGCGCGGCCCAGCTGTCGATCCCGCTTCCGGGCTGCGTATGCAGGGCATCCGTGACCTGGCTCGAGTACACGATCGCCATGACGAGCACCGCACCGAAGCCGCCCACGAGCTGGGCGACCCAGTACGGCACGACGTCTTTCGTCGAGAACCGTCCGGCGATCGCGAGGCCAGCGCTGACGGCGGGATTGAAGTGTCCGCCCGAGATGTGTCCGAACGCCGCGATGGCGAGGGCCAGGCCGAACCCGAAGCCTGCGGCGACGCCCAGCGGCGTGATGGCGTCCGCGCCGATGTCGACGACGACGGCGACGCCGCTGAAGCCCAAGAAGAAGAAGAGGAACGTTCCGACGGCCTCGGCTGCGAGGCGCATTCCGAGTGGATGATCCATTGCCCGCCTCCCGATTTGCTTTCGGCGCGTTTCGGCGGCGGTTGCCGGGTTCCTCCGTGAAGCGGGCGACCGGGCTCGAACCGGCGACATCCAGCTTGGAAGGCTGGCGCTCTACCAACTGAGCTACACCCGCATGCGTCTAGCGTAGCGCCGTGGATCCGTACGCGTGGTCGTGGAATCCGGAGGCGATCGCGATCCTGGCTCTCGCCGCCGGCTACGTTGCCGCGCTGCGGCGCTACCCGGCTCCGGCGTGGCGAATGGCGTGCTTCGGGGGCGCGACCGTGCTCCTGCTCGCGGTCGCCGTGACGCCGATCCACACCCTCGGCATGCACTTTCTTCTCACCGTCCACCTCCTCCAGAACGTCGTGCTGGCGGAGTGGGCGCCGCTCTTCGTCGTCCTCGGGATCCCACCTGCGCTGGCGTCAGCGATCGCGCGGCCGAGTGCGATTCGCGCGCTCACGCATCCTGCGGTCGCGCTTCCGCTCTGGCTCGCGAACTACATGATCTGGCACCTGCCTTGGCTCTACGACGCGGCGCTCCGCAACCCCAACACGCTGCTGCATCTCGAGCACGCGATGTACCTCGTCACCGGTCTCGCGATGTGGTGGTGCGTGTTTCAGGAAGAGCCTCATTGCCTCGGCTCGGGCACCCGGGCGGGATACGTCTTCGCGGCGTTCGTGCTCGGCAGCCCGGTCGGGCTCGTGATGGCCCTCGTGCCGAACGCGATCTACGACTTCTACGTCGAAGCGCATCACCGCGTGTGGGGACTCGACCCGCTCGAGGACCAGCAGCTCGCGGGAACGCTCATGGCGTTCGAGCAAGCCGCGGTCTTCTTCGCCGTCCTCGCGTACTGGTTCTTCCGGTTCCTCTCCGAGGAGGAGCGGCGCGAGGACGTCGACCATCCTCCGGCGCCTGCGTAGCGCGCTCGTCCTCACTGACGGGGGTTCGCGCGAGGTGTCCCCCGCGCCGACTACCCTCACGTCCGCGCGCGCCCGTAGCTCAGTGGACAGAGCGGCGGACTTCTAATCCGCGGGTCGGAGGTTCGAATCCTCCCGGGCGCATGCCCCGTGGTCTCAGCGAGAGCTACTGCGGCGGGATGTTCTGGTTGAGCCGGAAGAAGTTCATGGGGTCGTACTTGCGCTTGAGCGCGACCAGCCGGTCGTACCTCTCGGCGCCGTAGGCCTGTCGGACGCGGTCGGGCCCCTCGTCGCCGAGGAAGTTGACGTAAAC
>DASRVB010000226.1:0-9590 GCA_035687725.1 Gemmatimonadota bacterium
CGAGGGAGGCGTCGACGGCGGCGGGGCCGCGCAACCGGGCGCGAGTGCGCCAGCGGCCACCAGCGCGCCGGCCGCGAGCAGCGAGAGCCTCATGGAACCTCCTGACGAAGGAGAGCGTCGACGGCGGAGAAGACCGCGTCGCGACCCTCCCCGGAGCGGGAAGAGAACCATACCACCTGTTCGGGGTCGAGGCCGAGGGTCCCGGCGGTCTCCTCGAGCCGGGCGCGCCGGCGGCCGCGGGGTACCCTGTCGGCCTTGGTCAGGACGACGAGCGTCGGGATCCCGCGCTCGGCGAGCCAGGCGACCATGCGCCGGTCGAGCGCGGTCGGATCGTGCCGCCCGTCGATCAGCGAGACGACCCCGGCCAGCCGCGGGCTCCGCTCCAGGTACCCCTCGATCATCGGGCCCCACGCGCGCCGCACGTCCTCCGGGACCGCCGCATAGCCGTAGCCTGGGAGATCGACGAAGTAGCAGCTCCCGCCCACGTCGAAGTAGTTGATCGTCTGCGTCTTGCCGGGCGTCCGGCTGATCCGCGCGAGGCGCCGGTTCCGGCAGAGCGCGTTCAGGAGCGACGACTTGCCGACGTTCGAGCGGCCGACGAAGGCGATCTCGGGAAGCGGTGGGGAGGGGTGGTCGTCGGGGTCGGCGGTGGTGCGGACGAGGTGGACCTGGTGGACCTCCACTGGTGTCCCGCCTCGAAGATGCGAGTTACGCTTCGCGGGCCTGCGTCTCGCCCAGGGTGTCGCCGCTGCGCCCCCGGCGCCGCTGCTCGTCGCGCCGCTTGAGCACGTAGATCGGCGGCTTGCCTTCGAGCACGGCCTCGCGCGTCACGACGACCTCGTCGATGTCCGAGCGCGACGGGATCTCGAACATGATGTCGAGCATCGTCTCCTCGACGACGGCTCGGAGGCCGCGGGCGCCCGTCTTCCGCTCCACCGACCGCTCGGCGATCGCGCGGATCGCCTCCTTCTGGAACGTCAGCGCGACGTCCTCCATGTCGAAGAGCCGCTGGTACTGCTTGAGGAGCGCGTTCCTCGGCTTCTGCAGGATCTCGACGAGGGTATCGGCGTCCAGCGGATCGAGGTTGGCGACGACCGGCAGCCGGCCGACGAGCTCGGGGATCAGCCCGTAGTGGATCAGATCCTCGGGCTCGACCTGCTGCATGATCTCGCGCGTCCGCTCCGACGGGGCGACGATGCGCCGCCCGGCGCTGGCGAAGCCGATGACCTGCGCGTCCGTCCGCTGCAGGATGATCTTCTCGAGTCCGTCGAACGCCCCGCCGCAGATGAACAGGATGTTCCGCGTATCGACCTGGATGTACTCCTGCTGCGGGTGCTTGCGCCCGCCCTGCGGGGGCACCGACGCGATCGTCCCCTCGAGGATCTTGAGCAGCGCCTGCTGCACGCCTTCGCCCGAGACGTCGCGCGTGATCGACGGGTTCTCGCTCTTCCGCGCGATCTTGTCGATCTCGTCGATGTAGATGATGCCGCGCTCGGCCTCGGCCACGTTGTAGTTGGCCGCCTGCAGGAGCCGCACGATGATGTTCTCGACGTCCTCGCCGACGTACCCGGCTTCGGTCAGCGTGGTCGCGTCGGCGATCGTGAACGGAACCTGGAGGACGCGCGCCAGCGTCTGGGCGAGCAGCGTCTTGCCGACGCCGGTCGGGCCGATCAGCAGGATGTTCGACTTCTCGATCTCGACGTCGTCCTCGACGCGCGAGTTGATTCGCTTGTAGTGGTTGTAGACCGCGACCGCGAGGCTTCGCTTGGCATCCTCCTGGCCGATCACGTACTGGTCGAGATGCGACTTGATGCCGGTGGGAGTCGGCAACTCCTGCAGCGGAGCGGCCTGCCCCTGAAGCGCTTCTTCCTGGAGGATCTCGTTGCAGAGCTTGATGCACTCGTTGCAGATGTAGACCGACGGTCCGGAGATGAACTTCTGGACGTGCTCCTTGCTCTTGCCGCAGAAGGAGCAGCGCAGCTCGTCGGAGCCCCTGCCGCCACGGTTGTCGTATCCACCGGCCATCGTTACGCCTTTTCGCTCTCCTCGAGGGCCTCTTCGTCCCGTTCCGCCGCCCGGCCGTCGCCCCGGGCCCCGTTCCCGCTGGGTCCCTTCTGCTCCTGATGCGCCAGAACTGCATCAACCATGCCGTAGTCCCGGGCATCCTCGGAGCTCATCCAGAAGTTGCGCTCCATGTCGAGGCGCAGCCGATCGGCGTCCTTGCCGGTGTGCTTGGCCAGGATCTGGATCTGCTGCTCCTTGAGGTGCAGGATCTCGCGGGCCTGGATCTCGATGTCCGTCGCCTGGCCCTGCGCGCCGCCCAGCGGCTGGTGGATCATGACCCGGGAGTGGGGCAGCGCGTAGCGCTTGCCGGTCGTCCCCGACGCCAGGAGGAGCGCGCCCGCGGACGCCGCCATCCCCATGCACATCGTCGACACGTCGCATTCGAGGTACTGCATCGTGTCGTAGATCGCGAGCGCCGCGGAGGCCACGCCGCCCGGGCTGTTGATGTAGAGATTGATGTCCTTCTCGGGCGCTTCGGCCTGCAGGAACAGAAGCTGCGCGATCACCAGGTTGGCGATCTCGTCGTTGATCGGCGTGCCGAGAAAGACGATCCGGTCCTTGAGCAGCCGCGAGTAGATGTCGTACGATCGCTCGCCGCGTCCGGTTCGTTCCACCACGATCGGGATCAGGGGCATCGAGTCTCTCCTCTTTCGTTACCTATGATACTGAACGGCGGGGGAAGGGGTTCCCCCCGCCTACGCTTCCACCGTGGTGATCTCCGATCGCTCCCGTAGCCAGGCGAACACCCGTTCCATCGTCAGGTGGTACCTGAGGTCCTCGGGATCGCCCGGCCGCTCGAGGCCGGTGGTCCGGGCGTCCTCGTCGGTCGCCTCCAGCCCCTCGCGCTCCGCGACTTGCTCCAAGATATAGTGACGGCGCAACGCGCGCTCGGCCCCCGGCCTCAGCACCCGCAGGAGCTCCTCCTGGCGCTCCGCGGGTACCCTGCCACCCAGCGGGCCGTCCGGGTCGGACATCATGTTCGCCAGGTAGCGGTCGATCATGCTCTCGGGGAGGTCGATCTGGTTGGCGGCGATGATCTCGTCGATCAGCGCCTCGTTGGCCTCCCGCTGGAACTGGAGCTCGACCTCCTCCTCGAGATTCGACCGGATCTTCGTGCGCGCATCGTCCACCGACGCGAAGCCGCCGATCTCCGCTGCGAACGCCGCGTCGAGCTCGGGTAGCTGTCGCTCGCGGACTTCGGAGACCGACACGCGGAACTCACGCGTCGTGCCCCGCAGGGCCTCGTTGGGGTGATCGTCGGGGAAGCCGACCCGGATCGTCTTCTCGGTGCCCGGCGTCACTCCGCTCAAGCCCGCCTCGAAGTCCGGCAGGAGCGCCTCGTGGCCGAGGACGACCTTGTGGTTCTCCACGCGCTCGTTCTCCCGCGGCGCGCCCTCGGCGTCGAGCGGCACCGAGTCGAAGACGACGAGATCGCCGGCGGCGGCCGGGCGCTCGACGGGAAGCCAGTCGGCGCGCTCCTCGCGGAGCCGCTCGAACACCCGCTCGAGGTCCTCGTCGGTCACCCGGTGGCGCCTGGTCTCGACGCGGAAGCCCGTCGTCCGCCCGAGCTCGATCCGGGGCCGGACGTCGACCTCGGCCGTGAAGCTGAGCGCGCCCTCCGGGGTCCAGCGGACGTCGTGGACGTGGGGTGGGGAGATGGGCTCGAGGCCCCGGCGGGCGACGCCCGCGGCGTAGCCCTCGCGGATCAGGTCCTTGAGCAGCTCCTCCTCGATCTCCTGCGCGTACTGCTTCTCGACGAGCTTCGCCGGGGCCTTGCCCGGCCGGAACCCCTTGAGCCGCGCCCGCTTCGCGATGTCGCGCACGTGGCGGTCGCGGAACCGCCCGGCGACCCCCGCCGGCACCGTCAGCGCCAGGCGGCGCCGCCAGCGCTCCAGGTCCTCGACCTCGACCTGCACGTCGATCGCTCCGGTGTCGGTCTCCTGGGTCATCGGGATCTTCCGGGTGGATGGTGGTGCGAGAGGAGGGATTCGAACCCCCACGGCCGAAGCCACAAGCTCCTAAGGCTTGCGTGTCTACCAGTTCCACCACTCTCGCGCTGGGTGGGACGATGGCCGACCCCAAATATAGCGGCGGGCGCCCGCAGGACGCCCGCCGCCGGAGGCTGCATGGGCCGCGAAGGGCTAGTTCGGCACGCGCAGGGCGCGGAAGAGCTGGCTGTCGCTCTGCGGGTAGTAGATCCGGAGGTAGACGATCTGCCCCGGCTCGAGCTCCGCGACCGCGGCCTGGTACTCGGCCACGTTCGCGACCTGCCGGTCGCCGACCTGGGTGACGATGCCGCCCTGCTGGATGCCGGCGTCGTCGGCCGCGCCGAGCGACTCGATGTCGCGGATGTACACCCCCTGCGGAATGCTCGCGCTCGAGAGGTTCAGCCGCTGGATGAGGGTCTGCCGCATGGCGGGGGTCAGGTCCTGGACGTCCATGCCGAGCGACGACTCGTGGATCTCCTCGCTCTCCGGGATGCGCCCCGGAGAACCGGACGCGAGTGCGGGATTGACGGAGCTGGCCGGCCGCTCGCCGAGCTTGACCCGCACGTTCCGTCGGTCGCCGTCCCGCCATACCACCAGCTCGACGACGTCGCCCGGCTGATGGAAGGCGATCGCCTCCTGGAGCTCGCTCGGGGTCTCGACTTCCTTGCCGGCCACCTCGAGCACCACGTCCTGGATCTCGAGCCCGGCCTCCCGCGCGGGGTTCTCCTGCCCGGGCAGGTCCGTGAACCCGTCGATCCGGACCCCTGCGATCGAGGGCAGCTCGAGCGCCTCCTGGTCGAGCGGCGTGACGGCCTGGATCTGGACGCCGAGCACGGCGCGCTGCACCTCGCCGGTCTCGATCAGCTGCTCGGCGACGCGGCGCGCGATCGAGATCGGCACCGCGAACCCGTACCCCTGATAGACGCCGGTCCGCGAGGCGATCGCCGTATTGATTCCGATCACCTGTCCGTCGATGTCCACCAGAGGGCCGCCGGAGTTCCCCGGATTGATGGCCGCGTCGGTCTGGATGAAATTCTCGATCGCGTACGGGTTCTCGCCGCGGTCGATGATGAACAGGTTGCTGCGGCCGATCGCGCTGACGATCCCCGCCGTCATCGTGAAGTCGAGGCCCAGCGGGTTCCCCAGCGCCAGCACCCACTCGCCGACCTGGACGCCGTCGTCGGTCGCCAGCCGCGCGACCGGCAGGCCATCTGCGTCGATCCTGATGACCGCGATATCGGTCGATGGGTCGGAGCCGACCACCTCGGCGTCGTAGGCCCGGCGGTCGTTGAGGACGACCTGGAGATCCATCATGCCGTCGACCACGTGATTGTTCGTCAGGATGTAGCCGTCCTCGCGGATGATGACGCCCGAGCCGCCGCTCCGGCGGAACATCTCGTCGGGGATCTGCTCCTGTCCTTCCTCGCCCTCGGGGAACTGGAAGAACCGCTCGAACGGCCCGAGATCGGGCATCATGTCCTGCCGCGACACCCGCTGCTGGCCGCGGATGGAGACCACGGCCGGGGTGACGGTCTGGGCGATCTCGATGAACGCATTGCCGGTCTCCCGCAGGGACGCCTGGGTCGTCGGCGCGCTTGCGGTTCCGCTCTGCAGGGCCAGCGTGGTCGGCGTCCATTCCAGAGTGGAAGCAAAGAGCACTCCGATGCCCAGGCAGGCCAGGCCGACGATCAGTACGGTGAGCCGGGTCTTGATGGGATTGAGCATTCGGATGGAACCTCCTCGAGAAGACTCGCGAATTGTTCGGGGGGCAGGCGCCGATCGAGTCGGCGAGCCCGTATCCGATTATACGGCCTCGGCGGCCGGGTGTTCCCTCGCTACTTCTCCTCGTCGACGACCTCGTAGTCGGCCTCGATGACGTCCTCGTCCTTCTCGGCCGCCGGCTGCTCTCCCGGGCCTCCGTCGGTCCCGCCCGGCTGGGCGCCGGCGCCGGCCGTCTGGTACGCCTGGGTCGCGACCTGGTGCCAGAGCTGCTGCAGGTCGTCCGAAGCGGCCTGGACCTCGGCGTCGTCGTCCTTCTTGAGCGCCTCGCGCGTCCGCTCGAGCGCGGCCTCGACCTTCGCCTTCTGGTCGCCCGACATCTTGTCCTCGAGGTCCTTGAGGTTCTTCTCCGTCGAATAGACCAGCGAGTCCGCCCGGTTGCGGAGCTCGACCCGTTGGCGGCGCTCCTTGTCCTCGGCGGCGTGCGATTCCGCGTCCTTGACCATCTGCTCGATCTCGGACTCCGAGAGCCCGCTCGAGGCCTCGATGCGGATCTTCTGCTCCTTGCCGGTCGCCTTGTCCTTGGCCGACACGTGCAGGATCCCGTTCGCGTCGATGTCGAACGTGACCTCGATCTGCGGAATGCCGCGCGGCGCCGGCGGGATCCCCGTCAGCTGGAAGCGGCCGATCGTCTTGTTGCCGGTCGCCATCTCGCGCTCGCCCTGGAGCACGTGGATCTCGACCGTCGTCTGGTTGTCCTCGGCGGTCGAGAAGACCTCGGTCTTCTTCGTCGGAATCGTCGTGTTGCGCGCGATCAGCGTCGTCATGACGCCGCCCAGGGTCTCGATGCCGAGCGACAGCGGGGTCACGTCGAGGAGGAGCACGTCCTTGACGTCGCCCGCCAGCACGCCGCCCTGGATCGCGGCGCCGACCGCCACGACCTCGTCCGGATTGACCCCCTTGTGGGGCTCCTTGCCGAACAGCTTCTTGACCGTCTCCTGGACCTTGGGGATCCGCGTCGAGCCGCCGACCAGGATCACCTCGTCGATGTCCTCGGCAGACAGGCCGGCGTCCTGGAGCGCCTTCTTGCAGGGCCCGACCGTGCGCTCGATCAGATCGTCGACCAGCTGCTCGAACTTGGCCCGGGTCAGCGTCAGGTGGAGGTGCTTGGGACCCGACTGGTCGGCGGTGATGAACGGCAGGTTGATGTCCGTCTGCTGCGTCGAGGAGAGCTCCTGCTTGGCCTTCTCGGCCGCCTCCTTGATCCGCTGGAGCGCCATCGGGTCCTTCTTGAGGTCGATCCCCTCCTGCTTCTTGTACTCCTGCGTGATCCACTCGATGACGCGCTGGTCGAAGTCGTCGCCGCCGAGGTGCGTGTCGCCGTTGGTGGCCTTTACCTCGAACACGCCCTCGCCGAGCTCGAGGATCGAGATGTCGAACGTGCCGCCTCCCAGGTCGTAGACGGCGATCTTCTCGTCTTGCTTCTTGTCGAGGCCGTAGGCGAGCGACGCCGCGGTCGGCTCGTTGATGATCCGGAGCACCTCGAGGCCCGCGATCTTGCCCGCGTCCTTGGTCGCCTGGCGCTGGCTGTCGTTGAAGTACGCCGGCACGGTGATGACCGCCTTGTCGACCTTCTGTCCGAGATAGTCCTCGGCGGTCTGCTTCATCTTCTGGAGGATCATGGCCGAGATCTCGGGCGGCGTGAACGTCTTCTCCTGGATCTTGACCTCGACCTGCCCGTTCTTGCCGGAGACGATCTCGTAAGGAACCTGTTCGGTTTCCGCGCGCACCTCGTCGAACCGACGACCCATGAAGCGCTTGATCGAGAAGATCGTGTTCTGGGGATTCGTGATCGCCTGCCGCTTGGCGACCTGCCCGACCAGGCGCTCGCCGTCCTTGGTGAAGGCGACGACGGAAGGGGTCGTGCGGGAGCCCTCGGCGTTGGGGATCACGACCGGGTCGCCGCCCTCCATGACCGCCACCACCGAGTTCGTCGTGCCGAGATCGATACCGATGACCTTGCTCATGACATCCGCCTCTCGTATGGGAGCCGCGCGCCGCCGTCCGGCCGCGGGATGAATCGCCGCGCGGGGGAGATCCGCCGCACGGGGGAAATCCGGTGCGCACCGGCGTGGAGCCTGCCCGGGCGCGCGCACCTGCGTGTCGTTCACAGTGCCAAAGCAAGGGCCGTGCCGCCCGAAACCTGCCGTTATGGCAGCATGGAGCCACGGAAACGCCTCCGCGGAGACGTTCCCTCTCCCCCGCGCGTTCCTCCGGGGCGTTGACGGGGAGTCCTTCGCTCCCTACTCTGCCCTCGTGCACTTCGCGCGCGTTCTCGGACCCCTCGTCGCCACCGCCAAGATCCGCCCGCTGGAAGGGTACCGGCTCCTCTGGATCGAGCCGACCGACGCCCGCGGCCGGCCCTCCGGCGAGGCGCTGGTAGCCGTCGACACGGGGCAGTACAGCCACGGCGAGTGGGTCTATTTCGTGACCAGCCGCGAAGCGTCGCTTCCGCTCCGCGACAGCTTCTGTGCGGTCGACGCCGCGATCGTGGGGAAGGTGGATTGCGTCGACCTCGCGGGGGGTGTCTCCACGTTCGGGTGTGACCCGGCACCCGCCGCCGCGCCCGCGCCCGCCACCGCCGACGCCACCGGGACGCCGTGATCCTCGCGCGCGTGATCGGCACTCTGACGTCCGCCGACAAGGACCCCGAGCTCAAGGACTACAAGCTCCTCGTCGTCCAGCCGCTGGGGCTCGACGACGCGGCCGAGGGCGAGGAGCTGATCGCCGTCGACCGCGTCGACGCGGGGATCGGGGAGAAGGTGCTCGTCGTCAAGGAGGGGAACGCCGCGCGCCAGATTACCGGCCGCGACCGCGTGCCGCTCCAGGCCGTGGTCGTGGGCGTGGTCGATCACGTAGACTGGCTCTCGGGCCTGGAGCCCTAGCAGCTGCCGCGCCGCAAGCGGCGCACCGACCGACTACCTGCCGGAGATCTCGCATGGCACGAAGCGCGTTCGAGCTCGATCGCCTCGCCGACTTGATCGCCGACGAGCTCCAGCGCCAAACGGCCGCCCGTCACGATGGCCATCACGACTGCGCGACCGGCGAATGCGGCGTCGACTGCGACGGCGCGCACTGTGTCGCGCACTGTCCCGAGAAGGTCCGACGCCTGGTCGAGTGCGGTGTCGAGCGGGTGTCCGCCGGCCCCGGAGTGGGGGCCTGCGACAACGTGCTCGCGCGCATGATCGATCACACGCTCCTCTCTCCGACCGCGACGCGCGGAGACATAGAGGCGCTCTGCGACGAAGCGCGCGAGAACTGCTTCGCCAGCGTCTGCATCAACCCCTATTGGGTGACGCTCGCCAACGAGAAGCTGGCCGAGTCCCCGGTCCGCGTCTGTACGGTTGTCGGCTTCCCGCTGGGCGCCAACCGCCCCGAGACCAAGGTCTACGAGGCGGTCCGGGCGGTGGAGGACGGCGCGGTCGAGCTCGACATGGTGCTGAACTCCGGAGCCCTCCGCTCGGGTGACTACACCGCCGCCGAGCGCGACATCGCCGGCGTCGTCGAGGCCGGTCGCGGACGCGCGATCGTCAAGGTCATCCTCGAGACTGGCCACCTGACCGACGAGGAGAAGGTCAAAGCATGCGTGCTCGCGCGGCGCGCCGGCGCCCACTTCGTAAAGACCTCGACCGGATTCGGCAAGGGAGGCGCAACCGAGGACGACGTGCGCCTCATGCGCCGCGTGGTGGGCCCGAAGCTCGGCGTAAAGGCCTCGGGCGGCGTCAAGGACCAGCCGACCGCGATCCGGATGATCGAGGC
>DASRVB010000227.1:0-22057 GCA_035687725.1 Gemmatimonadota bacterium
CGCTGCCTTGACCATCGCGTCGGCGGCCTCGATGAGCGCCACCAGCCCGCGCGTTTCGATCATCCCCAGTGCTTCCATTCGGTCCTCCTCCCGGCCGAGGGGTGGTGCGGATGAGCGTCTCGCGCGCCGGCGAACGGCGCGTTGCTTAGAATCCGATGCGTTTCAAGGCGACCGGCCAGGAGCCCTGGAGCGTTTCGCGGAGGGGCCAGCCGTTGAGCGAGTTTAAAACCGACGCCCCCGCTATTCAAGTCGGCCGGCCGGAACGCCATCCATCAGGCGCTCGGCCAGGTACGTGAAGATGATCGCGTACATGCGGGCCTGCTGCTCCGGAGTGACTCCCGCGCCGTGCCCGCCCTCCGTGTTCTCGTAGTACCAGACCGGGTGCCCCATCTCCAGCATCCGGGCCGTCATCTTGCGCGCGTGTCCCGGATGGACCCGGTCGTCGCGGGTAGTCGTGTAGAACAAGGCTCGCGGGTACTCCTCGTCGGGGGAGACATTCTGGTACGGCGAGTAGCGACGGATGAACTCCCACTCCGCCGGATCGTCAGGATCCCCGTACTCCGCCACCCAGCTGGCGCCCGCCAGCAGGGTGTGGTACCGCCGCATGTCGAGGAGCGGCACCGTGACCACCACCGCCCGGAAGAGCTCCGGGCGCTGGGTCATCGCGACGCCGACCAAGAGCCCGCCGTTGCTCCCTCCCTCGATCCCCAGATGCTCGGGCGACGCGATCCCGCGTTCGATCAGATCCTCGGCGACCGCCAGGAAATCGTCGTACGCGCGCTGCCGGTTCTCCTTCTGCGCCGCCTTCCACCAGTCCGGCCCGAACTCCCCTCCGCCCCGTATATTGGCCAGCGCGTACACGCCGCCCCGCTCGATCCACGCCTTGCCGGTGATCTCCCCGTACCAGGGGGTCATGGATATCTGGAACCCTCCGTATCCGTAGAGCAGGGTGGGATTTCGCCCGTCGAGGGCGAGGCCCTCGCGATGGACGACGAAGTACGGGACCTTGGTGCCGTCCTTCGACGTGGCCTCGTGCTGGTCGACGACTAGCCCTTCCGCGTCGAACATCGCCGGCAGCCGCCGGACCTCCCGGATCGTGCCGTTGGCCTCCCCGAGGTAGAGCGTCGTGGGATCCGTGAAGCTCTCGAACGTGATGAACCAGCGGTCCTCGAGCGGGTCGCTGTCGACCACGTACACGGCGCCGAAGTCCGGCGCCGGCACCCGCTCCCCCACCCACTCGCCTTCCTGTCGCCGATACCGCCACAGCTTTCCCCGGACGTTGTCGAGGATCTGGATCAGCAGTTGTCCGCGGGTGACCTGCACACCTTCGACGGTTCTCCGCGGACCCGGCTCGACGACCACGTCGAACGACCGATCGCCTGCGAGGAAGGCGTCGTACCCGATCGCGAGGACCGAACCCTGCACGTAGGTCTTCCCCTCAACCACCCACGGGGACCGCAGGTAGACGACGAGGTCCTCGCCGGTCAGCGAGAGGTTCGCATCCAGCGGCACGTCGAGGGCCAGGAGCGACCCGTCGTTCTGGACGACGTGGACCCGCGTTTCGAAGAAGGTCGGCGAGTGGTAGACCAGCGAGAAGCTCCTCTCGGGAGTATCGACGGATCCGGCCCAGACGCCGACGTCGGTCGCCTCGCCCTCGAACAGGACGGTCGCCTCCCCGAGCGGGGTACCCCGCCGCCAGAGCCTGGCGACCCGCGGATAGCCGGACTCCGTCAGCGTCCCGGGACCGAAGTCGGTCGTCACCAGGAGCTCGTCGGGCCCGCGCCAGGCGACGCTGCTCTTCGCCTCGGGCAGGAAGAACCCCTCTTCTACGAAGGACCTCGCATCCACGTCGAACTCGCGGACCTCGGAGGCATCCGACCCACCCCGCGAGAGGTTCATCAGGCAGCGCCGATACTCGGGCGCGAGGCACTCCGCCCCGTGGAATGCCCACGGGACCCCTTCTTCCTCGGCCAGGGCATCCATGTCGAGGAGGGTATCCCATTCCGGTTCGCTCGAGAGGTACGAATCGAGCTTCGCGCGGCGCCAGATCCCACGCTCGTGCTCGGCGTCCTGCCAGAAGTTGTAGATCCATCCCCCGCGCAGGGTCGGGTAGTCGATCTTGTCCTGGGACTCGAGGATCCCGAGCGACTCCCGGTAGATCGAGTCGTAAACGGCATGCCCCCGCAGCGCCGCCAGAGTTGCTTCGTTCTGCTCGTGCACCCACGCCATGGCGCGCGCGCCCTCGACGTCTTCCAGCCAGAGATACGGATCGTCGACCCCCTGAGCCGCGGCCCGAACCGGGATCGCGAACGCTGGGACGGCGAGGAGGAAAAGGCGGCGGAGTCCGTTCATCGGTGGTCGCTCCCGGTACGGGGTACACGGGTGCCGGCGGTCTGTCGATCTGCCGACTGGACGCAGCCGATGATCGCGACGTTCACGATGTCGTCGGCGGATGCGCCGCGCGATATGTCGTGCATCGGCGCCGCCAGGCCCTGCAGGAGCGGACCCAGGGCGGTCATCCCGCCGAACCGCTGAGCGAGCTTGTATCCGATGTTTCCGCTGTCGAGATCGGGAAACACGAGCACGTTCGCGCGGCCGGCGAGCGGGCTGTCGGGGGCCTTGGCGGCGGCCACCTCGGGAACGATCGCGGCGTCCAGCTGTAGCTCCCCGTCCACGGCGAGCGCGGGACGCTTCGCGCGCACCTTGCGGGTCGCCTCGACGACCTTCTCGACCCGTGGGTGCTTTGCGCTTCCCCGGGTAGAGAACGAGAGCATCGCGACCCTGGGCTCCGCGCCCGTCAGCGCGCGATGGGTGTCGGCGCTCGCGAGCGCGATGTCGGCGAGCTGGTCGGGCGTCGGGTCGGCGACCACGCCGCAATCGGCGAACGTGTAAGCGGCGCCCACGGCGTCGATCATCAGGAAGACCGAAGAGACCGTGGCGATCCCCGGAGCCGTGCCGATCGCGAGGATCGCGGCACGCACGGTCTCCGCCGTGGTCGAGACGTTGCCGCCGACGCAGGCGTCGGCCTCGCCGCGGGCGACCAGCCAGGCCCCGAAGCCCGGCCCGCTCTCGAGGAGAGCTCGCGCCTCACGCGCGCCCGCCTGCCTCCCCCGCGCCTTCCAGCGCGCGGTGAGCTCATCGGCATAGGCATCGAGCCGGGGCGAGCTCGACGGCGTGA
This sequence comes from Gemmatimonadota bacterium, assembly GCA_035687725.1. Taxonomy (GTDB): domain Bacteria; phylum Gemmatimonadota; class Gemmatimonadetes; order JACCXV01; family JAHWKZ01; genus JAICNR01. The sequence continues at coordinate 3,179 of DASRVB010000227.1, forward strand.
GGAGCTCGATCCCGGCGAGGTCGACGCCCGCCCGGTCGGCTGCCTCCCGAAGCGCGATCGGTCCGCCGAGGAGCGTCACGTTCGCGATTCGGTCGTCGCTGAGCCTCCGGGCGGCCTCGACCGCGCGGGGATCGGCCCCGTCGGCGAGGACGACGCGTCGCGGCCCGAGCTTTCGGGCGCGTTCGCGAAGCTCCGCCAGGAAGTCGCGCGGCGAGCTCATCCGCCTAGCCGTTCGAGGAGCCGCCTGGCGATGTCCCGGACCTGCGCGAGGTCGGCGCCCGGCATCCGCGCCCGCACGCGCTCGACGATCCGCTCGACGTCGTCCGGGTCGCAGGTTGCGGAGCGCCCGGCAGAGCCGACGAGGCTCGCCGCCGCGGTACGCGGAAATGCCTGCGACTGCGCTCCGGCATCGACCAGCTCGATTCCCCGTCGGGCGGCCTCGTCGCGCGCCAGCGGGGTCACGATGGCGTCCGGCGGCACGGCGAGCCTGAGCTCTCCCCTGCGCGCGGCGGCCCGTACGTCCTCGGCGGAGAAGACGGGGCGGCTCATGCGCGCGTCCCCGCCGTCGGCTTCGCCGAGTGGCTTCCCCGGGCCGAGCGGCCTCCCCGGCCCTTCGCGGCCTCTCCCCGACCACCATGTGCCGCCCGCCAGCGGGCGACGATCTCGGCCGCGGCCCGGTAGTATGCAGCCGCGCCCGCCGACTCGGGATCGGCCTCGAACAGGAGCCGCCCATCGCGCGCGGCCTCGGCGAGCGCGACGTTGGTGGGGATCGGCGGCTCGATCAGGAGCTCGCCCCATTCCTCCATCATCTTCTGCAGACACTCGCGCGCCACCCGCGTCCGGCGGTCGTACAGGGTTGCGAGGTAGCCCAGCACCGCGAGCCCCGGGTTGAGGTGCCGTCGGACGCGATCGACGAGGTCCACGGTCCGCGGCACGCTCGCGAGCGCGAAGGGATGCGTCTGGACGGGGATCACGACCGCGTCGGCCAGCTTGAGCGCGTTGACGGTGTAGAGCGACAGCGCGGGGGGTACGTCGAACACCGCGACCTTGTACGGCAGCGCGCCCGACCAGGCTTCGGACAGGAGGCTCTCGCGATCCGGCATCGACGCGAGCTCGGACTCGAGCGTGCCCAGGCTCTCGTGCGCAGGCAGAACCGACAGGCCGGGATACCGGGTGGCGCGAACGGCGGGGGCGATCCCGCGCGACGGGTCGATCAGCACGTCGGTCAGCGTCATGTCGAGCGTGGCAGGGTCGAGCCCCACGTGCCGCGTGGCCGAGGCCTGCGGGTCGAGGTCGACGAGCAGGGTCTCGACGCCGCTCTGCGCGAACGCGCCCGCGACGTGCACGGCGGAGGTCGTCTTCCCCACGCCGCCCTTGGCGTTCGCAAAGACGATCGAGAACGGACCCGGCACGGTCACCCGGCCGGGTAGTAGCGGCTCTCGACCTTCTCGATCGCCCCGTCGTCGAGGAGCTGCTTGACCGGCAGGATCAGTCGTCGCCATTCGATCTGGAGCGCGTTGCCGAGCTCGGGCAGCGTGATTCCGCCGTTCCCCGCCGCGCGGATCTCCTCGAGACAGCGGGCCTGGAGCTCTCCGTTCGCAGATTGCGGCTCCCGCCGGGCCACCGCCGCGCGCGGCGGGCGGGTCAGTGCGCGTCCCCGGGGACGGGACGGCAAATGCCCAGGCTTGGAACTGCCCGGAATCCCCGCTTCCCCGCCCCGCCTTGCCCCACCGCCTCCTGCCCCACCACGCGTGCGTCCCGTGGGCGCGGTGCGGATCGGGTAGGTACCGATCCGACGATCGCCGGGTAGCACACCGACCAGGAGGTCGGTCGCGTCGTGCGGCCGCGGGATCACGTGCACGGATACGAGCTCCCCCACGCGGGCCGCCGCGACTGCGCCTGCGTCGGTCGCCGCCTTGACGGCCGCCACGTCGCCGCGGACGAGGATCGTCACCAGCCCTCCTTCCGCATACTCGCGCTTCTCGATCTCGACTTCGGCGGCCTTGACCATCGCGTCGGCGGCCTCGGTGGCGCCCACGAACCCCCTCGTCTCGACCATTCCCAGCGCGCGTCCCGCCATGCTCAGTACCTCACCGGCTCGCGCGCGATGGCGAGTACGGCCTTCTCGAACGCCTCGCAGGCGGCGCGGCAGTCCGCCTCGCTGCCGGTCAGGAGCGCGCCGCCCATGTTCGTCGGGGTAGGGGGCTCGATCCACTCGACGAGGTCGACGGCGGCCTGCTTCACCGCCTGGTCCAGCGCCCAGGTCGCCTCGAGCGGAGCGGCCTTGAGGTAGGCGAGGGACTGCCCCTCCGTGATCCCCGCCCGCGCCGAGAGGTAGCTCCCGGTCCGGGCGATCAGGTGGGCGAAGTACCGCCCTCCGGAGCCCGTGGACCGATAGCTAACACGCGACTCGAGGTGCCCGATTGCAGCGTCAAGCCCCGCATCGACTTCTGCGATCCGGTCTCCCGCCAGGATCGCCAGTGTCTCCCCGCTGGTCGGACCCGACGGGTAGCCCGCGCCGCCGTAGAACGAACGCGCGGACACGACCTGTACGGCCGCCTTCTTCGTGGCCTCGTCGATCGATACGTACGTGGGATCGTCCTGATCGACGGTGAGGAAGCCCACCGCGACCTGGTCGTCGGACAGGCCCAGGGCATCCGCCAGCGGTCCCGTGACATTGGGGATCGTGCGGACCGCGAGCACGCGCGGCGTGAGCATCGTCGTGGGCATCCGGTCTCGAGATCGGGAGGTGTGCTAATCGGGAACGCGGTCAGCGTATACTACGAATCGGGCCCTCATAGGGTCAAGCGACAGGTCTTCCCCCTTCCCGGAGTCGCCATGTCACGAATCGCCCCGCTCCTCCTGTCGGCGTTCCTTGCCCTCATTCCGCTCGGGAGTCTGATCGCACAAGACACACGCCGGGCCCGCGACCTCGGCATTCCCTTCGACGGGGAGCCGGGACCGCTCAATGCCATCACGGACGTCGCGGGAGTCGAAGTCGGCCACGTCACGTTGATCGAGGGAGACGGACCGCTCGTCGTCGGTCAGGGTCCGGTCCGGACCGGAGTCACCGCTATCCTTCCCCGCGGTAAGGCCGCCGGCGATACGGTCTTCGCCGGGTGGTACTCCCTCAACTCGAACGGCGAGATGACGGGCACTCTCTGGATCGATCAATCCGGTGTTCTCGAAGGGCCGGTGCTGATTACCAATACGCACAGCGTGGGGGTGGTCCGCGACGCCGTCATCGCGTGGATGATGGAGCACCGCCCGAACTTCGTCTTCGCTCTGCCGGTCGTGGCGGAGACGTACGACGGCATCCTCAACGACACGAACGGATTCCACGTCACGGCCGAGCACGCGATCGCCGCCCTCGACGGCGCGGCCTCGGGGCCGGTGGAGGAGGGCAACGTGGGAGGCGGCACGGGAATGATCTGCCACTGGTTCAAGGGCGGGATCGGGACGGCTTCGCGGAGGCTTCCGGAGTCGGAAGGCGGCTATACGGTCGGAGTCCTCGTCCAGTGCAACTACGGCAGGCGACAGGAGCTCTCGATCGCCGGCGTCCCGATCGGGCGCGCGCTCGGAGAGGCGTACATGCCATGCTTCCCGCCCGGGAGCCGGTCATCCCAGGCGTGGTTCTCGGAGTATCCGTTCGTGTGCGGCGAATCCCCCGCGGGTGTTGCCGCCTTCGACGAAGGACTCGGCTCGATCATCGTCGTCGTGGCGACCGATGCGCCGCTTCTCCCGCATCAGCTCGACCGGGTGGCCGCGCGCGTGGCGCTCGGCGTGGGGCGGATGGGCGGAAAGGGCGAGAACTCGTCAGGAGACATCTTTCTCGCGTTCTCGACGGCGAACAGGTCGGTGGGGGAAACCCAGGAAGTCGTGTCGGTGAACATGCTCCCCAACGACGCGATCGATCCGATCTTCTACGCGACCGTTCAGGCAACCGAGGAAGCGATCGTCAACGCGCTGGTGGCGGCCGAGACGATGGAGGGCGTCGACGGATTCCGGATGTACGAGCTCCCCGAGGACCGGGTCCGCGAGATCCTCCGTGAGCACGGGCGGTTGGTCGAGTAGGCCCGTCAGACCACCAGGCTGACCAGCTTGTTGCGGACCACGATCGCCTTCCGGATCGGCCGCCCATCGAGGAGCTCGGGGATCCGCCCGTAGCGGGCGGCGCGGTCCTTGAGTTCCTCGTCGGGAAGGTCGCGCGGCACCCGCATCTCGTCGCGCACCCTGCCGTTGAGCTGGATCGCCACCGTGACCTCGCCGGTGGCCAGGACCTGCGGGTCGAACTCGGGCCAACCCGCGTCCACGACCGAAGGCTTTCGCCCGATCATCGACCACAGCTCCTCGGCGAGGTGCGGGGCGATCGGCCCCATCAGGCGAATCGTCGTCTCCAGACATTCGGTGAGGAACGGCTCGTGGACGTCGTGCGCGGGCTCGCCCTCGACCGGCGCGTACTGGTAGAGCGCGTTCACGAGCTCCATGATCCGCGCGATGGCGGTGTTGAACTGCCACGCGGCGAGGTCCTCCGTGGCGCCCTTGACCGAGCGGTGGCGGACCAGGAGCAGCTCTCGGGCGGCCTCGGCGGCAGGATCGCCCTCGTGGAGGGCGCGACCTTCCGCGAACAGTCCGCGGTGGCGGTCGACGAGCCGCCACACGCGCTGGAGCCAGGCCGAGATCGCGCGGATCCCCTCGTCCTTCCAGTCGCCGCCCTCGGCCCACGAGAACCCGAACATGAGGTACGCGCGGAACGCGTCGGCACCATACTGCGCCACGTACTCGTCCGGGCTGATCACGTTCCCCTTGGACTTCGACATCTTGGCGCCGGCGTTCGTGATCGTGCCCTGATGGAAGAGGCGCTGGAAGGGCTCGTCGATCCCTACGTGGCCGAGATCCCGCATCGCCTTGGTGACGAAGCGCGAATAGAGGAGATGGAGGACAGCGTGCTCGATCCCGCCCGAGTACTGGAAGACGGGCAGCCACCGGTCGACCAACGCACGGTCCCACGGCTGCGTGGCGTCGCCGGGCGAGAGGTAGCGGAAGTAATACCACGAGGAGTCGACGAACGTGTCCATCGTGTCGGCGTCCCGCTTCGCGGACTCCCCGCAGCGGGGGCACGCGACCTCGAGGAACGTCGCCGAACGCTCGAGGGGGCTCTTTCCCGCCCCCAGCGAGAAGTCGACGTCGTAGGGGAGCTCGACGGGAAGGTCCTCTTCGGGCACGGGCACTTCCCCGCAGCGGTCGCAGTGCACGATCGGTATCGGCGCTCCCCAATAGCGCTGCCGCGAGACCAGCCAATCGCGGAGGCGGTAGTTGACGCTCTTGTGCCCCTGGCCGGCGTGCGCGAGCTCGGCGATGACGTCGTGGATCATCTGCTCGCTTCGCATCCCCGTGTAGGGCCCCGAGTCCACAACGGTTCCGTGCCCGGTGTAGGCCATTTCGGGATCTGCAGCGGAGGGGTCGTCCGGCTCGATCACCTTGACGATCGGAAGCCCGAGAGCCCTTGCGAACTCCCAGTCCCGCTGGTCGTGCGCGGGAACGCCCTGGATCGCCCCGGTGCCGTAGCTCCCGAGCACGAAGTCGGCCACCCAGATCGGGATCGGATCGCGCGTCAGCGGGTGGAGCGCGCTCGCGCCCGTGAACACGCCCGTCTTCTCCTTCTCGGTGGACGCCCGCTCGATCTCCGACATCCGCCGCGCATGCGCGCGATATGCTTCCACTCCCTCGCGGCGCTCGGCAGTGACGATCGAATCCAGCAGTGGATGCTCGGGCGCGAGCGCGAGGAAGGTCACGCCGTAGAGGGTGTCGGGGCGGGTCGTGAACGTCCGGACGACGGCGTCCGTCCCCGGGATCCGCCAGTCGATCTCGACCCCCTCGGAGCGCCCGATCCAGTTGCGCTGGAGCGTCTTGGTGCGCTCCGGCCACTCCAGATCATCGAGACCCGCGAGGAGCTCGTCCGCGTAGTCGGTGATCTTGAAGAACCACTGCGTCAGATCGCGCTTGACGACCGGCGTCCCGCAGCGCTCGCACTCGTTGTCGCCGACCACCTGCTCGTTGGCGAGCACGGTCTGGTCGGTCGGGCACCACCAGACGGGAGCGGCCTTCCGGTACGCGAGCCCCGCCTCGTAGAGCTTCAGGAAGAGCCATTGCGTCCAGCGGTAGTAGGCGGGGTCGGAGGTGTCGAGCGTCCGTGCCCAGTCCCACATCGCGCCCATACGCTTGAGCTGCGCGATCATGTTGGCCACGTTCTTTTCCGTCGAATCGCGCGGATGCACCCCCGTCCGGACCGCGAAGTTCTCGGCCGGCAAGCCGAAGGCGTCGAAACCGAACGGCTCGAAGACGTCGTGCCCACGCATCCGCATGTAGCGCGCCCAGGAGTCCGCCGGGCCATAGTGGTACCAGTGACCGACGTGGAGCCGGTCGCCGGACGGATAGGCGAACATGACGAGGGCGTAGCAGGGTCTCTCGGCGCCCTCGAGGTCGGCGCGGTAGAGGTCCATCTCCTCCCACACCCGTCGCCAGCGCGGCTCGATCTCGTTCGGATCGTAGCGGTTCTCGCTCATCGTCGTCTCGGGGGATGGAAACGAAATGCGGCGGGACACGAGGTCCCGCCGCGTCCTGGAAACGGGAAGCTAGGATCCGGTTTCCCCCCGAGCAACCGCCGGAGTCGCTCAGGCCGTCGCCGGAGTCCCTCGCGGGTGCGCGCGCCCCCAACCTCGCAGGCGGAAGCCGAGCGCGAGGAGCATCGCCTCGAACACGATCGCGAACACTCCGATCCACAGGACGGCGAGCGTGGCGGCGCTCGGGAACAGGAACATCAACACTCCGAAGGCGATCGACAACACGCGGGCGAGCAGAACTTCCCCTGGGCGGTGGTCCGCGGGGCTGCGGTGGCGTACCCTGGCATCTCACGCGATCATGAGTCGGACCGTAAGCGAGTTTCTGCGCACCGGAGGCCGGGATGAAGTGGGGCATCGCAAAGGGAGCCGCCGCGATCGCGCCCCGCATCGCAGTTGCGATCATGGCGGCCTGCGCCAGCGCCGCCGGCGGGGTGGTGGGATCGGTCGACCTGTCCCCGCCACAGCCCGCGCACGGAGACGACCAGTCGATCGCCTGGCCGTTCACGCTCGTCCACGGCGGCGATGCCGAGACGGTGGCGGACTTCCATCTCCGGATCGAGGACGGCGGCGCGCTCCTCGGAGTCCGCCCCGACGGCGAGAACCCCGATCCCGGGGCGCGCTTCCAGTGGCGCGGCGAGATCCGGACCGGACAGGCGTACTGGATCGGAGATCCGCTCGTGCCGGGCGACGGCGTCACGCTGACGATCCTCGTCCGGCCGGACGCCGGCTCCGAGCCCAGGCTGCGGGTCGTCCACTGGCCCACCAACGGTCGGGATGAGCCGGTCGGGCCGGAGACCTGCGAGGTCTGGATCTACGACACGGAAAGTCGCGAGACGTCCTCGGAGACCTGCTAGATCTCTTCGATCGTGCCCCGGTAGACGATCCGCGCGTCTCCCGTGAGCGTCGGATCGATGGGCAGGGATCCCGCGTCCGCGGGCGGAGTGAAGTCGACGACGAGCGGTATCCCGCCGCTCGTCAGAACCGTGACGGGCGGGTCGGCGAGTCCCCAGAGCCAGGTCAGGATCGCACTCGCGGTCGCGCCGGTACCGCACGAGAGAGTCTCGTCCTCGACACCCTTCTCGAAGGTGCGCATCCGCACCGTCGCCCTGTCGACGAGCGCCACGAAGTTGACGTTGGTGCCGACCGGTCCCCAGTTCGGGTGGCTTCGCAGGCGCGGGCCTTCGACCGCGACGTCGAGCGCCTCGACCGCCGCCGGCGATTCGAGGAGCGCCACGACGTGCGGCGTCGAGGTGTCGAGAAAGCCGATCCGCCGATAGGGCGCGCGAGCCAGATCGGGGTAGTCGAGTGTCGGCTCGCGGGGCGGCACCAGCCAGAGCGTCACCTCGGGTCCCGCCGGATCCTCGACCCGCGCGCGAAACGGCCCGCTCCCCGTCCGAAACTCCATCTCCGCGCTCTGGACGGCCCCGACGAGACGCGCGAAGCGGGCGATGCAGAGCGCCGCGTTGCCGCACATCGGAGCCTCGCCGCCATCGGCGTTGTAGTAGATCATGCGGAAGTCCGCTCCGGGATCCGGCGCCAGCAGCACGACTGCGTCGGCCCCGACCCCGAGACCTCGCCGGCAGAGACGGGCGACCACCGGACCCGCCTCGTCGCGCGGGAACCATCCGTCGCGATCATCGAAGACGACGAAGTCGTTCCCCCCACCCGACATCTTGGTGAACGCGCGGCCCGATATCTTCGCGAACGCGCCGCCCGCGATTCCGCTCACACCGGGTCCTCCTGGGCCATCCCTTCCGCTCGCCGGGTCTCGCGATGGACCCGCCCGGTGAGCTTCCACCACCGCATCCGCCAGACCATCCAGATCGCCTCCCAGACGATGCGCTTGCTCATCTTGCTGGCGCCTACGTTACGATCGACGAACACGATCGGCATCTCCCCCACGCGGAATCCCGCGTGCCAGGCGCGGAACACGGTTTCGATCTGGAACGCATAGCCGTTGGACCGGATCGCATCGATGTCCAGCCGCTCGAGCACCCGGCGGCGATAGCACTTGAAGCCGCTCGTCAGATCGTGGAGCGGGAGCCCGGTGACGATCCGCGCGTACCAGTTCGCGGACCAGGACAAGAGGAGCCTCCCCATGGGCCAGTTGACGACCGTCACCCCGCGCATGTACCGCGATCCGATGACGACGTCGTACTCGTCGGATAGCTCGAGGAACTCCGGCAGGTGCCGGGGATCGTGGGAGAAGTCCGCGTCCATCTCGAAGACGAGTTCGTAGCCGTGATCGATCGCCCAGTGGAACCCGTCGATGTACGCTGTCCCGAGGCCCAGCTTGCCGGGTCGATGGATGACGTGGACCCGCGCGTCGGCGGCCGTGAGCCGGTCGGCGAGCTCGCCCGTCCCGTCCGGGGAGCCGTCGTCGATCACGAGCACCTCGAGGCGCGCGTCCTGGGCCAGGATCTGCGGCACGATTGCCGGCAGGTTGTCGCGCTCGTTGTAGGTCGGGACGATGATCAGGGCTCTACCCATGGGCGGGCCTCGGCGCCGGATCGGACCCGCCTGCGCGCAGATCGGCGAGGCCGTAGCGCGCCACCAGGACCGATACCGGAAGGAGTTCGCACGCGGTGAGCCAGAGCCGGCAGAAGATCGCCAACGCCACCGCCATCGTCGGCGGCACGTAGGCAGCGAGGAGGATCGCGTAGAGCCCTTCACGGACCCCGAGACCGCCGGGGACGAATATCGCCAGGTATCCGCCGACGTACCCCGCCGCCGAGATCCCGATCATGGAAACCAGGGTATCGGCCTCGACCGGGGTGAGGGCGCGGACGAAGAGCCAGAAGCCCGCGCCGAAGACCAGCCACGCGGCCAGGTTCGCAGCGAGCAGCACGATCCGCTCGCGCCCGGGCACCGCCTCGTGGTATTCGCTCTTGCCGATCGTGCGGAGGGCGAACCGGTACGCCAGATCGAGAGCGGGCGTGAGAACGAAGAGGAGGACCAGCGCTGCGATCCCGAACCCGATCGGCCACACCGCTTCCCGGCCCGCCGCAGCCGCGAGCTCGGGCAGGGTGGCCGCGGCCACCACCAGGCCCGCCGCCAGCACGAACAGCTGCGACGTCAGGCTCGCGCTCACCGTCAGGACGGGACTCACGCCCTTGGCGCGCGCCAGATACGCGGTGCCGGCCAGCTGGAGCACCTTCCCCGGCACGTAGCGCGCGAGGTTCCCGATGTACCACACCCGGTGCGCGTCCCGCGCCGACAGCCGCCCGCCGAGGTGGCCGAGGATCCGACGCCAGCAGAGGACGAACGCGCTGTACGCGAAGAGCACGCAGACGGTGGCGAGCGCCATCCGCGGCCAGTGGATCGTCCACGGGTGGGCGGTGACCTCCGACCAGTTCCGCGCCAGATAGACGGCGAGGAACGCGATCACGACTCCTCCGGCGATCCGCTCGAACCATCGCAGGAGCTGCCGGCTCCGCGCGTGGCTGGAATCGCTCACGCGGCGGTCTCGTCCGGAGGGGCCGGATCGCGATGCCTGCGCGTCGCCACGAGAAGCGACGCCAGGATCGCGAGGCCGATCGCGCTCCCCCACGCGCCGTAGGCGACGTTCGTGTCGCGGAACTCGAGCTCGACCGAGTGACGCCCCGCCGGCACGGGGACCCCCCGCAGGGCGACGTCGACCTGGAGCACCTGGGCGGGCTCACCGTCGACCCGTGCGCTCCAATAGGGATGCCAGATCTCCGAGAGAACGAGGATCGCGTCGGCGGCCGGCTCGACCTCGAGCGCGAGCCGATCGGGCTCGCGGATCGACCATGCGGGGGCCGGCTCCGGACCGGTGGCGGGAGCCAGCGGGGGCGCTGCCACGCCGGGCTCGAGGAGCGCCGTCCGCATGGGGTCGAAGGAACCGTCCAGCACCGCCGACGCGGGTGTCTCGCTCGCCGGCCGCTCCCGCGCCTCGTGGACCAGCCACGCACCGCCCGCCGTCCCCTCGAATCGGTAGACGAGCGGCCCCCGATCGAAGGCGAGCCCCAGTCCTCCCAGCTCGAGCGGACGGTCCGAAATCACGTACCGCAGGTTGAGGAGCGGCCAGAGCTTCGTCTCCGCCAGCCGCGCCCCGCCCTCGCCGACCAGGTCGTCCCACCACAGGAGGCGGAAGTTCTGGGATCCCGTCACCGTCGGGATGCCGAAGAGCATTAGGTCGTTGGGCCCGAACGCACCGGGGAGGGGCAACGCGCGGAAAGGCTCCGGCTCCTCGCGGAGCCACTCCACCGCCGGCCCCGGCTCGACGATCCGCTCGGCCGGCACGACCGCGTAGAAATCCCGGTCGACTCGCCACAGGTCGACGCCCGCGAGAAGCGCCAGCGCGAGGCAGGCGGCGAGCGCGCCGATCCGCTCCCGGGCAGCCAGCCAGCAGATCCCGGCGCCGAGCGCCCAGAAGAGCGCGAAGAGGCCGAACGATCGGGCGAACACGGGCATCGCCGCGGCCGCCGCCTGGGCGCGGCCCGGCTCGAGCGATCCCCCGTAGAGAAGGCCGCGCCAGAATCCGCCGAACCCGTCCGGCGAGCCCGCCGCCCAGAACCAGAGGACGATCCACAGCGCGCCGAGGCCGCCGATCACCTTCCACGCCACGTGTCTCCCCTCGGCGAGCTCCGACCTTCGGTCGTAGAGCGCCTGCGCTCCGTGGCCGGCGAGAACGACGACCGCGAGCGCGACGATCGAGTACATCATGGCCGGCGCGCGGAAGGACTTCATCATGGGGAGGATCCAGTAGAAGAGGCGATGGAGCGGCGTCGCTCCACCCCAGGCGAACACGAGTCCCAGCGCGGCGAGCGCGGCGAAGAACCAGACCGTCGCGCTCCGCCGGACGGTCAGGGCGAGCAGCGCCAGCATGACCGGCACCGCGCCCAGGTACTCCGTGTGGAGCTTGAACGGGTTCGTGCCCCAGTAGCTCTCGAGGTAGCCCTGGAACCGCGGCCAGATCGTGGCCAGCGTCTCCCGGACCGGCATCGACCACGACGAGGCGTACTCGTACCCCCGCTCGGCCCGATGGGAGAACTGGACCATGTTCCACGTCGGCCATACCTCGACCAGCGTGATCAGTCCGGCCAGGAGGTAGGCCCCCACGAATCCCGCCAGGAGCACGAGCGGCGTCTTCCATCCGCGCATCTCGACCCGCACCTGATGGAGCCGGAACAGCACGTACGCGCCGACCGCCATCGCGGCGAAGTACATCATCTGGACGTGCGGCGTGAAGACCTGCAGCGCGACGACGGCCGCCATCCACAGGAACCAGTGGAGCCGGCGCCTCGCGATCGCCCGCTCGGCGAACAGGAACACGGCCGGCGTCCACGTCATCGCGAACATGCGGCCGTCCTGTCCCGCGTAGAGGTGGCTGACGAGGTAGCCGGTGAACATGTAGGCGACCCCGGTCACGGCGGCCGCCCCCGCACGGAGGCCGAGTTCCCGCGCCAGCGCGTACGCCAGCGCACCCGCCAGCAGGAAGTGGAGCACGAACGCCCACCCGATCGCGCGATGGAGATCGATCACGAAATAGAGGAGCGACGTCGGGTAGTAGACCGGGTAGGGCAGGATCGAGAGGTACGGCAGCCCGCCGTATACGTACGGGTTCCATTGTGGCAGCCCGCGACCCGCGAGGACTTCCTGGACCGCGAACGCGCGGCTCTGGTAGGCCTGCGCGAGCATGTCGGTGCCGAAGAGCATCGCGTCGCCGTCGAAGACGAAGGAGGCGAAGAACGCGACCGTGGCCACGGCCATCGCGCCGAGAACCGCCCACCGGACGCGTCGCTCGATCTCGGGCGACGCTTCGTCGGCTCGCGCTCTCGGCGGCTTCTTCGCCTTCGTCCCGCCGGTCTTCGCGGATTCCGGCTTCGTCCCCGGTTTCCCCGCGGCTGCGGACTTGCCGGCGGATCCCGACTTCCCCTTCACCGCCTTCCGCCTGGCGGCACTCATGCGGTCTCCGCGTGGCGCACGAAGAAGAACCACTGTGGCGACGCGAAATCGAGGAGCCGGCGCCGGACCCTGCCCGGCAGGAGCCGGCTCGCCCGGCCCGCGAGGCGGCCCGGCAAGCTCTCGTAGCGGTCTAGCTGGGTCGTCAGCGCCTCGTCGGTGACGTCCTCGAGCACGAGTCCGTGCCGGGCGGCCGTACGTACGAGCCGCGCTCGCGTGGTGAACCGGATGTCGTCGTAGGACTCGCCCCGGCCGCTCCAGCGCAAGAGCCGATCCGAGACGGCCCGCGGCCACCACGAAAGCGTGGGGATCCGGTAGTGGGGCTCGATCAGCGCGAAGCGGTTCCCCGCCGTCAGGTACACCCGGCCGCCGGGCGCCAGCGCGCGCCGGATCTCGGCGAAGAAGCGGTCGAGGTTCGCGACGTGCTCGTATACGTGGTTGGCGATGCCGAAGTCGATCGCACCGTCGGCGACCGGCAGCTGCTCCAGATCGGCCACGGCCATGCGCGCGGTCTCCTGCATGAAGGCTCGGTCGATCTCGAAGCCCACGATGGGGCGTCCGCTCAAGGCTTCGAGCGCGCGGGTGATGAGGCCGGTGCCGGCGCCGAGATCCACGATCCGGCCGCTCTCCGCCAGGTGCTCGGCGCACATCGCGTACACGAGCTCGGCTTTGCGGGCCCGCGACGCCCGGTACTCAGGCCCGCTGACGTGCCGGACGTAGTAGGATGCGTCGCTCACGACCGCTCGGTCCGATACACGGCGTCGAGTCGGTCCACGATACTATCCCAGCCGAATCGCTCGCGCACGCTCGTGCGGCCGGCGTTGCCGAGCGCGCGTCCTCTTTCCGGATCGTCGAGGATCGACGCCACCCCACGCGCCAGCTCCGCCGGCTCGTCCTCGACGAGAATGCCGGTCCGGCCGTCCTCGACGATGTCGACGATCCCACCCCTCCTGGTGGCGACGACCGGCACCCCGTAGGACATCGCTTCCAGGAGCACCACGCCGAGTCCTTCCGTGTCGGCCCGCTCGTCGAGGGTGGCCGGGAGGACGAAGCACGTCGCACGACGGTAGGCCGCGACCAGATCCTGATTCGATATGCGCCCTAGAAACTCTACGCGGTGGGAGAGCCCCAGCTCCACCGCGCGCCGCTCGAGCGGATCGCGCTCGGGCCCGAAGCCGACGATCTCGAGTCGCCATTCGCGATCGGCGATCCGGGCCAGTGCGTCGAGCAGGCGATCGACTCCTTTCCGCGCCACCAGCCGGCCGACGAACAGGATCCGCGGCGGCCTGGAGGGTTCGGCCCGCAGGCCGGGATCGTGCTCGGGCAGCGGGACGCCGTAGGGGATCACCGCCACGGGTCGGCCTTCGGCGTAGGGCGCGATCATCGCACGCGTACTCTCGGAGATCGCCACCAGCCGCGATCGTCGGCAGTACCAGCGCAGGAACGCGCGGGCCGGCGGGAAGCGCCTCTCCGCCCAGCGGATCTCCGCGCCATAGAAGGTCGTCACCAGCGCGGCGCCGGCCGCCTGCGCCGCCGCCCATCCCGCCAGCCCGTGCGGCACCGCCCAGTGGACGTGAACGACTTCGTATCCGCGGCTCCGGCCGAGCCTCCAGGCCGCGGCCGCGCCCGCTCCCAGATACGTCGGCACGAGGGCCAGGTAGGCGGGATGGCGCTGCAGGCGGTCGGGCACGGTCTCCTCGTGGGTCAGCCGTTCCCAGCGCCCGGGCGCATAGCGGAATCGGCGGACATTGTGCCCCGTGCCCCGCTGGTCCCCGAGTCCGCGCCAGGACGGCGCCAGGACGTCGACGTCGTGGCCGCGTTCGGCCTGCTTCTCGGCGAGGGTCACCAGCCACGGCGTGATCACGTCCTCCGGGTCGCGCGGCCAGGCGGTGACGACGTGGAGGATCTTCACGGCGCGCGGGCGGGCGCTTCGCGCGTGGCGGGAGCGATCAGGACCGCGATCGCGATCCGGTTGGGGCCCGCGTGCACGACTTCCAGCTCGTCGATGTGCGGCGCCAGCGCGCGCGCGAGGAAATCGCGCGTCAGCGGCTCGACCAGGATGTGTGTCGTACCCTTCGAGCGGATCGTCCGCCACGTGGCGTCGGGATCGCCGTGGAAGGGATAGACGAAGCTCGGGCGGCCGCCGCTGAAATACCAAGCGAACGTCGGCTTGCGGGCGACGATCACCGCGTCCGGCGCGTCGTCCCCGATCCACTCGGCTACCTCGAAGTAGTCCTGCCAGAAGGGTTGATAGCCCGCCCACCGGTCGCCGCCGAGCCACGCGCGCGTGTAGCGCCACTGGGACGGAATCTCCCGCAGCGCGCCGATCGCCATTACCGTCGCCAGAAGCCCGATCGCCGCCTGCGCGGGCCGCGGCGAGCGGAACAGCCACTTCGACGCCCGGTCCGTCCCGATCAGGATGTACAGATAGAGGAGCGGCGCCAGCGTGAGGAAGAACCGGTCACCGGTCCATGCCCAGAGCGCGAGGATGCCGAGCGTGGCAAGGCCGTAGAGGTCCCAGACCGCGACCTTCCGCGTGCGGAGCGCGGCAACGATCCCGAGCGCGAGCACGATCCCGCCGATGAGGAGCGAGAAGACCCGCACCGCCGGCGGCGGGCGCAACGGCGGCCCCTCCGCGGGCAGACGCCGGAGCGGCCAGAACATCTGGGGGAAGTCGGTGGTCGCGTAGTGGTCGATGTTGAAGACGATCCGTTCCACGTAGCTGGCGGGCGCCAGCGGATCGCTGGTCGGGTCGAGCCGGTTCTCGATCGAGACCTGCTCGAGGTAGCCGCCCGTCTCCGGCGCTTTGCGCGAGGTCCACCAGAACCAGGGCACCGCGGTCACGAGGACGATCGCCGTGAACGCACCGAGTCGCCTCCAGCGCCGCCCGAGGAGCGCATGGAGACCCGCGGCCCCGAGGAGCGCGACGCCCGCCGTCCGGACATAGAACGCGAGCACGGCGATCAACGTGGCGGCGAGCCACCAGCCCCACGGCCGGTCCGCGCTCTCCTCGCCCGCCCGCTGGAAGGCGACGAGCGCCACCAGCGTGACCGCCACGTAGCTCAGATCGGACAGCACCCAGTGGGTGTAGATGCGGAACACCGGATACAGGCCGAAGAGCCATACCGCGGCCGCGGCCGCCCACGGAGGTACGGCCGCCTCGCGTCGCGCGAGCGACCACAGCGCCCACAGCGCGACGGCGCCGGCGACCAGCGACTCGACCTTGAGGCCGACCATCGAGCCGCGGAAGATCCAGTAGAACGGCACGAGGAGGAGCGGGAAGCCGGGCGGCAGGACGGTCTCGGCGGGCATGGCCGGATCGATCAGGTCGACATAGCCGCGGCCGGTGGCGAGCGCCCTCGCGAGCGCGTAGTACGCGACGTTGTCACCACCGGTGAAGAGATACGGATCGAAGACAGCGACGGCGATCACCATCGCGACCACGCCTCCCGCGACCGCCCATGCGTGGGGCGACGACACCCAGGCCGGCCGCTTCACTCCTCCGCCCCGGCGTCTCTCCGGGCCGACAGCTTGCGCTCGATCTGGTCGACGCGATCCCGCACCTGGGCCACCGCCTCGGCCAGGAAGCCGAGCGCGAAGAGCAGCATCCCGAGGACGATCAGGAGCGTCACCAGGTACAGGAGCGGCCGGTACCCCTGGCCGAGCGCGAACCGATAATAGAGCGCGACCCCGCCCACGATCACGCCGAGCACGGCGAGGATCGCCCCCGAGGTTCCGAACAGGAGCAGGGGCTTGCGCAGGAACGAAGTCAGCGTCTTGACTGCCAGCAGGTCGAGCGAGCCGACCACGATCCGGCCCCAGCCCGAGTACTTCGAGCGACCGCGCGTCCGCGGATGGAGCTCGATCGGGATCTCGCCCACCCGGTAGCCGCGGTCGTGCGCGAGCACGACGAAGAACCGGTGCCAGTCGTGGCGGAGCGGGAGCTCCTCGAGGATGTCGGCGCGAAACGCCTTCATCGCGTTGAGGTCGTGGACGGGAACGTCGAAGAGCCGCCGCGACAACCAGTTGTACGTCCCGGACACGAGCCGCTTCTCGTAGCGACCCTGCTTCCAGCCTGTGACGACGTCGAATCCTTCGCCGAGCCGGTCGAGGAAGCGCGGGATCTCTTCGGTCGAATGCTGGAGATCGGCGTCGAAGAGCACGAGCCAGCGCCTGGACGTGGCGCCGGCGCCGGTCACGAGGGCTTCGGTCTTGCCGCGGTTCCGCGCGTGCCGCAGGACGCGAACGGTGCCGGGAAATCCGGCGGCCGCTTCGCGGACCGCGTCCGCGGTGCCGTCGGTCGACCCGTCGTCGACGAGCACGATCTCTCCGGCGAGGCCGTGCTTCCTCCACGTCGCCGCCAGCGCCTCGAACAGGGGCGCGACGTTCTCGACCTCGTCGTAGGCCGGGACGATGACGGCGAAGTCGCTCCTGGGACTCGTCGGATCCACCGGACCGCTCAGCAGGTCGTTGGAAGAATCGAGAACGCGGGGCGACCTAACGCTAGGGGTGGTGTCTTCGGGTGGCAACCTCACCTCGCTTCGATCGCTTCGACGAGAACCGACTCGGTCGCAGCCGCCGCGGCGTCCCACGTGAACGTGCGCGCGCGCTCGATCGCGCGGGCCTCCATGCGGCCGCGCTCCTCGGGGTTGCGGGCGGTGGCGAGGAGCGCTTCGGCCAGGGCCGCCACGTCACCGTGCGGAACCACGCGGCCGGTCTGGCCGTCGACCACCGTGTCGCGCAGCCCGGGCGCGTCGCTCACTATCGCGATCGTTCCCACCCGCTGGGCCTCGATCGACGAGAATCCCCACCCCTCCTTGGGACTCGTGTACCCCACCGCCCACGCGCGGCGCAGGAGCCGCCACTTGTCGCCGTCCCCCACCCAGCCCGGAAACTCCACGCGGCCGGCGATCCCGCGTGCCCGCGCGTCCCGCTCGAGCGCCGCGCGATGGTCGCCGTCTCCGGCGATCACGAGCCGCGCGCCGGGGAGCTCGGGCTCGATCCGCGCGAACGCCTCGAGTAGGAGCTCGACCCGCTTGTAACGCTTGAGTCTCCCCAGGTAGACGAACAGTGGCTCGGGGTCCTTGGGAAGCGCCAGCAGCGCCCCCTCGTCGGGAATGTCGGGGATCCCGTTGGGGATCACACGTATCCGGGCGCGATTGATCCCGCGCCGCTCGAGGTCCGCCGCCGTCGACGGCGAGACGGCGATGAACGGGCAGTCGCGGTAGACGGACGCGATCGGACGCTCGGAGAGCAGCAGGTACACCCCGAACAGGGGGTTCGTCTCCTGGAAGATCGTCCTGCCGAAGAGGTGATGGACGAGCGCCACGACGGGTGGCTGTACGTAGATCGGCGTGTAGAACGGGACCTTGTTCATGTCGTCGACGACTACGTCGTACCCGTTCCGCGAGAGCACCGAGCGCCACACGCGCGGCACGACGAAGTTGAACGTCGCCCGTGAGCCACCCCGCCGGATCACATTGATCCCGTCCAGCCGCTCCTCCCGCGGCGCGTCCGGGTGAGCGACGCAGAGGAGATCGACCCGGTGGCCGCGACCGGCCAGCCGGCGGAAGGTCTCGCGCAGATGGATCTCGGCGCCTCCCGCCTGGGGATGGGTCCAGTCCTGCCAGTTGACGACGAGGATCTTCACGGCCGCGCGGAGCCGGGCGGCCGCCTGGCCACGACACCGATCGTGTGCGCGATCCAGCGAGCGGCGCGCGGGGCCAGGAGCCGGGCGCGAAGCCGCTCGCGCGCATCCCTCAGCGCGGCTGGTGTCGCGGGCCGGAGCGGCAGGTCGACGGAGACGCGCCCGGCCCCCTCGCGCACGAGACGGTACGCGAGGCTCGGTACCATCGTGTCGCCGTACGATTCGACGAGCTCGTAACCCGCCCCCCTCACCAGACCCTCGAGCTCGTCGATCGAGTACTCGGTCTCCCACCCCGCGAACCAGCGGTCGAGGCGGATCAGGGCGCGCTTGACCAGCGTCCAGGGGTGCCAGCGTTGCGGCACGTCGACGACGAGTAGCCCGCCCGGCGCCGTCACCCGGAAGTTCTCGGCCAGGAACGCCGCCGGGTTGCCGAAGTGCTCGAGCACGCCCTGATGGAATACGGCGTCGAACGCGCCGTCGGGAAACGGCAGGTGGAAGGCGTCGCCGGCGAGGATCCCGCGGCCGACGAGCGCCGGCGCGGCCCGCGCCGTGAGCGCCAGGGCCTCGACCGACGCGTCGAGGGCGATCGCATGGTGGCCGCGGGCCGCGAGCGCCGCCGTGTCCCGGCCCGTCCCCGACCCGATCTCGAGGACGCGCGCGGATGCTCCGCCCAGGTGACCGAGG
>DASRVB010000228.1:0-3860 GCA_035687725.1 Gemmatimonadota bacterium
GTAGAGGCGGCCGACCGCGCGGCTCGCCCGGCGCAGGTTCGCCGAGAAGCACGGAAGGTCCATGAGAGGCTGCGTCATATAGATGTATATACACTGATTGACCAGGCCCTGTCAAGCCCCCCGGGATGCGTGTAGGATGGCTGGGACAAACCCATGAGCGAGCGCCGGCATCACACGAACCCTGCCCCGACCCGCCCGGAGGCGGACCTCCCGGCAGGACCCCGGCATCCCGGGGAGTCGGAAGCTCACGCGGAAGGCCATGGACATGGCCGGCATGAATCCCATGGGGGCCACGACAAGCACGCGGGCCACGACAAGCACGAAGGCCACTCGGTCGAGATGTTCCGCGACAGGTTCTGGCTGTCCCTCGTGCTCACGATCCCGACCCTCGTCTGGGGCCACATGCTGCTGCAGATCACGGGCTGGCAGGCGCCCGCCTTCCCGGGATCCGAATGGATCGCCCCCGTCTTCGGCACCGCCGTGTTCCTCTACGGCGGCCGCGTGTTCCTGCAGGGGGCTGTCGGCGAGCTGAAGGCTCGCCTCCCCGGCATGATGACGCTGATCGCGCTCGCCATCAGCGTGGCGTTCGTGTTCAGCGCCGCCGTGACGCTGGGATACCCGGGCATGCCGCTCTGGGAGGAGCTGGCCACGCTGGTGACGGTGATGCTGCTCGGCCACTGGATCGAGATGCGCTCGATCTTCCAGGCCCAGGGAGCGCTGAGAGAGCTCGCGAAGCTCCTGCCGGTCACCGCCGAAAGGGTCGTGGGCGAGCGAACCGAGGAAGTGCCGGTCGATGCGCTTCGTGACGGCGATGTCGTCTTGATCCGGCCGGGTGCCAGTATTCCCGCTGACGGCATCGTCCGAAGCGGCGGAAGCTCCGTCAACGAGGCGATGATCACCGGTGAGTCGCGTCACGTTCCAAAGGGGGAAGGCGACGAGGTGATCGCGGGCACGTCCAACGGCGAAGGATCGCTGCGGGTCGAGGTCACGAAGACGGGCGAGAAGACGGCCCTCGCCGGCATCATGCGCCTGGTCGAGGAGGCGCAGTCGTCCCGCTCGCGGGCCCAGGCGCTCGCCGATCGGGCGGCGTTCTTTCTGACGCTGGTGGCGGTGGCCGCGGGCTTGATCACGGCCGTCGCGTGGCTTGGCCTGGGTGCGGAAGCCTCGTTCGTGGTCGAGCGCGTGGTCTCGACGCTCGTCGTTGCGTGCCCGCACGCGCTCGGCCTCGCGATCCCGCTCGTCATCGCGATCTCGACGACGATGGGGGCCCGGAGCGGGCTCCTCGTGCGCGACCGTCGCGGACTGGAGGAGGCGAGGAATCTGGACGCGGTCGTGTTCGACAAGACGGGGACGCTCACGCTCGGGGAGCACCGGGTGGTGTCGATCCGGACGGCATCGG
Source organism: Gemmatimonadota bacterium (assembly GCA_035687725.1). GTDB lineage: Bacteria > Gemmatimonadota > Gemmatimonadetes > JACCXV01 > JAHWKZ01 > JAICNR01. Next base: position 1,400 of record DASRVB010000228.1, read on the forward strand.
GTGTGGAAGAGACGGAAGCGCTGCGCCTCGCCGCGGCCGTCGAGCGCGACTCCGAGCACGCGATCGCCCGGGCCATCCTCGCCAGCGCCGAAGAGCGGGGGATCCAGGTGCCGGCCGCGGATGGCTTCGAGGCCATTCCCGGGCACGGCGTTCGCGCGCGTGTCGACGGGCGAGGGTTGGAAGTCGGAGGACCCAATCTGCTCCGGCAGCGGGGCGTCTCGCCGGCCAAGGAGCTGGCCGACGCGGCGGCGGAGGCGGCCTCGAAGGGGCAATCGGCGGTCTATCTCCTCGAGGACGACCACGCCCTCGCCGTGTTCGCGATCGCCGACGCGATCCGCCCGGAATCGGCCGAAGCCGTGCGGCGGCTCCACGAGAACGGCATCGAGATCGTAATGCTGACCGGCGACTCGCGCGCCGTCGCCGACGCCGTGGCGCGCGAGCTCGGCATCGACACCGTCTTCGCGGAGGTGCTCCCGGAAGACAAGGTCAGGAAGATCGAAGAGCTCGAGAGCCAGGGAAAGCAGGTCGCCATGGTCGGGGACGGCGTCAACGATGCCCCCGCTCTCCTGGCGGCGACCGTCGGGATCGCCATCGGCGCGGGAACCGATGTCGCGGTCGAAGCGGGCGACGTCGTCCTCGTCCGGAGCGATCCACGCGACGTCCCACGGATCGTCGAGCTCAGCAAGGCGAGCTACCGGAAGATGGTCCAGAACCTGTGGTGGGCGGCAGGCTACAACATCGTCGCCATCCCGCTCGCCGCCGGTGTCCTGGCCGGGTACGGCATCCTGCTGGCGCCCGCCGTCGCCGCGATCCTGATGTCGGCGAGCACGGTCATCGTGGCCATCAACGCGCAGCTTCTGCGCCGTGAATCGATCTGAGGGGTATCACTCCCCGATGGCCAGGGATCCCCTCGAGACCTACCGCAAGAAGCGCGATTTCCGGAAAACCGGAGAGCCGAGCGGAAAGGGCCGCCGGAAGGCCGGCCGAAGATTCGTTATCCAGAAGCACGCCGCGCGGTCGCTCCACTACGACTTCCGGCTGGAAGCCGACGGGGTCCTGAAGTCGTGGGCGGTTCCGAAGGGCCCGTCCACGAATCCCAAGGACAAGCGCCTGGCGATGCCGACCGAGGACCATCCCCTCGACTACCGCGACTTCGAGGGGGTGATCCCGAAAGGGGAGTACGGAGCGGGCGCGGTGATCGTCTGGGACCGGGGACCGTACCGGAACCTGACCGAGGACGACGCCGGAGACGAGGTTCCCGTCTCCGAGGCGCTCGCCAGGGGACACCTGAAGATATGGCTGGATGGCCAGAAGCTGCGCGGCGGCTACGCGCTGACCAGGATCGGCAAGGGCAAGGACCTTAGGTGGCTCCTCGTCAAGATGGACGACGAAGGGGCCGACGCGCGCCGGAACCCGGTCAGCACCGAGCCCCGGTCCGTCCTTTCCGGCCGCACGGTCGAGGAGGTCGCCGAGGAGGAGGGCGGATGAAGGATCCCTTCGCGCTTCTCTCCGCCGACGCCAGGCGGAAGCTCCGGAAGAGGAAGCACCCGGACTGGGTCCAGCCCATGCTGGCGACCTTGACCGACGAGCCCTTCTCGGACGAGGACTGGATCTATGAGCCCAAGCTGGACGGCGTACGGTGCCTCGCCCTCCGCGATGGCAACCGGGTTCGGCTCCTCTCGCGCAACCGGAAGAGCCAAAACGCCTTTTATCCCGAGCTGGTCGAGGCGATCGCCGCTCAGAAACCACGCGACTTCGTCATGGACGGGGAGATCGTCGCCTTCCGGGACGGCGTGACGAGCTTCTCACGCCTCCAGCAGCGGATGAAGATCGCCGACCCGGGCGAGGCGCTTCGTTCGAGCGTTCCCGTCTACTACTACGGCTTCGACATCGTCCACCTGGAAGGGCACGACACGACGCAGCTCGACCTGCTCGAGCGGAAGGCCCTTCTCGAAGAAGCGCTCGAGCTCGAGGACCCGCTCCACTTCTCGACACATCGAGAAACGGAAGGCGAGGCGTATCTCGCGGAAGCCTGCCGGAAGGGTTGGGAGGGATTGATCGCCAAGCGGGCCGACTCGGTCTACGTCCCGCGGCGCTCACGGGATTGGCTCAAGTTCAAGTGCGTGACGCGCCAGGAGCTCGTGGTCGGCGGGTGGACCGATCCACAGGGCGGGCGGGTCGGGTTGGGGGCGCTCCTGGTGGGTGTCTACGACGAGGGTGAGCTCCGGTACGCGGGCAAGGTCGGGACAGGGTACGACGACCAGACCCTGCGCGATCTCGGCCGCCGTCTGTCCTCGATCGAGCGGAAGACTCCCCCCTTCGCCGACCCGGACGGGATCCCCCGGAAGGGTGTCCACTGGGCCAGCCCCAAGCTGGTCGCCGAGGTCGGGTTCGCGGAGTGGACGTCCGACGGGAAGCTCCGGCATCCCCGCTTCCTGGGGCTCCGCCGCGACAAGGATCC
>DASRVB010000229.1:0-4227 GCA_035687725.1 Gemmatimonadota bacterium
CCAGTCGTGCGAAGTACTGATCGAGTGACACCACTCCGAAGTGTGTCTTCCGAAGTCTTCCAGCCGTACGCGGTGACCACGGTTCGCGGTGCGAAGAGGACCCGCTTGGACTCTTCGTTGACCAACGCGTCTCCATAGAGCGCACGATTGAAACGCTCGATGTCTTCCAGAGTGGAGTACAGCCCTCCTGCCGGCGTGACGCCGATGTGCGGTGCGTTCTCATATCCGTCCCATGTCTGCGCGTATCCCGAAGCCCTGCGCGGGACGATGGGTCGAAGCACGCTGACCCCGGTGTCTGACATCCCGGCGGGCTGCAGCACACGTTCGCGGAGAGCGTCCCAGTAGGAGAGACCGGTCACGTGCTCGATGATGGCACCGAGAACCGCGTAGCCGTCGCTGCTGTAGCCGTAGCTCGTCCCCGGCTCGAAGCGCAAGGGCTGCTTGGCGATGAGCTTCACCAGCGAATCGTTCGATAGCATGTCCGCGTTGATGGCGGGGACGATCGGGTCGTCGATGAACCCGATGTCCTGCTGCAGGCCGGACGTGTGGTCGAGCAATTGCTCGACGGTGATTCGCTGCCCGGTTTCGGCCGGATAGTACGGGACGTACTCGGACACCTTCCCATCCAGCCGCAGCTTCCCTTCCTGCACCAGCTGCATGATGGCGATCGCCGTCATGGACTTGGTCATCGAGGCGATCTCGAAACGCGTGTCGACGGTATTCGGAACGTGCCACTCCAGATTCGCTTCACCGAACGCCCGCTCGTAGACGCGCTGTCCGCGGTCGATGACGAGGATGGCGCCATTGAACTGGCCGTATTCCACAGCACGGTTCATGAACGTGTCGATCAGAGCAGCCGCCGGTTGCGCCTGGACATTCGAGCTGGCCAGCGAGGCGACGAGTGCTGGGATTGCGACGACGAGCCAGGGCCTCATGGAGTCCTCCGTAGATGGATCACGCCGATTCTCCTGAGCTCCGTCGCCACATCGCCATCCAACCGATGATCAATCATCAGGAGAGCACCGCGATGTGGGATGACTACCCCGACGCGATGCCACGCGCCGCGAGCTCCTCACGGAGTTGGTGACGGGTCGGCTGCCGGCGATTGGGGACGAGGGGTGTACGTAGCCGTGAGGACGAACGGCCCGGTCGGAAGCCTCATGGATTCACCCGGAGCGAAGGGTCAAAGTCGTTTCTGGGAGCGCATCCTGAACGGATAAGCTGCGGGCCGGGGCGGCCGCGGACAAGAGAAAGGTTTTCAGACTGGAATGGCCGCCGCGGCGAATGCCGATGGCTGGATCCTTCCCCGATACCTAGTTCGCCAGCTGATTCATAGTGAACGCCAGCTTCCAGGCGTCGCCATTCCTGGTATAGACGGATGTCCCGTAGATCAGGGGGAACTCCTGACCGCCGCAGGTTCCTTCGAGGATTCCCTTGAACGTCAGGATGCCAACGGTCCCCGAGAGGGATGTGACTGCACCGTCGGCCACGCGAACGCTCTGTACGTCGCACTGATGCTCGGTCCAGAACGTGATGGTCTCTGTCTTACCGGACGTGACGTTGCCGAAGATGTCCACGAAAGCAAGGTCCCTTGCCGTCAGCTCTTCGAGTGTCTTGGCGTCGCGTGCCTTCCAGGCCTCCCAGACCGATGTCTCGATCGCCACCATCTCGTCGGTGCTTGGATCGGCGGCCGAAGCTGAGGGCCCGGCGTCCTGCGCGGCCTCGTCGTCCTCGTTCGGCGCTTCCCTCCTGGCCGCGGGCTCAGCGGGCGGCGCTTCTGTAACTCGGGGATCGAAGATCGGGTTCTCACCGTGGAATGCAGCCAGCCATTTCTCGCCGCTCCTGACCCAAACGGTGGCCGCTCGGACGGGACTCGGGGCCTTCTCGGTCCTTCCGTCCATGGTGCAAGTGCCATCGAATGTCCCCCTATAGGTGAGCACGTAGGTGTCGGCGTCGATCGTCGCAAGATGCGGCTCATCGAGCGTCCAGCCGTCCTTCACGTCGCATCTGACTCCGGCAATCATCCCGGTGGTAGTAACCTTGTCCACGCGCGCGCCGCCGGGCCCAAGCATGACGAACTGGTCGCTCAACAGACCTTCAAAGAACGCCGCGTCACCCTTGAGGAAGGCCTCGTTCGCCTGCCTGTCGAGAGCCAGCAGTTCATTTGCAGTCGGCGCATCCGCGATGGGTTCGGCCACTTCGGAGCTTGCACTCCTAACCGGCGGGTTATCGGCCGGCGCCTCCTCTCGCCCGAGCGTCTCCAATGCCAGCCGATGCGCGCAGTCCAGCGCTTCCGCCGCGGCGCATTCGACATCGGGCTCGACACCCGTGCCTTCCCAATCGCCGCCCGAGACTGCGCTGACGTAACGACTGAGTGGAATGAAGAGTGCGAACCGATCATCGATCGGGAACCAGGCGCCGGGATGAGCCCCTCCTCCGGTCACTTCGCCGACGATCGTCGCGCGCCCCGTCTGCTGCAGCTCGTACGCGAAGCTCTCCGGCGCCGAGAAGGTCCGATCCGCGGTCAAGACGTAGATCGGCTTGCCGACGTACCGTGGCCCGGGCAACCAGGCGGCGGTCCAGAATTGCGTCGTGGTGCCGTCGTAACGACGAACCATGTCGTTCCAGTGTCGCGGCCGGCCGTCGAAGAACCAGCTCGCCGCGAGGACGGCCATCACCGGATCGCCGCCACGGCTTTCCCGCAGATCGATGATCAGGGCGTCGGTCGTCGCGAGGTCCTCCATCGCGGCCGCCAGTGCGTCTCCTGCAAACTCCGCACGGAAAAAGCGGGTGAAGGGGAGGTATCCGACATTGCCCGACAGAACGCGCGTCTCGCCGATCCCGAAATTCTCGGCCTCTGCGTCCCGACGAAGCTGCGCCAGTTCTTCGGCCGTCTCGTCTGCGCTGGCGAAGGGGTCTGGAACGCGGCCTGCACCGAACTTCACCTGGACGTGGCGGTCCCCGGTGGCTTCGGCCAGATGTCTGCCCACCAGCTCGGCAAGACGCGCAGGACTCGTGAGCGAGCTGTATTCGCCGCGGCCCGCGCGCTCGCGGACGTCCGCGGCGGCTCGCTCAGCGGCCTCGAGGTCCAGGTAATTCGCCAGGAGCAGGTCGAGGGCGCGTTCGATCACCACGTCTCGACGCTCGGGATCGATCGATTCACCCTGCGCATTCAACCAGTCCAGCAAGCTTGCCTGCCCATTCGTATCAGAGGCGCGGGCGAGGGCAGTCGGGCCCTCGACAAGCAAGTTGCCGTCCTCCATCACCCGGACGGAACCGAGCAGGAGCTCGTCTTCGAGCTTCAGCGTAAAACTCACGTCGGCGCCCTCGAGCTTCGTTCGCAGGAACACGTTGTCTTCATCGACACGCAGCTCTTCGACCGGTAATGGACCGCCGTCGGGACCCGCCCTGTACGCCATCTCGGCGTTCCACGCACCGCCCGCGCGTTCGAGCTCGAGCTCGATCTCCGCCGAGAGGTTTGTGGGCTCCATGCGCCCCTGCCATCGGCCCGCGACATCCTGCGCGAGCACGGAAGCGCGCGGAATCACTGTCGCCGCGACCATAGCCACGAGAACTGCGTTCCTTGCCGGCATCATCCTGCCTCCTCCAGAAATGGGGCGATTCGAATCGCGAACCCCGACCATTGCCCTTCGAGTGCAGTGCGCACCGCGGCGGCATCGCCCCTGCGGAGGGCCGCGACGATCGGCGCATGTTCCGATTTGAACCGAGCCGCGGTCACTCCGGTCTTCGGTGAAAACATCCACACGTACCGATAGACATGGGAGCGCGCGGATTCCAGGCAAGCCGCCATGGAAGGCTCGAGGAAATCGTCAGCGAGCATGCGATGGAATCGCTCGTCCAGCTCCAGCGCTCGCGCAAAGCTTCCACCCTCTGGGGCCATCTCCTTGGCTACCGAATCGAGCACGGAATCGAGTTGGTTTGCAAGAATCAGGCGATCGGATTTCCGCTGCGAGGTCGCTTCCGACGCTCCGATGCCTTCCAGCACGGCCGTAGCGGCGCTCGCCTGGCGCATCTCCCGGGCCGTCAGAGGCGCGACCTGAAGCAGGCTGCGCTGACGTCCGGGGACAGCCGTCAGCAGCCCCTCGCGCTCGAGCCGGGACAGCGCTTCACGCACCGGGGTCCTGCTCACACCGAGCTCGGCCGCCACGTCACGTTCGACGATGCGAGCTCCGGGCATGAACCGCGCGGTAACGATCGCCCGGCGCA
>DASRVB010000230.1:0-6324 GCA_035687725.1 Gemmatimonadota bacterium
GAGCCCGGGGATCGACCGGCCGCTCACGCGACGGAAGCACTTCGAGCGGTTCGTGGGACACGAGATAGACGTGCGTCTGTACGCCAAGCGGGACGGCCGCAAGAAATACGTGGGAACGCTGGAACGGGTGGAGGACGGAGAGGCGGGGTTCCGGATCATCGTCCGGGACGGACAGGAGCGCTGGACGTTCGCCGACGACGAGATCGCGCGCGCCAGGCTCCACGTCAGATGGTAGAAACGATCGAACAGGAGTCACGACGGATATGGCGATGGAGATCCTGGACGCCTTCGGGCAGCTCACCCGCGAAAAGGCGATCGACAAGAGCGAGGTCATCGAGCTGGTCAAGGCGGGCATGCTCGCCGCCGTGCGCCGAAACCACGGCCCGGAGGCGAATGCCGACATCCTCGTCGACCCCGCGTCCGGCGAGATCAGCATCTACCTGCTGAAGGAGGTCGTCGAGGACGAGGAGCACCTCGAAGACCCCTCCCGCCAGATGACCGTCGAGCAGGCGAAAGCCCTCCCGTACGTCAACGAGCCGTGGGGCGACGGCGAGCCCCAGCCCGGCCAGATCGCCGAGATCCCGCTCGACTTCCGCCAGTTCGGCCGCAACGCGATCCAGGCGGCCAAGCAGATGATCATCCAGAAGGTCCGCGAGGAAGAGCGCAACCGGATCCGCGACGAGTATGAGGACAGGATCGGCGAACTCGTGTCGGGGACCGTGCAGCAGGTCGATCGCGGAAACGCGCTGGTGTTCCTCGACCGGCGGACCGAAGCGATCATGCCGGCGCGCGAGCAGGTCCGGCGCGAGTACCTGCGCCAGGGCGAGACCGTGCGCGCGCTCCTGCTGGACATAAAGGAGTCGACCAAAGGGCCGCAGCTGATCCTCAGCCGCACCCATCCGGACTTCGTGAAGGCGTTGTTCGCGCTCGAGGTGCCGGAGGTCTATCAGGGGATCGTCGAGATCCGTGCCATCGCGCGCGAGCCGGGCAGCCGCTCGAAGATCGCCGTATGGTCGCGCGACCCGCACGTCGATCCGGTCGGGGCCTGCGTGGGCCTCAAGGGGAGCCGCGTGCAGGCGGTGGTCAGCGAGCTGGGCGGCGAGCGGATCGACATCGTTCCGTGGACGGACGACCCGCGCCAGTTCATCGCCCAGGCGCTCTCTCCCGCAGACGTGTACAAGATCATCCTTCACGAGCGCGGGGAAGTCGACGACGGCGGCCTGTTCTCCGACCTACGCGGTTCGCCGTTCCAGACCAAACCCCGCTTCCGCGGTCCGACCGCCGCGCCGGCGCCGTTCCAGCCGGCCAGCCCCGAAGAGACCGCCGCCGCACTCGAGGCGTCGAAAGCTGCGCGCGCTCGCCGGGAGGCCCGCAAGGAGAGCGAGGGCCTGGAGATCGACGAGCAGCCGGTCGAGGCCGAGGCCGCCGACGGCAAGAAGGCCCAGAACGGCGCCGCTGAAGGGGCGGAGCCCGAGGAGACCGCCGAGCGCTCCGCCGAGCGGCGCGCGACCGTCGTCTGCGCCGAGGATCAGCTGTCGCTGGCGATCGGACGCTCAGGGCAGAACGTGCGCCTCGCCTCCAAGCTGACAGGATACAAGATCGATCTCGTGAGCAAGCAGGAGTATCTGGCCAAGGAGGAGGAGATCCTGTTCGGGCGCAAGCCGGAGCCCGTCGAAGCAGCCGGCAAGGAGGCGATGTCCGATGCCGCCGCCGGCGGCGAGGACTTCCCCCTCAGCCAGGTTCCCGGCGTTGCGCCCGAGGCGGTGGCCGCCCTCACGGCCGCCGGGTACCGCACGTTCGAGGACATCATCAACCTGGAACGCGAGGACCTGCTCGGCATCGCGGGAATGGACGAAGCGACGGCCGACGTGCTGATGCGCATGATCGACGAGCTGACCGTCGAGGTCGATGAGGAGTGGGACGAGGAGACCGGAGAGTACGTGGAGAGCCCGTCGGAGGACGAGTCGTCGGCCGAAGAGCCCGCGTCAACCGAGGTCCAGTCGGCCCTCGGCGAGCTCGAGACCCTGGGCGCGGACGAGGCGGAGGGCTCCGAGGAGGGCGCGGCCGACGAGGCCGCGCGCAAGGGAGGCGACGAGGACGGCGAGCAGAGCGCTGGTTGAGCGGGTCCCGGAAGCGCTCAAGCCTCGCGTCGCGGGCCTGCTCAGGCAGGCGCGCAGAGCGGGGCGGATCGTCGTCGGGATCGCGCTGACGAAGGAATGCGTGCGGGACGGCCGCGCCAGGGCGGTCTGGATCGCCGATGACCTCTCGGAGCGCCGCGAGAAGTCGCTGCTGGATCGCTGGGGGGGTGCCGGCGTCAGGATCTATTCGGGTTGGACGAAGGACGAGCTGGGGGATCTGGCCGGCAAGCCCGCCGTGGCGGTCCTGTCGGTGACGGATCTGAACATCGCAGCCGGCGTATCGCAGATCCTCGCGGCGGCGGTGTCCAACGAAGAAGAACGGCGAGGAGGGGAACGAGGCTAGTGGCGAAGATCCGCGTATACGAGGTAGCACGTCAGTTCAATGTGTCGAGCGAGGCGATGGTCAATCTCCTGCGGGAGATGGACCTCCCGGTGAAGAACCACATGTCCTCGATCGACGAGGAAACGGTCCAGCGCATCCGCGGCAAGTTCGACCAGGAGAAGGAAGCAGTCAAACACGCCGAGGAGGAGAAGAAAAAGAAGCTGGAGGAGGCTAAGCGGGCGCGTCGCGTCGAGAAGGCGAAGTCGAAGCCCCGAGAGGTCGAGCCGCAGGGCGCGGACGAGTCCGCGGTCGTGGTGGAAGAGCCGACCGACGTGGACGGGGACGAGCATCCCGGGCGCCGCCGCCGTCGCCGCCGCCGCAGGCGCGTGGACCAGGCCGCCGTCGAGGCAAACATCAAGAAGACGCTGGCCAAGATGGAGGGCAAGTCCCCACGCCGACGCAAGCGCGTCCGCAAGGAGGAGACCGACGAGCAGGTCGAGGTCGTCGAGCCTGAGAACCTGATCCGCGTCACGGAGTTCGTCTCGGTGGGCGAGCTGGCGGACCTGATCGAGGTGCCGGCCACGAAGATCATCCAGACCTGCATGGAGCTGGGGCTGATGGTCACGGTGAACCAGCGCCTCGACTTCGATACGATCAGCCTGATCTGCGAGGAGTTCGGCTACGCGGCGCAGCGGCAGGACGCGTTCGTCCTGGACGAGCCCGAGGAGGAAGAGGTCGCCGAGGAGAACCTGGTGCCGCGACCGCCCGTGGTCACCGTCATGGGCCACGTCGACCACGGCAAGACGTCGCTCCTGGACTTCATTCGACAGACCAACGTCATCGCCGGCGAGTCCGGCGGCATCACACAGCACATCGGCGCCTACGAGGTCGAGCTGGACGACGAGCGCTCGGTCACGTTCCTGGACACCCCGGGACACCAGGCGTTCACCGCGATGCGGGCGCGCGGCGCGCAGGCCACCGACATCGTGATCCTCGTCGTGGCCGCGGACGACGGCGTGATGCCCCAGACCGTCGAGGCGATTGATCACGCGCGGGCGGCCGGCGTTCCGCTGGTGGTGGCGGTCAACAAGATCGACCTGCCCGACGCGAGGCCCGAGCGCGTGAAGCAGGAGCTCATGCAGCACAAGGTGGTCATCGAGGAGTTCGGCGGGGACGTCCTGTTCGCGGAGGTGAGCGCCAAGACGGGCGCCGGGATCGACGACCTGCTCGAGAAGGTGATGCTGCAGGCGGACGTGCTCGACGTGCGCGCGAACCCGGACCGACCCGCGCGCGGCGTCGTGATCGAGTCCGAGCTGGACAAGGGCAAGGGGCCGGTCGCCACCGTGCTGGTGACCGCCGGCACGCTGAAGATCGGTGACGCGTTCATCTGCGGCCTTTTCGACGGGCGGGTGCGGGCGCTCCTCGACGAGCGGGGAAACAACGTGCAGGAGGCGGGCCCGTCGCAGCCCGTCCGCGTGCTCGGGTTCAGCGGGGTCCCGGAAGCGGGCGACGGCTTCGCGGTCCTGGGGGACGACGGGGAGGTGCGGGACATCGCACAGCGGCGGCAGCGGCTCCAGCGGGAGCAGGGGTTCCGGCGCACCAAAGAGCCGACCACGCTCGAGGAGCTCTACGCCCAGGTCCAGGCCGGCGAGATATCGCGCCTGAACGTGATCCTCAAGGGCGACGTCGGCGGCTCGGTCGAGGCCCTGGCCGACGAGCTCACCAAGCTCTCGACCGACGAGGTGAAGGTCGACGTCATCCATCGCGGCGTGGGGGCGATCACCGAGAACGACGTCCTGCTGGCCGCCGCTTCGGCCGCCATCATCATCGGCTTCCACGTGCGACCGGATGCGCGGGCGCGCGCCGCCGCGGAGCGCGAGGGCGTGGACATCCGCGTCTATCGCGTCATCTACGAAGTGGTGGACGACGTCCGGCTGGCGATGGAGGGCCTGCTGGCTCCCGAGAAGCGCGAGGTCGTGCTGGGCTCGGCCGAGGTCCGCGAGACGTTCAAGATCCCCAAGGTGGGCACGATCGCTGGCTGCTTCGTCTCCGACGGCACGATTCCACGCACCGCGCGCGTCCGGGTGGTGCGCGACGGCGTCGAGGTGTACGAGGGCGTGATCGGATCGCTGAAGCGGTTCAAGGACGACGTCCGCGAGGTGCGCGAGGGATACGAATGCGGAATCAACGTCGAGGGGTTCAACGATGTGAAGGTGGGGGATGTGATAGAAGCATATAAGATCGAAGAGGTCCAACGTACGTTAGCGTGACGCGTGAGGGCGGCCCATCTGCTGCGTTGCGCTCCTCGTGTCTTCCTGCGGCGTAGCTTGTGCTACGCCTCGGGATCCCCTCGTCGCGCGCCTTGCATCTGGACCGTTTTGACGCGTCACTGAGTACGGGCGCGGCAAGCGCTTTCAGCGAGGCGGCTCAAAACGGGCGATGTCAAGGCGCGCGACGATGACCGAGTGAGGCGTACTGCAAAGTACGCCGCAGCGAGTGTCGAGGAGCGCAACGCAGACGTCGGCCGTTTTCAGCCGCCGGAGGAACATGGCGTTCGTGGGATATTCCATCTTCGATATCCATGTTCCGAACGTTCACTCGCTGAAAGAGAAGCGGTTCGTGGTGCGCAGCGTGAAGGACCGCATCGCGCAGAAGTTCAACGTGGCGGTTTCCGAGACGGGCCACCTGGACAAGTGGCAGCGCTGCGAGCTGGCGGTCGCCTCGGTGGCGGGCGAGCGCCACTCCGTGGAGCGCACGTTGGAAGGCATCCGCTCGCTGCTGGACGGCGAGCCGGAGTTGCGCATCATCTCCGACGAGACCGAGATCCTCTGACCCCGTGACGTCCCACCGCACCCGCCGCACCATCCGAGTCGACGAGCTCCTCAAGCAGGAGATCGCCGGCCTCATTCGCGAGATGAAAGACCCGCGCGTGGGATTCACGACCGTCATGGACGTGCGCACGAGCCCGGACCTGAGGCACGCGCGGGTCTATGTCAGCGTGCTGGGCGACGAGGACGACAAGCAGGCGACCGTGGGCGTGCTCCAGGGTGCGCGGGGCTACCTCCGCGCGCGGCTGGGGCGCGACGTGACATTGAAGTATCTGCCGGAGCTCCATTTCGAGCTGGACCGGACGCTCGAGCAGGCCGCGCGTATCGATGCGCTGCTCGACGAACTGGATCCCGAGGGCGGGACCGGGCCCGCCGGAGGCGCGGCGGAGGAAGAGGAGTGACGGCAGGGGTCCTGGCGGTCGACAAGCCCGCAGGCCCGACCAGCCACGACGCGGTCGACCTCGCCCGCCGGTCCCTCGGCACGCGACGGGTGGGGCACTTCGGGACCCTCGACCCCTTCGCCAGCGGCCTGCTCGTGCTCGGCGTCGGGCCGGCGACGCGCCTGGCCCCCTACTGCGTCGAGCATCCCAAGACCTATCGCGCGACCGTGCGGCTCGGGGCGCGCAGCGATACGGACGACGTCCAGGGAACGGTCGAGGAAGTGACGGTGCTCGCGATCCCGGACAGGCTCGCGGTCGAGAAGGCGTGCGCCGCCTGGGAAGGGTCCGTGCTCCAGGTGCCTCCGGTCTACTCGGCCAAGCACGTCGACGGGAGCCGCGCGTACGCGCTGGCCCGTGCCGGCCGCGCGGTCGCGCTCGAAGCGGTTCGCGTGCGGATCGATTCGATCCGGATCCAGCGCTACGCGTGGCCGGAGCTCGAGATCGTGGTCGACTGCGGACCCGGGACGTACCTGCGCGCGCTGGCCAGGGACCTCGGGGAGCAGCTGGGGACGGGCGGCCTCTGCGCCGCGCTGCGGAGGCTGGCGTCGGGCCCCTTCCGCGTCGAGGACGCCCTGGCCTGGAGCGGGCTCTCCGAC
>DASRVB010000231.1:0-4339 GCA_035687725.1 Gemmatimonadota bacterium
GAGCGCTTCCAGCGCGAGGCGCGGGAGGCGCTGGCCGCTCGCGACACGACGGCCGCCCGCCGGGCGCTCGCGCTCTACAGCGACACGCTCGCCCCGCGCGGCGACACGCTGGATCAGCGCCGGGACACCGCCGATCGACCGGCCGCTTTGGCCGACAGCCTGCGCGCCTTCCTGGGCACCCCGGAATAAACCGCGCCTCCGGTTGTACAGGTGAGCAGAGCACCGTTCACCCAACGACCGGAGGATTCCATGCAGCGCACCGTCATCGCATTCGCCCTGTTCGCCGGCGCGGCCCTCGCGCTCGGCGCCCTTCCCGCCGCCCACGGCGACGACCCCGAGCCCCGCTCGGTGGCCGTCACCGTCTACAACGGAAACCTGGGCCTGGTCCGCGACGAGCGCCGGATCGAGCTCGAGGACGGCGTGTTCACGCTGCCCTTCCGCGACGTGGCGGCGCTCATCGACCCGACGTCGGTGGCGTTCCGCGCGCTCCGCGCGGGCGGCGCGGTCGACGTTCTCGAGCAGAACTACGAGTACGACCTGATGACCCCTGAAGCGCTGCTCGAGAAGTACGTCGGCGAGACGGTCACGCTCGTGACGACGACCGCCGACGGCGAGGATCGCGCCGTCCGGGCCAAGCTCCTGTCGGTACAGGGGGGCACCGTGTACCAGATCGGCGACTCGATCGCGCTGAACCCGCCGGGCCGCGTCGTTCTGCCCTCGCTCGTAGGCGACCTCAAGGCGTCGCCGACCCTGGTGTGGACCCTGGCCAGCCAGCGCGCGGGCGCCGAGCCCGTCGAGGTCTCGTACTTGACCGGTGGGCTCTCGTGGAAGGCCGACTACGTCGCCACACTGTCCGCCGACGACCGGACGCTCGACCTGGGCGGCTGGGTGACGATCGACAACCGGAGCGGCACCACGTATCCGGACGCCAAGCTCAAGCTCGTCGCGGGCGACATCCACCGCGCGCCGCAGGTAGGATACGACGAGCTCGCAAGGCGCGCGCTCGAGGTGGCCGATGCCGCTCCCAGCGCAGCCGCGTTCGAGGAGCGCACGTTCTTCGAGTACCACCTCTACGACCTGCCGCGTCCCACGACGATCAAGAACAACCAGACCAAGCAGATCCGGCTGCTCGAGACGGCGTCGGTCCGCACGCAGAAGGTCTTTCGCCTCGCGGGTGCGCCCTGGTACTACACGCAGCAGTACGGCGGCGAGCAGGGCCTCAAGATCGGCGTATACCAGGAGTTCGAGAACCGGAAGGGCGACGGGCTCGGAGTGCCGCTGCCGGCCGGCACCGTGCGGCTCTACAAGGCAGACGCCGACGGGACACTCCAGCTCGTGGGCGAGGACCGGATCGACCACACGCCGGACGGCGAGAAGGTCGTCCTCAAGATCGGCGAGGCGTTCGACGTGGTGGCGGATCGCCGCCAGACCGAGTTCCAGGTCGTCGCCAGCGGCCACGTCTGGGAGGAGGCGTTCGAGGTCGTGATCCGGAACCACAAGAAGGAGGACATCGTCGTGCAGGTCGTCGAGCCGCTGCCCGGTGACTGGCGGATGCTGTCCAACTCCCACGACTTCGAGAAGCTGGATGCGTTCACCGTGCGATTCGACGTCCCGGTGAAGGCCGGCGGGGAGGCGACGCTTCAGTACCGGATTCGGATCACCTACTAGGCGCGAGCGTGGGGGAAGAGTCCGCGATTGGTCCCGGTGCGGTGGGATCGAAGGCGAGTTCCCTATTCGTCGGACTGGACGGCGACCTCGCCCCGGATGGCGCGCCGCGATCGGCGCTTCCCCGAGCCGCCCTTTCGCGGGCGGGCCGGCGGGACGACGAGGACCGGTCCCTCGGCGCGCCGCACGACCTTTTCGGCTACGCTTCCCAGTACCGCGCGCGCGGCGCCCTTGCGGCCGCGCGTCGCGATCACGACGAGGTCGACGTCTTCGGCCGCGTCGAGGATCGCCTCCGCCGGCTCACCCAGGATGACCTTCGAAGAGACGTGCTCCGCTCCGAGGCGATCGAGGAACTTGCGAAGCTTGCGCGAAGAGTGGGCGTCGTCCGCGAGTGCATCCGCGAACTCCGGCTCGATCATGCGCGGAAAGCCGATGGCGTGGATCGCGTGGAGCTTCACGTCCTCGCCGGTTCGCTCGACCGCGTAGCGGACGGCCGCCTTCGAACCCTCGTCCCAGTCGACCGGCAGGAGCACCCTGCGGATCCGCTTCAGCGGCCCGTTGCGGACGACGAGAACGGGGCACGGTGCGTGACGCACGACGTTCTCGGCGGTGCTTCCGAGGAGCAGGCGCTGGATCGCCGACAGGCCGCGGCTCCCGACGACGATCCCCTCGACCCGCAGCTCCTCGGCGAGCGAGACGATCTCCCGCCACGGCGTGCCGACGCGTACGAAGCCGCGTGTCCTTGGAAGCTGGCGCCGGAGCCGCTTCACCAGCGCCCTCATCGACGACCGGGCGTGCCGGCTCCAGAGCTCATCCGGGTCTTCGGAATGCCGCTCGTGGAACGAATGCGGGAACATGGGGGGACGCTCCGCCACGCTGACCACCGCGAGCGTCCCCTTCGAGCGCTTGACGAGCGAGACGGCCGTCGCGACCGCCTCCTTGCCCGAATCCGAGAAATCGGTCGCCACGAGGGCGTTCTTCCACGCCAGCATGTCCGCCATGGGCTTGACGATAGAGCCGGTCGGCGGGCTCCGCCAGTTGGCGATATGGAGAAACGTGCGCAATTCAGTTACATTGTGTGCCGCCCACCATACGCCGCCGACCGGAATCCAGGACAAAACCAGTGTTGACACAGACTCTCCGCTTCGACGCCGAGCATCATGACGACATCGTCTATCCCTCGGCGATCCCGTTCCTGCTCGTCCATCTGGCCGTGATCGGGATCTTCTGGAGCGGGGTGACGTGGACCGCGGCCGCGCTCTGCGTGGGACTCTACGTCTTGCGCATGTTCGCGATCACGGCGGGGTTCCACCGGTACTTCTCCCATCGATCGTACGACACCAGCCGGGCGTTCCAGCTCGTGCTCGCGGTCCTGTCCCAGATGTCGCTCCAGAAGGGGGTCCTCTGGTGGTCGGCCAAGCACCGCCATCACCACAAGTACTCGGACACCGTCGAGGACGTGCACTCCCCCGGCATCCACGGATTCCTCTTCTCGCACCTCGGGTGGATCTTCTCCACGAAGCGCGGGCAGGCGGACTACGGCATGGTGAAGGACCTGGCGGAGTATCCCGAGCTGCGCTGGCTGGACCGGCACAAGTACGTTCCGGGAGCCGCCCTGGGCGTGGCCTGCTTCCTGCTGGCGGGGTGGCCGGGGCTGTTCGTCGGATTCTTCCTCTCCACGACGCTCCTCTTCCATGGCACGTTCGCGATCAATTCGCTGGCGCACTGCTTCGGCCGTCAGCGCTATCTGACCGGCGACGACAGCCGGAACAACTGGTGGCTCGCGCTGATCACGCTGGGCGAGGGCTGGCACAACAACCATCACTACTACCAGGTGTCCACTCGCCAGGGATTCCGGTGGTACGAGATCGACGTGACGTACTACGTGCTGAAGGTCCTGTCGTGGGTCGGGCTCGTCTGGAACATCCACACGCCGCCCGAAGAGGTTCTGCTCGGGGAGCGGCGGTTGTCGCGCCGGGCGATCGACAAGACCGCCCACCGGCTGGCGGCGACGTTCCATGTCGACTCGCTGGTCGAGCAGGTGCGCGAAGCCTGGGATCACAAGCCGAACCTCGAGCTTCCCGACATCCACCTTCCGCATCTCCCCTCGCTCGAGGAGCTGAAGCGCCGCGCGCGCCAGATGGCGCTGCGCACGCCCTCCCTGGACGACGTCGCGAGCCGCGCGCGCGAGATCCTCGCCGAAGCCGTGGCGCTGCGACTCGCCCAGGAGCTCGCCCCCGCCTGAGACCGGCGGGGCCGGCCACGCCGCCCGTCAGCCGTCCGACAGCGCATTGCTCCTCCCGTCTCTACCATCGAGATGGGCGCGGATAAACCGCAGACGGAGGATGCCATGAACACCCTGTGGATGTGCCGCGTGGCAGCGGTCGCTCTCATGCTCACCGTGCTGGCCGCGGGCAGTGCTCCGGCCCAGATGCCCGAGACGATCGTGGTGAACAACGTGCTCGACCGGCCCGTGCTCGTGTGGGTCGACGGGGTGCCACGGGACGTCGTCGGTGCGGGCGAGGAGAAGACCATCGGCGATGCACCCGAGGGCGTGGTGACGATGATGGCCACCGACGCCGCCAGCGGCGCGGTGATCGCGACCGAGCACACGTCCCTCACCGAGGGGGAGATCTTCAACTGGACGCTGTACCTCGTGCCGGTCGCGGGCGAG
>DASRVB010000232.1:0-6365 GCA_035687725.1 Gemmatimonadota bacterium
CGGAGAGGAGAACCGCGGACGCCGGCGCCGCCGGCGCCGCGGCGGCTCGCAGGGCCGCCCGGGAATCGGTCGGTCGGTCGATCGTCGTGCGGGGAGCGGCGCGGACCGTCGAACGCTCGACGCTCGTCGGATGGCACAGAGGGAGTCGATAAAGGAAGGGGGTTCGTCGCGCGGCGGAGCGTCAGCGGATGCAGCAATCCCCGGGCCACGCCGCGTCTCCGCGGAGACGCCGAGGCCGTCCCGCGGCGGCCGACGATCCGGCAGCGGCCGAGGTCTATTCCACGATCGTGAAGCTCGCGGTCTTTCGGGTAGTGCGATCGTAGAAGGCGTGGTCGGTGATCTCGACCTCGAGCGTGTACAGGCCCGGTGCGAGCGCCGAGGTATCGAACGACAGGTACTCAGGCCACACGCCGCGGCCCGGATGCGGGACCGATCGCTCGAACGACAGCGTGACGACGCCGGGTTCCTCCTCGATCCCGACCAGGCCCTTGAGGCCGCCGAAGAACTTCTCGATCGCATTGCGGTCCAGCCGCTCGGACCGGATCGTGTAGTCGACGCGGAAGCTCATCTGCCCGGCGTCGTCGCGCTGCAGGTTGTACATCTCGAAGTAGAGATAGAGGGCCTGGTTCCTCAGGAAGCGCCGCGGCGGGAGCGGGAGGATCGTGCGCCCGTAGCGCTCGAACCGGTTCACGCGCCCGGACTCCGCGATCCCCGCCGACAGGACCAGGTCCGACATCTCGAGTCCGGTCGCGGAGTAGCGGGGGACCCGGAGCACGCCCTTCTGGACTCCCACCCCATCGCCCTGCAGGTCGTCGACCTGAAG
Source organism: Gemmatimonadota bacterium (assembly GCA_035687725.1). Classification (GTDB taxonomy): domain Bacteria; phylum Gemmatimonadota; class Gemmatimonadetes; order JACCXV01; family JAHWKZ01; genus JAICNR01. The sequence goes on from DASRVB010000232.1 coordinate 824, forward strand.
CGCGTAGTGGTAGGTCCCGGGGAGGATCCGGACGTGGAAGAGATCGACCAGGTACCACGTCGCCTCGCCGTCCTCCTCCGGCACTCGGGTGAGCACGGCGTCCATCTCCTCCGACCAGCGGGTGATCTCGTTCCACCCGGCGTCATAGAGGATCAGGCCCTTGCGGTACCGGCTCCGGTCGTCGCGCACCTCGATCTCGGGGAGCGGGACCGCGAAATAGAGCGCCAGGTCGGTCTCGCGGCGGAAATAGGAGAACGTGGCAGGATCGGCCGCGACGTCGATCGGGCGTTCCAGGTCGTACGCGTAGGAGTCCGTCGACAGACCGACCGCGGCCTCGACGAGCGTCTCCCGCTGCACTCTCGGCGCGTCCCACGGCGCGATCCCGCCCACACCCGGACTGAAATGCTGGAGACCCATGCCTGTCGTCGGCAGGCTGGAGAAGGTGCAATCGTTGCCCGCGAAGAGCGCGGTGCGCTCGGAGTCTGCCCCCCCGTCTGCAAAGTTCACCGCGAACCCGCCGCCCGGGAGGTCGTCGCGGTCGTAGTGCCAGAAGCCACACTCGTTGGTGCCCACACCCGCCTTTCCTTCCGGCTCGCCATGGCGCAGATAGAACGCCCCGCGGTCGTCGAGAGGCCGGCCGTCGAGGCGCACGGCGATCGAGGGCAGACCCAGGTCCATGCCCCCGAGCTCGACGAGCTTCTCCTTGCGGATCGGCTTACGCCAGCGGAACATCTCGCGCACTATCCGGATCCGATCCTGTTGCTCCACCCAGCGCTCGTTGACCTCCGAAAGGGGCAGCGGATCGCGAGCGTTCCACCAGCCGAGCAGTAGCTCGCGCCGGCGGGCGAGATCGGCGGCCCTCCACTGGGCGAGCTCCGCCTCCGAGAGGAGCGGCTCGATGTCGGCGAAGTAGGGCTCGAGGTCCGGTGCTGCGCGCGCGAAGGCGATCCCGTTGAAGTAGTATCCGGATCCGGCTCGCGGGTCGCCCAGCGCCGCTTCGACGACGCCGGAGTAGTACGACAGCCGCGCGAGGTACCGCTCCTCTTTCACGAGACCGCGGAACCGGGCGATCGCCTCCCAAGCCTCGTCGGTGAACCCGCCGTCGTAGAGAACGTCAATCCGGCGCAGGGCGAGCTCGGGATCGTAGTCGCTCTGCAGCTCCGCGCCGAAGATGTCTGCCACCGCTCGCTGGTCGGCCGGATCGAGATACAGGCTCCCCCATCGCTCGAACGCATCGCGGTAGAACGGATCCAGGCGGAAGACCTGGTGGAACGCTTCGCGCGCCCGGCCGTCGGCGTCGCCTCCGTCCAGGCGCAGGTTGACGTCGGCCAGGAGGTACCAGGACGCCACGTCACTGGGGTCCGCTTCGAGGGCGCGCTCGATCGCCTCGCGCGCGTAGAAAAGGCGGTTGTCGAGGCGCAGGTAGGCTTCCGCGAGCGCCCGGTAGCCGGGCCCCGCGGGGTAGCCCTCGCGCACGGCGCGCTCGAACTGCTCGCGGGCCGACCACGCGTCTCCGGCCGCCAGCTCCGCCTGCCCGGCGGCGAACGACTGCGCTCCTCGCTCCTGTCCCGCCGATCCGCGCACCACTCCCACGGATAGAGCGGCGGCAACGAAGGCCGAGCAAAGGCGGGACGAGCAGGTCAGCGGAATTCGGTCTCCTCGAGCAGGGTTCCGGAAGCTAAACGGATGGGCGCGGAGCGAGGTTCAAGCCCGGTCGCCAGCGCCTCGGCGAGGTCCAGGATCGCGCTCGCCGCGTCGACCCGGCAGACGCGCTCGAGGCCCTCGAAGCCCGGCGAGGCGTTGACTTCGGTCACGCGCGGCCCGTCGCGGGCCTCGAGCAGGTCGACGCCGGCGACGTCCAGGCCGATCGCTGCCGCGGCGGCGACCGCCGCGTCGGCGTACTGCGGGTCCAGGTCGACACGCGCTCCCGTGCCGCCGCGATGGATGTTCGAGCGCCACTCCCCCGCCGGTGCCTGCCTGCGCATGGCCGCGACGATCCTGCCGCCGACGACCAGCGCCCGGATGTCCCGACCGGCCGAGTCTGCCACATATTCCTGGACGATCACGTCCTGTCGCAACCCCCAGAGCGTGTCGAGCGTCGAGACGGCCGCCGCCCGCGTCTCGGCCAGGATCACGCCTACGCCCTGGGTCCCCTGAAGGAGCTTGAGGACGACCGGCGGTCCGCCGACCATCTCCAGCGCCTGCTCGACCTGGTCGGGACCCCGCGCGAGCACGGTGCGGGGCACCACGATCCCGCGGGCGGTAAGGATCTGGAGGGCGAGCAGCTTGTCGCGCGCCCGGCGAATCGCCGCCGCGCTATTGACGAGCGGGATCCCCATTGCCTCGAGGTGGCTGACGACCGCCACGCCCTGGCCGGGGAGCGAGGCCCCGATCCGGGGGATCGCCACGTCGATCGATGGCACGTCCCGGTCTCGGAAGAAGAGGCGCACCCCGTCGGGACCGATCGCAAGCCCGCATTCCAGCGGGTCGACCATCGACAGCTGGTAGCCTCGCGCTCGCGCGGTGTCGCGGAATCGGCGGGTGGAGTAGAGCCATCGCTGCCGCGAGAGCAGCAGGAAGTTCATCTGCGGTCGGGGCCTCCGGGATCGGAAGACCGTTCGGCGGCCTGCTCGCGCCGCATGAGTCGGTGATGCTCGCGACGGATCGCGAGATCGCTGGGGAGTGACACCGCGAACATGGCGATCAGGCCCACGCAGGCGCCCGCGTAGATGGCATAGATCGCGTCACCCTGCCACGACCAGATCCCGAAGTCGAGCGCGATCGGCTGGCCGCGGTTGACGAGCGCGAACAGGACGAGTAGGACGACAACCACGAGCGCGCCGCCGATCGCCGCGATCCTGACCGGTCTCAAGCGGTTGCGCTCAGCACGGACAGCTCGAACAGCCGCTCGCCCTCGCGCGCGTCCGGTCGCTCGATCTCGCCGTGGAGGGTGATGCCCGACAAACCCGTGATCCGGACCGGCGCCATCTCCCCGACGAGAGCCGGACCGCCCGGAAGCACGACCGTCTCGCGCTGCTCCGTCCAGCCGGACACGAGCCCCTGGCCACGCTTGGCCTCTCCCTGGATCAGGACCTCCTGGACCGACCCGACCTTCTCCAGCAGGTAGGCCGTGCCGATTCCCCGCTGGAGCTCGTTGAGGCGCTCGAGCCGCTCGACTGCCACGTCGTGGGGGACGACCTCGTCGCGAATCGTGGCCGCGGGCGTGTGCGGGCGCGGAGAATAGAGGAACACATAGGCGAAGTTGTAGCGCACCTCGGCCATGAGATCGAAGGTCGCCTGGAAATCGGCCTCCGTCTCTCCGGGGAACCCGACGATGACATCGGTCGACAGGGCGCATCCCGGCGCCGCTTCGCGCAGCATCGCCACTCGCTGCCGATACCAGGCCGCGGTGTGCTCGCGCCGCATGGCGGCGAGGATGCGGTCCGAGCCCGACTGGACCGGCAGGTGGACGTGCTCGCAGATCGTCGGATGGTCCGCGATCGCGTCCACGAGTCGTTGGGTGAAGTCCCACGGATGACTGGTGGTAAAGCGCACCCTGCGAAGCCCGTCGACCTGCGCGACGGCGGCCAGGAGGTCCGGGAAGTCCCACTCGCCCGATCGGTAGGAGTTGACGTTCTGCCCCAGCAGCGTCACTTCCCGGGCGCCCTCGTCCACGGCGCGGCGAACCTCGTCCAGGATTCCTTCCGGCGAGCGGCACTTCTCGCGGCCGCGCGTGAACGGAACGATGCAGTACGAGCAAAACTTGTCGCAGCCGCGCATGATCGTGATCCACGCCGCGCACCGGTCGATGCGGTACGGCTCCAGGTCCTCGTAGTTCTCGCTCCGGCTGAAGCGATCGAGGACGACGCGCTCGCCGTCGTCCACGCGATCGAGCACCTCGGGCAGGTGGCGATAGCTGTCCGGGCCCACGACGAAGTCGACGTGCGCCAGACGGAGCAGCTCCTTGCCGAGCTCCTTGGCGACGCAGCCGGCCACGCCGAGGCGAACGCCCGGCCGCTCGAGCTTGTGCATGTTGAGCTGGCCGACGCGGCCGATGACCCGCTGCTCGGCGTGGTCGCGGATCGCGCAGGTGTTGACGATGACGACCTCGGCCTCGCCCGGATCGTCCACCCGCACGTGGCCCTCACGCTTGAGCACGCCGCCCATCAACTCGGCGTCCGCCACGTTCATCTGACAGCCGTAGGTTTCGATGTAGTATCGCTTTGGCGTGGACATGGAGGACCCGAATATAGAGCCCTCGGACGAGCGCGCACAGCAACCGCGACACCGGTCGCGGCAGTCTATCTAAATCTCGCGGTCGTCGGCCCGGGTGCCCGGGAGGCGCGAGTAGAGGAGCGCGCCCGCCGCGCGGTCGAACGCCGTAAGCTCGGGCGTGCGGACGATGCCGGTCATCATGCTCGCGGTCGCGCCGTCCATGTGCGCGAGCCCCACCGCATGGCCGAGTTCGTGCCCGAGCACGGCCTGCCGCGAGATCGCGGCCGCTCCACCGGTGAGACCCGAGAAGCGGAGCCTTACGGTCGCGCTCTCGATCACGCCGTCGCCGCCGTGCGCCGGGGTCGCGGTCCCGGCCGAGGAGGCGCTCGGATATCTCGCGGGATCCTCATCGAACAGGATGACGAGCGTCCCCGGGGTCCCGGGAGCCGGCGGGTTCGTGCCGACCGTCACCGAACTCGCCGAGAGCGCGCCTCCCGTCCACTGGGAGACGAACCGAGGCGCGAGCGCGGCGACCTGCTCCACCCACTCGGCCGAAACGACGCCTCCCGCGAAGGCGTGGGGCCGCACGTCGACGTAGATCGCCGGCGAGGCCAGCCACCGCAGCGTACCTGTCGAGTGGTCGCGCGCGACGTCGTTGAAGGCGGCCATGTCGAAGGTCCTGGGAACGAGCGCGAACCTCCCCGCCGAGCCCGCGAGCGACGCGACCCGGTCGTAGTATCCCGAGCCGGACAGGGTGACGTGCGTCCCCGCAGCCTGTAACAGGAACCGACCGTCTGCGTCCGTCCGGGTCGAGGTCCCGCCGGCCGATACGCGGATGCCCTCTAGCGGCACGCCGGTCACCTGATCGAAGACGCGGCCTCGGACCTCGACGCTCGATCCCGCCATGGATGGTGCGGGATCGGGACCCACGGGTCCACCTCCACCCCCCGAGCAGCCGACGAGAGCGGCCACCGCCAGGGCGGCGATTGTGCGGTGGAACCCGGGAGAGCGAGGCCTGTTTCGCATGGCTCCCGACTGAGTAGCAGAGGACGTGCCCCCGCACGAATGCGCCGACCGCGTTCGTTGTCAAGGAGAATCGATCTGGAACGCGATTTCCCATGGTGTGGAAGGCCCTTTCCCATCGAGGGACTGGACCATGCCGATTCTGACGAGGAGGACGGAGTAACCGTTCCACGCCCGCGGCGCATTTCCGAGGGAGACGAAAGACGGGTCCCGCCGTCGCCACCAGGTCCTGGCCGGAACCCCTTCGCAGGATCCTGCGGGAGGAACGCGGAACGCTAAAAGCGGAGGAGCACCCCGCCGGAGA
>DASRVB010000233.1:0-2415 GCA_035687725.1 Gemmatimonadota bacterium
CACCGAGGCGATCGTCGGCGAGGAGGATGCGAGCCGTCCCGACTACACCGCGAGCGAGGACGACAACGTGCTGGTGCAGGGCGTCCAGGGTGATCCCGGCGCGCTCGGCTACTTCGGCTTCGCCTACTACGAGGAGAACGCCGACAGGCTGAAGCTGCTCGGTGTCGACGGGGGCACGGGCTGCGTCCAGCCGTCGGTCGAGGCGATCGAGAGCCAGACGTATGCGCCGCTCAGCCGTCCGCTGTTCATCTACGTGAGCGACGTGGGGCTCGCCAAGCCGCAGGTCGAGGCGTTCGTCGAGTTCCACCTCCAGGAGGGCACGGAGCTCGTCCGCTCGGTGGGATACATTCCGCTGCAGTCCGAGCAGTACTCGGAGGAGCTCGCGAAGGTGCGGCAGCTGGCGGGGAGCGCGGCGGATGCCGCGCCGGCAGGCGAGGACACGACCGCCGTCCAGTGATCGAGCCGGCGGTCATCGAAGCATCCCCGCGCGCGGGCGGCGCTCCCGTCGACAGTCTGCGGGGCGCGCGCTCCCGGACGGCCATGGAGGCCGTGATCGGCGGCCTCCTGTTCGGGGCCGGCGCGGTCTCGATCCTGACCACGGTCGGGATCATCGCGGTCCTCGTATGGGAGTCGCTCGCGTTCTTCCGCCGCGTGTCGGTATTCGAGTTCCTGACTGGCGCCGTATGGACGCCGCTCTTCGTGCCGGAGCACTTCGGGGTCCTGCCGCTAGTCGTCGGGTCCGTTCTCGTGTCGATCATCGCGGCACTGATCGCGATCCCGCTTGGGCTGGGATCTGCGATCTACCTGAGCGAGTTCGCACCGGAGCGACTGCGGCGTCTCCTCAAGCCGGTCCTCGAGATTCTGGCCGGCGTGCCGTCGGTCGTCTACGGCTACTTCGCGCTGACGTTCGTGACACCGCTATTGCAACCGCTGATTCCCGGGCTTCAGCTGTTCAACGCCCTTTCCGCCGGGATCGTCGTCGGCATCATGGTCCTGCCGCTCATCGCCTCGCTCTCGGAGGACGCGATGAACGCGGTCCCACGGGGACTCCGCCAGGGCGCCTACGCGCTAGGTGCTACGAAGTTCGAGGTCGCCACCAGGGTCGTGACCCCGGCGGCGCTGTCCGGAATCGTCGCATCCTTCATCCTGGCGATCTCGCGGGCGATCGGCGAGACCATGGCGGTCGTGCTCGCCGCCGGTATGACCCCCAACCTCACGATGGACGTACGCGAGTCGATTCAGACCCTGACCGCCTACATCGTGCAGGTGAGCCTCGGCGACACACCGTTCGGCTCGATCGAGTACCAGTCGATCTTCGCGGTGGGACTCCTGCTGTTCGCAGTCACGCTGGGGATGAATGTCTTCGGCCGCTGGTTCCTGAAGCGCTACCGGGAGGAATACGCGTGAGAGGTGCGATTCGAGCGGCCGGGGGATCCGACCGAAGGCACAGCCTCGAGGCGCCCCCGGAGCTGGTGGCGCGGCGGCGGCGCGGCAAGGTGTTCCAATACCTGTGCTTGGCCGCCACGCTGGCCGGCGTGGTCACGCTGGTCGTGCTCCTGGCCGACGTGCTGATCGACGGCGCGGCGTGGCTGACCCCCACGTTCTTCACCGAGTTCCCGTCGCGGATCCCGGCGCGGGCGGGCATCAAGTCGGCCCTCTACGGCACGATCTGGCTCATGGGTCTCTGCGCCCTGATCTCGTTCCCGCTGGGGGTCGCGGCCGCGGTCTGGCTCGAGGAGTACGCGAACAAGGGGTGGCTCCAGACGGTGATCCAGACCAACATCTCCAACCTCGCGGGGGTGCCCTCGATCGTCTACGGGATCCTCGGGCTCGCCGTATTCGTGCGCTGGATGGTCGCCTTCACGGGCGGCAGGAGCGTGATCTCGGGCGCGCTCACGCTCTCGCTTCTTGTCCTGCCGATCCTGATCATCGCCAGCCAGGAAGCGATCCGCGCGGTGCCGGGCTCGATCCGCGAGGCCTCGTACGGCCTGGGGGCGACGAAGTGGCAGACGGTGCGGCACCACGTCCTGCCGAACGCCATGCCTGGCATCCTTACCGGGACGATCCTGGCGCTCTCGCGTGCGATCGGCGAGACCGCTCCGCTGATCATGATCGGTGCGCTGACGTTCATCGCCTTCGTTCCCGATGGACCGCGCGACCAGTTCACGGTGCTCTCGATCCAGATCTACAACTGGGCCAGCCGTCCGCAGGCCGACTTCCAGCATCTGGCGGCCGCGGCGATCATCGTGCTGCTGGTCATGCTCCTTTCGATGAACGCGCTCGCGATCTGGCTTCGGAACCGGTATCGAAAGGAGTGGTGAGTCGATGCCGACCATTCGCGTGAGCGCAGACGGAGGAGCCGCGCTGGAGACGCGCGACGTCAGGGTCCATTACGGGGACGCCGAGGCCATCAAG
>DASRVB010000234.1:0-2229 GCA_035687725.1 Gemmatimonadota bacterium
ATCGAGCGGAGGCCACAACGAGGTCTTGGTATCTCACAACTCCGACTGGGTGGACTTTCTCCCGGACGTCCGCCAGCCGCTCGTCAGAGTTCTCGTCCCGAGCACGAGCGGAGGCATCGTCACGCTCAACACGGGCTCGGCGGAACAGGCCCAGGGACGATTCGGACGGGCCTGGTCCGTTCACGTCAAGGATGAGCTAAGCCTCCCTTTGGGAACGGACCACATGCTGTTGGCAGGCGTCCAGGCGGAGCGATTTCGCAGCACGCGTGGTGGTGTGGTCGGCGCGTACGGCACGTGGACGTTCTCCAGCCTGGATTCGCTCGAGCAGGGCGCGCCCCAGGCGTTCCAGATTCGCCGGGACTTCGGGAGCGCAGGCGTGCCGCTGAGCGGCTCTCAGTACGCCATGTACCTGGGCGACGAGTGGCGGGCCAGCGAGCGCCTTTCCCTGACGATGGGGATTCGGGCCGACCTCCTGGACATCAGCGGGCAGGCCCCGTACAACGCCGTGGTCGACTCGATCTTCGGTCGGCGAACGGACGAGATGCCCCGCTCGCGCGTGCACATCTCTCCGCGTCTGGGGTTCACATGGGACGTTTCCGGGACCGGTCGCGACCAGCTACGCGGCGGGGTGGGGGTCTTCACCGGGCGGCCACCGCTGGCCTGGATCCATCCCGCGCTGTCCAACTACGGCGTAGGCATCGGCGTGCTGCGCTGCGGCAGCTTCCCATCCGATGCCGGTCCTCCTCCGCCCTTCGTTCCCGACTACCGGGAAGCACCCCTGGCGTGCGCCACCGGACCCGGCCTCACGACGGCTCCGCTAGGGGACGTGGATCTCGTGGATCGCGACCTGAGGCTGGCGCAGTCTCTGCGAGGATCGCTCGCCTACGATCGGGTTCTGCCGTGGGGATTCTCCGGTACGGCCGAGGCCCTCGTCAGTCGCGGCCTGTCCGATTTCGTGTTCGTGAACATGAACCTCGAGGGCCCGCAGAGGATCGACCGATTCGGCCGGGTCCTTTACGGCACGATCGCGCCGACGGGTCTGTCCTCGCCCGCGGTCCGGTCCGAATTCTCCGAGGTGATAGACCTGAGGAACACCTCCCGGAACTACTCGTATCAGCTGTCCACGCGGATCGAGCGAAGGTTCGAGGGGGGGTTCGCGGCAAGCGGAGCGTATACGTACTCCCGGGTGCGCGACGTCCAGTCTCCCAGCCGGGTCAACTCGCCGGGGATCGTCCTTTGGGCAGACGCGCGCGCGATCTCGGGGCGCCACGAGGATCTGACGACTCGCGGGATCTCGCTCAACGACGTGCCCCACCGCGTCGTCCTGGCGGGCACGTACCGGGCCCCGTGGACCGCCTGGTCGACGGAGTTCTCCTTCTTCTACGTGGGGGAATCGGGGAGCCCGTTCACGTATCTGGCCGGCGGCGCCGGCCGACGCGGCGACCTGAATGCCGACGGATCGAACGCCAACGACCCCATCTATGTCCCGCTGGACGCCTTCGACACCGACGAGATCGCCTTCAGCGGCCGCTCGGACGCCGCGGGCGCGGACAACTCGCCGGATGCCCAGGCCGAGCGCGTGGCCCGCCAGCAGGAGGCGTTCGAACGGTTCATCGAGGGGACGTCGTGCCTTCGGAGTCAGCGGGGCGGGATCCTCGAGCGAAACAGCTGTCGGGAGCCATGGTCCCATACGACGATCGCCTCCATCCGACAGGCGATCCCGGTCGGCAGTCGCATGCTGGAAGCCGAGCTCGACGTGTTCAACGTGCTGAATCTCCTGAACGGCGATTGGGGCCGGTATCGTGTCGCCGCCCCCCGCCTCCTCGAGCACGTCGGTCAGACCCCAGCGCCGGCCGAGACTGCGCAGTCCATTTTCCGATTCGATGCCGAGGCACCCCGCTGGACCACCCTCCAGACCGAATCGGCCTTCCAGCTCCAGCTGGCGATTCGCTACCGGTTCTGAATCCCGGCTTCAGAGGCGACCGCGCCCTCGAATCGGGGCGCTGAGCCCCGCTGAGCCCCGCTGAGCCGTGGCTGATCCGGTGCTGAGTGCCGCGGTTCATACTGCCGCTCGTGATCATTCATTCTCGATCGAAGCTTGCGGCGTCGCCGCAGAGAGGCAGGGTAACGATGAACCGAACCTTCTTGCGAGCGGGGTGTCTCCTTTTCGTGGCAGCGATGGCGTTCCGGTGTGACACCGGCAGCCCCGTGGATCGCGATCCCAACGGG
>DASRVB010000235.1:0-4820 GCA_035687725.1 Gemmatimonadota bacterium
ATGCGCGCCCTGGAGGCGATCGACGCCGCCGTCGTCGCCGGCCTCGCCGTGCCGCTCTCCGCGCGCCCCCACGTGGCGGGCTCGCCCGGTCAGGCCGCGTTCGCGGACACGCTCGTGGCGTGGCTCTCGTCGTGGGGCTACCGACCCGAGCGCGCGACCTACCGGGTGTTCCTCCCGCATGCGATCGACGTGTCGCTTACCGTGGTCGCGCCCGAGCGCGTCGAGTTCGAGCTCCTGGAGACGGCCATCGACGGCGCTCCTGCCGTGCCGGAGCCCCAGTATCCGTGGGCGAACGGATACTCGGGCGCAGGGTCGGTCGAGGGACAGGTCGTCTATGCCAACTACGGCCTCCACGACGACTACGATCTGCTGGCGGAGGCGGGGATCGATCTCGAGGGGAAGATCGTCGTCGCGCGCTACGGCCAATCCTACCGGGGAATCAAGGCGCGTCTCGCGGCGGACCACGGCGCCGCCGGACTCATCCTCTACTCCGATCCCCGCGACGACGGCTGGTTCCGCGGCGAGCCCTATCCGGACGGGCCGTGGCGGCCGCGAACCGGAGTCCAGAAGGGAAGCGTGATGGACGGCATGGGCGACCCGACGACGCCGGGCCGTCCGAGCGTCCCGGATGCGGACCGGCTGGCCCCGGACGCCCCGACGAGTGGAGTCCCGGCGATTCCGGTAGTGCCGGTCTCAGCCGACATCGCCGGGGAGATCCTCTCCCGCGTCGAAGGCGCGTTCCTGCCGGAACCGGACTGGCAGGGAGCCCTCCCGTTCCGATATCACCTCGGGCCAGGTCCCGCCGTCGTCCGGCTGGAGGTCGACGACGATCGCGACGGTCCCGCGGGCGGGTTTCGCGACGTCACGGACGTCCTGGCGCGGATCGAGGGCGGCGAATGGCCGGAGGAATGGGTGATCGTGGGCGCCCACATCGATGCCTGGGGGCCGGGCGCGCACGACAACGTCAGCGGCACGGCCTCGGTGCTCGCCGCCGCCCGGGCGCTGCGCGCGCTGGCGGACGGAGGCCTTCCGCCTCGCCGCACGATCGTGTTCGCGGGCTGGGACGGCGAGGAGTGGGGCATGATCGGGTCGGCGGAATGGATCGAGGAGCACGCGGACACGCTCGCCGCTGCCGCCGTCGCCTATCTGAACCAGGATGGGGTGGCCGGACCGCAATTCGGCGCGAGCGCATCGCCGTCGCTCAAGCCGCTCATTCGCGAAGCGGCGGCCGCGATCCCCTCGCGCGGCGGCACCCTCCGGGACGAATGGGCGGCCGCCGACTCGACGCTGTCGATCGGCGACCTGGGCGGCGGGTCCGACTACGTCGGCTTCTACCACCATCTCGGCATCCCCAGCGCGGGGCACGGCTTCGGCGGACCGTACGGTCTCTACCACTCCGCCTACGACACGCGCGAAGCGGTGGAGATCGTCGATCCCGGCTACGCGAATCAGGCGTTGAGCTCCGAGCTCGTCGCGATCCTCGCGCTGCGGATCGCCAACGCCGAGATCCTGCCTTACGACTATTTCATCTTCGCACGCGAGCTGAAGGCTCACTGGAACGGAAAGCGGGCCGAGGTCGTGTCGCATCCCGAAGCCGGCGCCGCCGCGGGGCGGCTGGACGGCGCGCTCGACTCGCTGGCCGCCGCGGCGGGGCGCTTCGAGGCGGCACGCGACCAATACCTCACAGGCCCGGTGGAGTCGGATCGTTCGCGTGACGCCAACGCGGAGCTCAGCGCCGTCGAGCGCGAGCTCACGCGCGAGACGGGCCTGGTCGGCCGGCCGTGGAACAGAAACCTCGTCTTCTCCACCGACGACCGGAACGGCTACGCCACGCTCGCACTGCCCTCGATCTCCGAAGCGCTCCTCGCCGGCGACGCCGCCCGCGCGGTCCGCGAGGTCGATGACTTCGCGACGCGGATCCACGCCGCGGCGAAACGGCTGGAGGCCGCGGCGGGCGCGCTCGCCCCGTGAGAACCTCGGGCCTATCTTCCAGGGCCAAGCCGCACAGATCCCCGTCGACCAGGAGGGCCTAATGGTCACAGGCATCAGCCGGGGAACCATCGCCCGCGCGGTGGACCTTCTCGAGCTCGACCCCGGCGACGTCGCCAAGGCGGTGGGCTGCACGCCCGGGACGCTCAAGCGCTGGCGGCGCGGCGTTCAGGACCCCTCGCCGCGTCACCTCGGCCAGCTCGAATTGCTGGACGATCTGATGCACCAGCTCGGCGAAAAGGCGCGCACGCGCCAGCGGGCCCGGGCCTGGTTCGACAGCCGCGTCCCGGCTCTGGGCAATCACCGACCCCGCGACATCTTCCTGACCGGGAATCTCGCCCACCTCGTCGTCTATCTGCGTCGCCTGGAGCGGCTTTGATCGAAGCCGAGCTGCTGCAGGTCGAAGGGCTCAAGACCTGGTTTCACACCGAAGAGGGAACGGCCAAGGCCGTGGATGGCGTCTCGTTCGACGTCCGACCACGTGAGACGCTCGGCATCGTGGGCGAATCGGGATGCGGGAAGTCGGTGACGAGCCTGTCGATCCTGCGGCTCATCCCGCAGCCGCCTGGAGAGATCGCCGGCGGACGGATCCTCTTTCGCGGGCTCGACCTGCTCGACCTGCCCGAGAAGGAGATGCGGAAGATCCGCGGCAACGAGATCGCGATGATCTTCCAGGAGCCCATGACGTCGCTGAACCCCGTGTACACCGTTGGCGACCAGATCGGCGAGGTGCTGCGGCTGCACCGGGACATGTCGAAGGACGAGGCGCGCGAGCGCTCGATCGAGATGCTGCGTCGGGTGCGGATCCCCGATCCCGAGCAGCGCGTCGACGAGTATCCCCACCAGCTCTCGGGCGGCCAGCGGCAGCGAGTGATGATCGCGATGGCGCTGGCCTGCGATCCGGCGCTGCTGATCGCGGACGAGCCCACCACCGCGCTGGACGTCACCGTGCAGGCGCAGATCCTGGCGCTCCTCAACCAGCTCCAGGACGAGTACGGGATGTCGATCATGCTCATCACCCACGACCTCGGTGTGATCGCCGAGACGGCGCACCGCGTGGTCGTCATGTACGCGGGGGTGGTGGCGGAGGTGGGAACCGCGGAGCAGGTCTTCGGCGGGCCCAACCACCCCTACACGGAGGGGCTCAAGGCGGCGATCCCGAAGCTCGGCGAGCGGATCGAGCGGCTGCACACGATCCCCGGCTCGGTGCCCTCGCCGTACGAGGAGATCACGGGCTGCCCGTTCCAGAACCGGTGTCCGTACGTGTTCGATCGCTGCCGGCGGGAGTTTCCGGAGCTGTACACGATCGGCCCGGGCCACCAGGCGAGGTGCTTTCTCTATGACTAGTTCGGCGAACACGTCGCTTCGTCGAGGTCTCCGATGACCAGGACCGTGATCCAGCAGGAGCCGCACGCCCAACGCACGCGCGGCGTGGCGCTCCTCACGGTGCGCGATCTGAAGAAGCACTTCCCGATCAAGCGAGGGCTCTGGTCGCGCACGGTGGGACACGTCAAGGCCGTGGACGGCGTCTCGTTCGACATCCTCCCCGGAGAGGTGCTGGGGCTGGTCGGCGAGTCGGGCTGCGGAAAGACGACGACGGGACGCTGCATCCTGCGGCTGATCGAGCCGACGGCCGGCGAGGTCGTGTTCGAGGGGCGGGACGTCGTCGGGCTCGATCACGGCGACATGCGGGGCCTCAGGCGCAAGATGCAGATCATCTTCCAGGATCCGTACTCGAGTCTCAACCCGCGGATCACCGTGGGCGCCATGCTCGCCGAGGCCTTGCGCATCCACAGGATCGCCGAGGGCGAGGCCGCGCAGGCACGGATCCGCCACCTGCTCGAGGTCGTCGGACTCTTCCCCGAGCACGCCAACCGCTATCCCCACGAATTCTCCGGCGGTCAACGCCAGCGGATCGGGATCGCGCGCGCGCTGTCGGTCGACCCGAAGTTCATCGTCTGCGACGAGCCTGTGTCGGCGCTCGACGTATCCGTGCAGGCGCAGGTCATCAACCTGCTTCAGGATCTGCAGAAGGAGTTCGACCTTACCTTCCTGTTCATCGCCCACGACCTGGCGGTGGTGGAGCACATCTCCGACCGGGTCGCGGTCATGTATCTCGGCAAGCTCATGGAGCTGGCCGAGTCCGAGGAGCTGTACGAGAACCCGCTGCACCCCTACACGCGGGCGCTCCTGGCCGCGATCCCCGTGCCGGAGCCCAAGGCTCGCCGCGAGCGGATCGAGCTCGAGGGCGACGTGCCGAGCCCCGCCAACCCCCCCTCCGGCTGTCCGTTTCATCCGCGCTGCCCGATCGCCACCGCAGAGTGCGCCGAGGTCGTGCCCGAGTTCCGCGACGTGGGCGGGGGCCACTACGTGGCGTGCATCAAGGTGTGACGGCCGCCTGAAGGTTCCCCTGCGGGAAACATGGCCCGGCGCGTGCAGCGTGGGAGTGTTTTGCCTGTCGTCGGAACGACGGCGGGCCGCCCCGGGGTAGAGAGAGTACGAATGCACAGGTGGATCGGACATTCGCTGACCACTGCCGCGGTCAGCCTTTCGACGGCGGCATCGGCCTTCGCCCTCCCCGTAGTTCCTCCAGGTGCAGCCTGGGACACGTGGGGAGCCGCCCCTTCCTGTCCTCTGTACTGGAGCCCGGGCGCTCCGCTCGGCCCCGTTCCTCACCCCGAGCCCGCGCCGATCGAGCCCGGCGGCAGACTCCTGGAGACCTCGGGGGCCGCCGTGCTCGCCGAGGCGCGCGGATGGATCGAGGTCGGCCGCCCCGGCGACGCGCTGACGGCCCTGGCCGCCGCTCCGCCCGCCAATCCCGCGGCGCGGCT
>DASRVB010000236.1:0-5002 GCA_035687725.1 Gemmatimonadota bacterium
GAGATCCAGCTCGAGGCGCCGAGCGGCCTGTGGAACGAGGCCTGGCAGCGGCTGCGGCGGAACCCGGGCGCCATCGTCGGGTTCGTGATCGTCTCCATCTTCGTGGTGGTCGCGATCTTCGCGCCGCTCATCGCGCCCGACGACCCGCGGGCGCAGGACCTCTCGCTCATCCGCGAGGGCTGCTGCCCGGGCCCGTCCGCGGACTACTGGTTCGGGGTCGACGCGCTCGGCCGGGACGAGTTCAGCCGGGTCGTGTACGGCGCGCGCTACTCGCTTCTCATCGGCATCGTCTCCGTCACGGTCGGGCTCTCGATCGGCATGGTGCTCGGCGCGCTCGCCGGCTACCTCGGCGGCATCGTCGACACCGTGATCATGCGGGCGATGGACATCATGCTCTCGATCCCCGGCCTCCTTCTTGCCATCGGGATCGTGGCGATGCTCGGCCCCGGCCTCTTTCAGATCATGATCGCCGTGGGCGTGACCCAGATACCCATCTTCGCGCGCCTTCTCCGGGGATCGATCCTCGCCCAGCGTGAGAACGACTTCGTGCTCGCCGCGCGCTCCGTCGGCGTCCCGCGGCGCCAGATCCTCGGCTCGCACATCCTTCCGAACTCGATCTCGCCGGTCATCGTCCAGGGCACGCTGGCGCTCGCGACGGCGATCATCGACGTCGCCGGCCTCGGGTTTCTCGGGCTGGGCCCCCAGGACCCGGCCACGCCGGAGTGGGGGACGATGCTGACCGGCACGACGCGCTATCTCCAGACCGCGCCGCATTTGGCCATCATCCCGGGGGTGGCGATCGTGTTCTCGGTGCTCGGTTTCAACCTGATCGGCGACGGCCTGCGCGAGGCCCTCGACCCGAAGTTCAGAGGCCGTGCGTAGCGCGCTGCGGGAGCCCCTGCTCTCGGTGGAGGGCCTCCGCGTCGAGTTCTGGACGAGCCGGGGGACCATCTACGCCGTCAACGGCATCTCCTTCGACATCGCGCCGGGGGAGACGCTCGGGATCGTCGGGGAGTCCGGCTGCGGCAAGAGCGTCACGTCGCTCGCGCTCCTGGGGATCCTCCCGCGGGCGGGCCGCGCGGTCGCCGGCACGGCGATGTTCGAGGAGCGTGACCTGCTGAAGCTGAAGGACGACCAGCTCCGCAAGATCCGCGGGCGCGACATCGCGATGATCTTCCAGGACCCGATGACGAGCCTGAACCCGGTCCTGACGGTCGGCCGGCAGATTCGCGAGGCGCTCGAGACCCACTTCGACATGGACAAGAAGGAGGCGAACGAGCGCTCCGGCGAGCTCCTCGACCGGGTCGGGATCCCCAGCCCGAAGCTCCGCCTCAAGGATTACCCGCACCAGTTCTCGGGCGGCATGCGGCAGCGGGCGATGATCGCGATGGCGCTCGCCTGCAAGCCGAAGCTGCTGATTGCGGACGAGCCGACGACGGCCCTCGACGTCACGATCCAGGCCCAGATCCTCGAGCTCCTGCGCGAGCTCGTGGCCGAGGAGGACGCGGCGCTGATCATGATCACGCACGACCTCGGCGTCGTGGCAGGCATGTGCGAGCGGGTGAACGTGATGTACGCGGGCATGTTCATGGAGACGGGCAGCGCGAGCCAGCTCTTCGGCCGGCCGCGCCATCCGTACACGCTCGGGCTACTCCAGAGCGTCCCGCGGCTCGACGCGACCCGCAAGGCGCCCCTGCGGCCGATCGAGGGCGCGCCCCGCAACATGCTGAGCCCGCCGCAGGCGTGCCCGTTCCAGCCGCGGTGCCGCTACGAGGTCGAGCAGTCGCGGCTGGAGGTGCCGCCCCTCCTCGAGATCGAGCCCGGGCACATGGTCGCCTGCTTCAATCCCGTGCCCGCCGAGGAGTGGGAGCGGACGCGCACGGCGGCGGTCGGATGAGCGTGAACGGCGACCTCGTCCGGATCGAGAACCTGAAGGTCTACTTCCCGATCAAGAGCGGGCTCGTCCTCGACCGCCACGTCGGGGACATCCGGGCGGTGGACGACGTCTCCCTCGCGATCGAGCGCGGCGAGACCCTCGGCCTCGTGGGCGAGTCCGGCTGCGGCAAGTCGACGGTCGGGAGGACGATCCTGCGGCTCTACGAGCCGACCGAGGGCCGGATCGTCTTCGACGGGCAGGACATCACGCACCTGGGCGAGCGCGAGCTGCGCCCGCTCCGGCGCCGGATGCAGATGGTCTTCCAGGATCCCTTCGCCTCCCTGAACCCGCGCCACAGCGTCGGCCGCATCGTCGGGGAGCCGCTCCGCGTCCACGGGCTCTCGCGGCGCCGGGCGGCCGGCAAGCGCGTGCGCGAGCTCCTCGAGATCGTCGGCCTCCCCGGGGACGCGGGCTCCCGCTACCAGCACGAGTTCTCGGGGGGCCAGCGCCAGCGCATCGGCCTCGCGCGCTCGCTCGCGCTCAACCCCGACTTCATCGTCTGCGACGAGCCCGTCTCGGCGCTCGACGTCTCGATCCAGGCGCAGATCATGAACCTGCTCGAGTCGCTCCAGCGCGACTTCGACCTCACGTATCTCTTCATCGCGCACGACCTGGCCGTCGTCCGGCACATCTCCGACCGGATCGCGGTCATGTACCTCGGCTCGATCGTCGAGGTCTCGCCCGCCGAGGATCTCTACGACAACCCGCTCCACCCGTACACGATCTCGCTCCTCTCGGCGGTGCCGATCCCCGACCCCGAGGTCGAGCGTGAGCGCGAGACGATCCTCCTCGCCGGCGACTTGCCGAGCCCCGCGAACCCGCCCTCGGGCTGCCGCTTCCATACCCGGTGTCCCTTCGTGCAGGAGACGCGCTGCCGCAACGAGGTGCCGCCGCTTCGTAAGCTCGAGAGCGGCCACTTCGCGGCGTGCCACTGGGCGGAGGACATCAAGGCGGGCAGGATCCAGCCGCACGAGGTCGAGGCCGTGTTCGAGGAGCAGACCGCCCCCGTTCCCGACCCGCCGCTCCTCTAAGAACGGGTTTCAGAAGTCGGTCGCGCTCGTTCCATCGAGAATGATCGGCGACCGGTGAGTCCCGGGCTCTCGCCCGGTCCACAAGGAAGACCTGAGAGCCGAGGAGGTAGACGTGCTGCTCGAAAACAAGAACGCTGTGATCTACGGAGGGGGCGGGTCGATCGGTGGCGCGGTCGCCCGGTCGTTCGCTCGTGAAGGAGCGAGGGTTTTCCTCGCCGGTCGCACCCAGGCCAAGCTAATGGAGGTAGCCGACGGCATTCGCGCGGCGGGAGGGCAGGCGGAAACGGCCGCGGTCGATGCGCTCGACGAGGAGGCCGTCGATCGCCACGCCGACGCAGTCGCAGCGGATGCCGGTGGCATCGACATCTCCTTCAACTTGATCGCCCACCCGTACACTCACGGGGTGCCGCTCGCTGAGATGGCGGTCGAGGACTTCATGGCGCCGATCGAGACCGCCGCGCGCGCGACATTCCTGACCGCGAGGGCGGCCGCGCGGCACATGGTCCCGCGGCGCTCGGGCGTGATCCTCGCCTTCGGCGGCCCCGGCGACCGCAGCGGCCCGATGCGCGACTACTACTTGGGCGGAACGCAGGTCGCCTTTGACGCGATCGAGGCGATCCGGCGGCAGCTCGCCGCCGAGCTGGGCCCGTACGGAATACGCGTCGTCACGCTCGCGAGCGGAGGGGTGCCCGAGTCCCTCCCAGAGGGCTCCGAGGGGCGCGAGGAGATCGTCGAGATGATCGAGGGGCAGACCCTGCTCGGGCGGGCCGCGACGCTCGAGGATGTCGGTAACGCGGCCGCCTTCGCCGCCTCGGACTGGGCCCGCAGCATGACCGCGGCGATCGTCAACGTCAGCTGCGGTGCGCTGGTCGATTAGCAAACCCGCTGAACGAGCGGGGGACTTCCCAACAGTGGGTGATCCGCCACGAGTACCTGAAGGAGGACAGAGCTGAGATGAATACACCGCCCATCGTTTCCCGCCAGGAATGGGACGCTGCGCGCGAGGAGATGCTGGTGAAGGAGAAGGCGCTCACCCGAGCCCGTGACGCGCTGGCCGCCGAGCGGCGGCGGATGCCGTGGATGGCCGTTGAGAAGGACTACCGCTTCGAAGGCCCGGACGGGCCCGTGAGCCTGCTCGAACTCTTCGAGGGGCGCCGTCAGCTGATCGTCTACCGCTTCTTCTACGACCCTGGGATGAAGCGGTTTCCCGAAGCAGGCTGCGGGGGCTGTTCGTTCCTGGCCGACCAGGTTGCTCACCTCGCCCATCTGAACGCGCGCGACACCACGCTCGCGTTCGTCTCGCGCGCGGCGCAGCCGGATATCGAGCGCTGGAAGGCGCGGATGGGCTGGGAGATCCCGTGGTACACGATCACGGACGGCTTCGACGCCGACTTCGGCGTGGACGAGTGGCACGGCACCAACGCCTTCATTCGCGACGGCGACCGGATCTTCCGCACCTACTTCGTCAACAACCGCGGCGACGAGGCGATGGGTAGCACCTGGAGCTACCTCGACATCACGGCGCTCGGGCGCCAGGAAGAATGGGAGGACTCGCCGGAGGGCTACCCGCAGACCCCGCCCTACCAGTGGTGGAACCTGCACGACGAGTACGAGCAAGGGGACTGAGCTCTCCCGCGGGCATTCCGACGCGGAAGCCTCGCCGGGCTCGCGCGGGCTGCTCGAGCCCGTTGAACCACGCGAGTCCGGCAAAGTCGGATGAGCAGCTGCGGTGCGGCGGCCGGTGTGCGCCGGGCGTCGCTGGCGTAGAACTCCGGGCATGGCCGCATCGGAGGCCATGATCGTCGACGCCGGTGGGCGCGATTTGCGCGTGTCTAGCCCCGATCGCGTGATCTTCCCGATGACCGAGCGCTCAAGCGCGGTCACCAAGTTGGACATCGTCAAGTACTACCTCGCCGTTGGCGATGGCATCCTGCGCGCGCTCGAGCGGCGGCCGACGACGCTCGAGCGCTGGCCCAAGGGCGTGCATCCGGGCATCGTCGTCTCGACGCGCGAAAAGGGCGGCGGCGACGCCTTC
>DASRVB010000237.1:0-15425 GCA_035687725.1 Gemmatimonadota bacterium
GCGGTGCGCGCACGACCTGCGGGCGCAGAGCGTTCACCTCGCGCTCCAGCTCACTTCGCGCTCCACGTCATTTCGAAGTCGGCGCCCCCGGCTCCACCTCACCGCGACGGAACCCGTCGATGTAGGCGACGAGTCCCGCGAGATCATCGGCCAGCGTCTCGAACGTGTCCTTCACCTTGGCCCCCGCCAGCTCGGACTCGAGCTGGTCGCCCGCGTTCCGGCGCATGTCCTCGAGCCGCTGGCGGGCGCCCTCGATCGTGTACTTCTTCTCGTACAGGAGCTCCTTCACGAGCTGCACCATCTCGATCTCTCGCCGCCGGTACGCGCGATTGCCGGCCCGATTCTTGACCGGCACGAGACCCTTGAACTGGGTCTCCCAGTAGCGCAGCACGTGCGGCTTGAGCCCCGTGATCTGACATACCTCTCCGATCGAGTAGTATTCCTTTTTCGCTATCGGGTTGAACGCCATCCATCCTCCTTTCAGCTTTCCTGGTGGGCAGCCTGAAACTCCGGCTTCGACTCCCGCGTCATCAGCTCTTCCACGACGATCTGCGGTCGCTTCGCGTGATACAGCATCTCGTGCACCTGCTCGACGATCGGCATCTCGATCCCGTGCCGCGCCGCGAGGTCGCGCACCGAGCGGGTCGATCGCACCCCTTCGGCTACCTGGTCCATATCTGCCAGGATCGCCTCCAGCGTCTCCCCGCGGCCGAGGCGCAGACCGACCGTGCGGTTGCGCGACAGCTCCCCCGTGCACGTGAGGACTAGGTCCCCCAGACCCGCGAGCCCCATGAACGTGAGACGCCGGCCGCCCAGGGCTGTCCCGAGGCGCGAGATCTCGGCGAGCCCGCGGGTGATCAGCGCGGCGCGCGCGTTGGAACCGTACTCCAATCCATCGGCGATCCCGGTCGCGATCGCAACCACGTTCTTGACTGCCCCACCGAGCTCGACGCCGACGACGTCGTCCGACGTGTACACGCGGAATCGCGGCGCGAAGAACGCCTCGCGGACCGATTCGGCCACCTCCGGGTCGTGCGCAGCCACCGTGACGGCGGTCGGAACGCCACGCGCGACTTCGGTCGCGAACGAGGGACCCGAGAGCACCGTCAGGCCTTCCCCTCGGCCGAGGACCTCTTCGAGCACCTCGGTCATCCGCTTGAGCGATCCCTCCTCGATCCCTTTCGACGCCGAAACGACGACCGACCCGCCGTCGACGTGAACCGCGGCCTCGGACATGACGCTCCGGACGACGTGGCTCGGCACGGCGGAGACGACGAGCGTAGCGCCGGCGAGCGCACCTTCCAGGTCCGCCGTCGCCCGGACGCGGCCGTCGAGCCGGGCGCCGGGCAGGTAGCGCGGGTTCTCCCGCCTTGTTTCGATCGTCGCGGCGAGCGCGGGATCGCGCACCCATAGGCGGACGTCGCGTCCCTTCGCCGCCAGGAGCCGCGCCAGCGCTGTCCCCCAGGACCCGCCGCCCACGACCGCGGCCGCGCCGTGTGCGCTCACCTCTGCCCTCCGCGCTCGACGATCGGCTTCTCCTCCCCGCGTGCGAGGCGCCCGATGTTCTCGCGATGCGTCCAGAACACGAACGCGCAGAGGAATGCGGTCAGCGCCACGAGGGGCCAGGTGACGGGCCAGTCGCGCGCGTGGAGCCCGACGACCGCCCCGAGGAGAACGAGCGCTCCCACGAGCGACGCGAGCGACACGATCCGCCGCCAGGCGAGGACGATGAGCCAGGCGGCGGCGGCCAGCAGGATCGCCCACGGCGACAGCGCAAGGAACGCCCCGGCCGCCGTTCCCACTCCCTTGCCCCCACGAAACTTGAGGAACACCGAATAGACGTGCCCGAGGACGGCCGCGACGGCGAGGAGGACGGCGAAGGTTCCGGGTCCGATTCCGGAAGGCGTCAGCCAGCGCGGCAACAGCTCGACCGGCAGGAACCCCTTCGCCACGTCGACGACCAGTGCCAGCGTCGCCGGACCCCGACCGAGGTTCCTGAACACGTTCGTCGCGCCGTAGTTTCCGCTCCCCATTCGCCCGAGGTCGACGCCCTTCGCCTTCCCGAGCAGATACGCCGTAGGAAACGATCCGGCCAGATACGCGAGAAGGAGGCCGAGCGCGATCGTCATCCGGCCTCGCGGCCCGCCGGATCGGCGCGCTGCCGCGACTTCGAAGAGGACTGGCGGAAGAAGATCCGGAGCGGAACGCCCGAGAAGCCCAACGCGGCGCGGAGCTCGTTCTCCAGGTAGCGACGGTAGTGCTCCGGGATGGCCTGCGGCTCGTTGGCGTAAAAGAGGAAGAGCGGTGGCCCCGTCTCCGCCTGATAGCCGTAGAGGACGCGAACCACCCTGGCGCCGCGCGTACCCTTCGACTGCGGCGGATGGACCTTCGCGGTCGCGGTGTGCAGCACGCGATTGACCTCAGGGGTGGGCACCTTCTTGTGCCACTCCCTCCACACCTCCTCGGCCACCTCGAGCGCGCGCGTCACGCGCTGGCCGGTGGCGGCGCTGATCGTCACGATCGGTGCCCACGCCAGCGAGCGCGCCTGGGCGCGGAACGCCGCCTCGTACCCCGCCGCCGTGCGCTCGTCCTTCACGATCAGGTCCCACTTGTTGACGCAGACGACGATTCCCCGTCGTCGCTCCTCGGCGAGGTTCAGGATCCGGAGGTCCTGGCGCGACAGCGGCTCTGAGGCATCCAGCATGACGATCGCCACCTGCGCGCGATCGAGGCTGCGGACCGCGCGCAGATACGTGTAGTACTCGAGCCCTTCCTCCAATGCGGCGTGCCGACGGATCCCCGCCGTGTCGACGAGCCGGAACTTCCGCCCCTGCCAGGTGAACGTCGTGTCGATGGCGTCCCGGGTCGTCCCCGCGACTGGCGATACGATGAACCGCTCTTCGCCCAGAAGGCGGTTGAGGAACGAGGACTTTCCCACGTTCGGCTTTCCGATCACGGTGATCGTGATCTCCTCGGGATCCACCGGCAGGTCGATCATCTCCGGGGGCAACGCCGCGACGACAGCGTCGAGGAGGTCACCGGATCCGATTCCGGACAGCGCGGAGACCGGTCGCGGCTCCCCTAACCCTAGCTCGAAGAACTCCCAGCGCATGCGCTCGCCCATAGCCGCGTTGTCGGCCTTGTTGACGACCAGGATCGTGGGCCGACCGCTCTCGCGCAGGAGCTGCGCCATCTCCTGGTCGACCGGCGTCACACCGGTGCGCCCGTCGACCACCAGCAGGCACACGTCCGCCTGCTCGATCGCGGCGTAGATCTGGGCGTTCACCCCCCGGGCGATCTCTTCCTGGGCCTCGGGGATCAGGCCCCCGGTGTCGACGAGCGTGAACCGCCGGCCGGCCCATTCGGCATCGGCCGCGTGGCGATCACGCGTGACGCCCGGCTCGTCGTGGACGATCGCGTCCCGTGCGCCGAGGAAGCGGTTGAACAGGGTCGACTTCCCCACATTGGGGCGGCCGACGATCGCCACGACCGGGAGACTCAAATCGCCCTCTCCTCCCCCTGAGTCTCCCCTTCCGCGGAGAGCGGGGTATCGGAGTCGCTGTAGTAGACGGAGCCCTTGTACGTCCCGACCATGTTCTCGATCACCAGCTTGATCAGCACGGCGATGGGTATCGCCAGGAGGAGTCCCACCAGCCCGAACACCGACGCGAAGCCGATGATCGCGAGCATCACCCATACCGGATGGAGCCCCACCCTGTCGCCGACGATCTTCGGTGAGAAGAAGTAGCTGTCCAGCGACTGCACTACGAAGAATACGCCGGCCACTTTGAGAGCCGAGAGCCAGAGCGGCGGCGTGAGGAGCGCGATCAAGGCGGCGGGGATCAGGCTGACGATGAGCCCGAGATAGGGAACGATGTTGAAGATCCCGGCGATCACGCCGAGCAGGATCGCGTTCGGGAATCCCACGATCCAGAACCCGATCGCGGTGGCGATCCCCACGAAGGTCGCGACGAGGAGCTGGCCCCGCAGGTACTCGCCCAGCAGCACGTCATAGCGGTGCAGGAACGCGAGCGTGCTCTCGCGCCGGGACGGCGGAAGGATCTGGGCGACGCCCCGTCCCACGCTGGGGAAATCGCGCAGCACGTAGAACGTCAGAACGGGCGTCAGGACCAGGTACCCTAGAATCGTGAGGCCGGTCTGGAGACCGCGGCCGACCCCCATCGCCGCCTCCCACGACGGATTGAGGCGTTCGAGCTCGTCCAGCAGGTACTGCCCCACGTCCCGGCTCTCGACGTCGAGCGCCCGTTCGAAGGGAATGTCCCGGATGATCGGAAGCTGGGAGCGCGCCAGTCCCATGATCTGTGCGTTGTACCAAGAACGTAGCTCCTCCATGATGCGGGGAAGATCGGTCAGGAACTGCGCGCCCTGCGCGGCGACCAGAGGCCCGATGAGGGCCACGGCGAGGGCGATCACCATGAGCGCCAGCAGCAGGGCGCCGAGCGCACCCCACGTACGCCCGATTCCGCGCCTGCTCCACCAGTCGACGAGGGGATCTGCGATGTATGCCAGGACGAACGCGAGGACGAACGGCGCCAGCACGCTGCCGGCCACGTGAAGGAGCCAGAGAAAGGTCAACGCCCCGAGCGGAAGCATGAGCCGCTTGTAGGTATCGGTTCCGAACAGCGGCCAGAGCACGTAGGCGAGGACCAGGAACAGGATGAGCGGAGAGAGGACGGGCAGCACCGTCCACAGGAACAGCCCCAGCAGGATAGCCCACGAGATCATGAGGAACGGGCGCCACTGCACCATCGACCGGACCTCGGCTAGAGTCGGCTAACCAGTTTCCGATTCACGACTTGAGGAAGTCGCCTGAAGCGCGACGTTAAGTGCGGAACGTAGGCCCCCGGGCACCAGGCTGTCAAGCGTTCAAGGGCGCGTCAGACCGCCTGGCTCACGCTGGCGAAGTGGAAGGCCGAGGCCCGGACGGCGGGCACATAGGACGGGGTCAGGACCCAGTCCTCGTCCGCCACTCGCACGGGCCGCGACATCTCCTCGGCGCGTTCGAAGACCCGGACCGGCGAATCGTTCCAGCGGAAGTTGTTGACCGCGTGAGCTATCCCGCCGTCCTCGATCCAGAACGTTCCGTCGCGGGTCAGGCCGGTCAGAGTGAGATCCGCGGGGTTGAGCGTGCGGATGTACCAGAAGCGCGTGACGAGCACGCCGCGCTCGGTTCCGCGGATCAGCTCCTCGAGCGACCGGTCCTCGCCTTCCATGATGAGGTTCGTGGAGCCGGGCACCGGATCGACGCCGTGTCGACCGGCCCAGTACCGGTCGTACTGCAGCGACTCGACGTGCCCCTCGCGGAACCACGTCGTCGCCCTGGCGGGAAGCTGCTCACCGGCCCACGCGCGACCCGGAGCCTCGGCGTGGAGCGGGTCCGTTCGGATCGTAACGAGCGGCGACACGAGCTGCTCTCCCAGCTTCGTCGCGCCTTCGGGCGCCGAGAGATAGGATCGGCCCTCCATCGCCCGGCGCGCGTTCATCTGGCCGACGAGCGCTCCGCTCAACACCGCTGTCGCGACCGGCTCCAGGATTACCGGATACTCCCCCGGCTCGAGGGGCTTGACCGTGCGCGAGGCCACCGCCTTCTCGGCGGCGATCCTCGCCATTCCGGCGGCATCGAGGCCCTGCGCGTCGTGGAGCCGGACGCCTGCCCAGCCCGACCCGGAGCCGTCGGGCGTCCGCACCGTGTTCGTGTACTCGATCCACGTCATGGGGAAATAGCCGAATACGCCGCGCGAGTTGCCGGTCGCATACGCGACGCCGTAGTTCTCGAGGAAGCCGGCGATCGTCGTGTCCCGTCCGCTCGCCCCCGCTATCGCCGCGGCCGCGGCGTCCGCGCGCTCGGCGGGGCCATGCGCGGCGGTGCTCTCGAAGTATGCGGAAGGCCGGGGATAGTCGGCGGACTCCATTGGCGGCACGTACTCCGGATCCTCGGGTGCCAGCCGCGCGGCCTCCTCGGAGCGGGCGATGACCGCAGCGATCGCCTCGTCGTCGATTCCGTTCGTCTCGGCGCTCCCGCTGCGGCTTCCGAAGGCCGACGTGACGGTGACCTCGACGTTGGATACCTCGCCCGAAGTCGTGACGCCGTTTCCGGCGAAGCGCGTATTACCGCCCTCGAGCGACACCAGGTTGACGCGCGTATCGTCCGCGGTGGCCCGCTCCATCACCGCCTCGACGATCCGGCGCGCCTCCTGCTCAGTGAGGATCGCCATCGCGCTATCCGGCCGGCAGCACGTTGACCTGCCGGAGCCGCGCCGGCGGGCAGCCGTGGCTCACCGCGTTCACTTGGCCGGGCTGCCCCTTGCCGTCGTAGTAGGAGCCGTACACCTCGTAGATCTCCGGGCCGCCGAGGCCGTCGCAGCTGTTCCAGAACTCGACCGTGTTGCCCTGGTACGCGACGTCCCGCAGCATCCGGCCCACCTTCCCGCCCTTGATCTCCCACGTCCCCTGGCCCGCGAACTGGAAGTTGTAGCGCTGCTGGTCGATGGAGTACGAGCCGTCGGCATCGATCAGGAGCCCATCGTCGACCCCGGCGATCAGGTCCTCCAGCGAGGTTCCGGCCGGCCCGGGTCGCAGGTTGACGTTGGGCATTCGCGGGAACTGGACGAGCGACCAGTTCTGGCCGTAGGAGCAGCCATGCGATCGGGTGACCCCGGTCTGGTCGGCGATCCGGTGCGCCAGGTCGCGCGTAGTCTGGAAGTCTACGAGCACACCCTCGTCGACGAGGAGCCAGCGGTCGGCGGGCACGCCGTCGTCGTCCCAGCCGACCGACGCGAGGCTGTGCGGCTCCTGCCTCTCGGCCTCGAAGCTGACGATCTCGCTCGCGTACTGAAGCGAGTTGAGCTCGTCGGGAGTGCAGAAGGACGTGCCGGCGTAGTTGGCCTCGTATCCCAGCGCCCGATCGAGCTCGGTCGGGTGGCCCACCGATTCGTGGATCGTGAGCCACAGGTGATTGGGCAGGAGGACGAGGTCCTTCCGTGCCGGCGCGTCGAGGGTCGGCGCGGCCAGCTTCTCGCGCGCGAGCTCCGTCGCGTGCGCGGCCCGGCTCGGGAAGTCCTGGGCCACGACGAACTCCCAGCCGGCGCCGGCGTTCGTCATCCCGGCGTCCCAGGTCGCGAAGCGCCCGGCCTGCCTGTCGACCGCGGTGACTTCCCAGGGAACGAACACGCGGAAGAACGTCTGCCGGATGTAGGAGCCCTCCGTCGACGCGAAGAAGCGCTCCTGTTTCTGGAAGACGATCGCCGAGGTGGCGAAGTCGGCGCCCCGGTCGAGCGCGGCGGCGTTGATCCCGAGCAGGAACTCCACCTTCTCGGCGATCGTAATCTCGAACGGGTCTTTCTCGTGCGGCGTCGTCCACTCCGCGTCCGGAAAGGCCTCGACGGGCGCCAGCTCGACCGGCGTATGCGGGATCCTGGCGTTGCCCTTGGCCTGACTGACGGCGGCGCGCGCCAAGCGGGTAACTTCCTCCTCGTCGACGATGCGGCTGGCGGCGAATCCCCAGACGCCGTCGGATAGCACGCGCACGCCGAAGCCGTACGTGATCTCGTCGTTCATTCCCTCGACGCGCCGCTCGCGTGTCTGGATCTCCTGATCGAAGTGCCGGCTGATCCGGATGTCCGCATAGGACGCGCCTGCCCGGGTGGCGGCGTTCAGCGCGACGTCGGCGAGCTCCCTGTCGTCCGGCTCCAGCCACCGCCGGATGTCGCGGGGCAGGGGCGGCGCAGCAGGGGCCGGAAGGGCCACGGCTCCCAGGATCGCCGCGGAGGATTGGAGGAAGGTGCGTCGCTTCATCGGGGTCGAAACTTCTACACGGATCGCGCACGGAGCGCAACCCGCCGCTCGACCGACCGGGCGCGTGGCGGGAAACAGCAATGGAAGGATGTGGAGCGGGCGACCGGATTCGAACCGGCGACGTCCAGCTTGGGAAGCTGGCATTCTACCACTGAATTACGCCCGCTCGGTCTTCAGCGGGCCATTGGAGCCCGCTCGGTCTTCAGCGGGCCATTAGAGCCCGCTCGGTCCTCAGCGAGGACGAAAAACTAGGCCTGGTTCACGCCCTCGTCAAACCCGGGAACCAGACCCCAAGCGGCCACCGGCTGGCAAACGAAAGGGACGCGGCTTCGAGCCGCGCCCCTGCAACTCCTGGAGCCCCTGTTCTCGGCTTCCCTTACAGGATCTCGTACTTGACCTTCGGGTTCTCGGCCGGTGCGGAGAACTCGATCGTGACGCTCTCGCTCTCCCCGGGGGCCAGCGACTGGGCGGGTACCGTCGCCTCCTGGGTTTCCAGAACCTCACCCGTGGGCGACAGCAACGTGAACCGGATCTGCTGGCTCGATACCGGGGCCTCGAGGCGGTTCACGAAGGTAGCCTCGACGTTCCAGGTCTTGTCGGGATCCTGGCTCATGGAGATCTGCTGCAGATCGAACGGGATCGCCTGGGCCTTCTCGAACGCTTCGGCGGAACCCGCCGTGTCCCCCAGGTCGCGCTTCACATAGGCCAGGTACTCCCACGCCTCGGCGTTCGAGGGATCGAGCAACAGCTGCTTGTCGAGGATCGCCCGGGCGCCTTCGAGATCCTCATTCTGGATGCGGACGAACGCCAGGTAGCCGAGCGGCTCCACGTCCAGCGAGTCGGTCATCGCCACGGCGCGGCTCAGGAGCTCGTCGGCCAGAACGTACTGCCCCGCGTTCGCCATGCGGAACCCGAAGTCCGTGAGCACGGCGGTGTCCACGCTGTCGGAATCCATGACCGCGCGAATGATGGGCTCGGCCTTCTCCATCTCGCCGAGCTGGGCATGGAGGCCCGCGAGCTGGATCTGGACCTCGACGTCGCCGGGGTTGTCAACCAGGTAGCTCTCGTAGACCGCGACCGCCTCGGCGGCGATCTGCACGGCCTCGGGGCTCTCCGCCGCATCGCCGCTTCCGGCGGCCTGCTCGGCCTTGAGCTGGTACGTCTGACCGAGCCGCAGGAGCGCGTTCCTGTACGCTGGATCGATCTCGAGCGCCTTCTTGTACGAAGCGATCGCCAGGTCGTACTCCTGCTTGGCCTGGTGCACGGCCCCCATCCCGAGATGGCCTTCCTTCCCGCTCGGATGGAGCTCGACGGCCAGCGTCAGCTTGGCCTCGGCGTCCTCGATGTCGCCCGCGGAAAGCGCTCGCACGCCGTCGTTGACGATGCCGCCCCACAGCGACCTCAGGGCCTGATCGATGTTCTCCTCGAGCTCCAGATCCTCCTCGTCCGCCCCTTCGGCGGGCTCGCCGTTCAGGCTGTCGGCGATGGCGAGGTGCTCGATCGCCTTGGAGGCGGAGTCCTCGGGAGCGACGCGTGCCAGCGTGACGGCGTAGAGATAATGGAGCTCGGCGCTCTCGGGATAGTTGACGATCTCCTTGCCGAGCAGCTCGTTCGCTTCCTGGAACTTGCTCCGCTGGATCCGCACCTTCGCCCCATTGGCGACCGCGGTGGCCGTCTGCGCGTACGCCTCGATGCCGTCGAGGGCAGCACCCGCCGTGATCAGAACGGCGACGATCAGGAACCTTCTCATGCATGTCCTCCCATATGGGTGAAGGGCTTACTCGTCTCGTAATACCAGCGGCTCGGGGTTGAGTTCCGCGGTCAGCGCCGCCAGAACGTCCCGCACGGGACGCCCGAGGCGGCGGGCGATCTCCCTGCACGACTCGTACTCGGGTCGGACTTCCCAGCTGCCGTCCGTCCGGTGGACGCGCTTGACGGCCACGCTCCCGAGCGAGGTGGCGACCTCACCGACCTCGCGGGTCAACGTGGACCTCGAGACCGGCCACCAGCGAAACCCCAGCGTGGTCGACTCGGCGAACAGGACTTCGCCCAGCCGCTCCACTGCGCTCAGCGGGCCCAGGGCGCGAACCGTCACCCCGGGGCGCTGCTTCTTCATCTGGACCGGCAACCAGTGGACCTCGACCGCGCCGGCGGCGTAGAGCCCCTCGGCGAGCGGCTCGAACAGCTGCGGCGACAGGTCGTCGAGGTCGCACTCGATGATCGCCATCTCGCGATCCGGGGCCGCCGCGTCACCGATCACGATCCGCAGGAGGTTCGGCTGCGTCTCCAGCTCGCGCGTGCCCGCGCCGTACCCCACACCGGATGGGACGAACCCGTCCGGAATGCCGCGGCCGTCCGCGAGCGTGGTCACCAGCGCGGCGCCGGTCGGAGTCGTAAGCTCTGCCGCGACCCGGCTCTCGGCCAGCGGCCAGCCGGCGACGAGCTCGAGCACCGCGGGGGGCGGCACCGGAAGCGTTCCGTGGGCGGCGTCGATCCAGCCGCTTCCCAGCGTGAACGCGGAAGCGTGGACCCGCTCGATTTCCAGCCGCTCCAGGCACCATACCCCACCCACGACGTCCACGATCGCGTCGAGCGCGCCGACTTCGTGGAAGTGGATCCTGTCGGGTGTCGTGTCGTGGACCTTCGCCTCGGCGCCGGCAAGCGCCTCGAACACGCGCCCTGAGCGGTCGCGGACACGGGCAGGCAGCTCGGACGCCTCGATGAGATCGAGGATCTCCGCCAGCCCGCGCTCACCCGCGCCGTCGGGCACCTCGACCACGCAGCGCGTGGCCGCGATTCCGTGGCGCTCCACGCGCTCGGCCGAGAGTCGGATGCCGTCGAGCTTGAGCAGGGCCAGCGCCTCATCGAGCTCGGGCAGCGGCACGCCGGCATCCAGACACGCCCCGAGGAGCATGTCCCCGCTCACGCCCGAGAACATGTCCAGGTACGCGAGCCGCATCTGTGTACTAAGATACCCCTGCCGGCCGGTCCCCGCACAGGACCGGGTACTTGATCCCGTGACCGGTCACGAAGCATACGACTTCCTCTTCGGGATCGATCGCGCCGCTATCGAGGAGTGCCGGCAGGGCGGCGACGGTGGCGCCGGCCTCGGGGCTCGCGAAGATCCCCTCTTCCGCCGCCAGCCTGCGCGCGCCCGCCAGGAGCTCGTCGTCCTCGACGGCCACCACTGAGCCTCCCGACGCGCGCACCGCCGACAGGATCAGGAAGTCTCCGATCGCTGATGGCACCTTGAGGCCGCTGGCCGCCGTCTGGGGGTCGGGCACGGGCTCGGCGCGCGCGGAGCCGGCCTCGAACGCGCGGACGATCGGCGCGCAGCCGGCAGCCTGGACGGAGATCATCCGCGGGCGAGCGCTGCCGATCCAGCCCAGGGCCTCCAGCTCGTCGAAGGCCTTCCACATCCCGATGAGCCCCGTCCCGCCGCCCGTCGGGTACACGATCGCGCCGGGGAGCGTCCAGCCGCCCGCCTCGGCCAGCTCGTAGCCCATCGTCTTCTTGCCCTCGAGTCGGTAGGGCTCGCGGAGCGTCGACACGTCGAACCAGCCCTCCACCGCCGCACGCTCCCGGACCCAGGCGCCGGCGTCGGCGATCGTCCCGTCGACCAGCTCGACGCGGGCGCCGTGCGCGCGGCATTCGTCCAGGATCGGAGCGGGGGTGTCGGTCGGCATCGCGATGGTGCACGGGAGTCCCGCGGCCGCGCAGTACGCGGCCGTCGCGCTGCCCGCGTTTCCGGCGCTGGGAATGGCCACGTGACGCGCCCCCAACACCCGCGCGCGGTGGATGGCCACGGCCAGGCCGCGGGCCTTGAACGACAGGGTGGGGTTGCAGCTCTCGTCCTTGAACGCCAGGCGCGGCATGCCGAGCGCGGGGCCGATCGATCGCGACGGCAGGAGCGGAGTGCCGCCTTCGCCGAGGGTCAGAGGCTCCTCGCCGGGCTCGATGGGCAGCACTTCGCGCCAGCGCCAGAGGCCCTGT
The DNA here is from genome assembly GCA_035687725.1 of Gemmatimonadota bacterium. Lineage (GTDB taxonomy): Bacteria > Gemmatimonadota > Gemmatimonadetes > JACCXV01 > JAHWKZ01 > JAICNR01. The sequence goes on from DASRVB010000237.1 coordinate 11,809, forward strand.
GGGCGCCCGGTGAGGTCCGCCGGCCGCCAGCGTCCCGTGAGCGCTTCGAGGTCGTAGCGGGCGAGGAGCGGCGCGGAGCATGCCGGGCAGAGGTTCTGTAGAGTGTCGGCGGCGGCCCACTTGCCACAGGCCGAGCACTCGAGCTCTCCGATCACGCGCTTTCCCCTTCGATCACGCGCTCTTCCCGCGCGTCAGGAGCGCCACCGCCATGGCCGCGATTCCCTCCTCGCGGCCGACGAATCCCATCCCTTCCATCGTCGTCGCCTTAACGCTCACGCGTTCGGCGTCGATCCCGCAGGCCGCCGCGATGGCGGCGCGCATCGCGTCCGCGTGAGGCCCGACCCGCGGCGCCTCGGCGAGCACGGTCGCGTCGACGTTCTCGACCGACCATCCGTCGCGCGATGCGAGTGAGACCGCGGCCTGGAGGATCTCCCGGCTGTCGGCGTCCTTCCACGCGGGGTCGTCGGGCGAGAAGTGGCGGCCGATGTCCCCGAGCGCGGCGGCCCCAAGGATCGCGTCGGCGATCGCGTGGAGGAGCGCGTCGGCGTCCGACCAGCCTTCCAGCCCGCGCGGATGGTCCAGCCGCACGCCTCCGAGGACGAGCGGCCGGCCGTCCGCGAAGCGGTGAGCGTCGAAACCGATCCCGACCCGCTGCTCGCTCAGGTGCTCCCTCCCCAGCGGACCCGCCCCGACTCCACCACGCGCTCGGCCCACCACCAGTCCTCGGGCCCCGTGAGCTTGCGGTTGAGCGCCTCGCCGGGCACCCACGCGACCGGAGCGCCCATGCGCTCGCACATCGCGGCGTCGTCGGTCGCCTCTTCGTCGCCCGGCCAGGCCGCGTGGGCGGCCTCGAGGACGGCGAGCGGAAACCCCTGCGGGGTCTGGACCGCTACCGCGGCGCGTCGCTCGATCGTCTCGACCACCCGCCCCTCGTCTACGCGCTTGATCGTGTCTGCGGTGGGGATCGCCGGCACGACCGCCTTCCCACCCGCTGCTTCCCGCGCCACGCGCTCGACCAGGGCGGCGCTCGCGAACGGGCGCGCGCCGTCGTGGACTACCACCGCTCCCCCCGCCCGCTCGAGAGCCCCGAGCCCCGCGCGGACGGAGTCCTGGCGCCGGGCTCCGCCCGCGGCTAGCCGCACCCTCCGAGCCGATCCTTCGAGGTACTCGCCCAGGAGCTCGGCCCCTTCCTCGAGGGCGCCTTCGGGAAGGACGACCACGACCTCGCCCGACGTCCCATCGAGGAGCGGCCGCACCGCCCAGCAGAGGACAGGGATCCCCCCGAGCGGCCGGAACTGCTTGGGCTGGCCCCCCAGGCGCTCCCCCCTGCCCCCCGCCACGACCACGCTCGCGGCCGCGATCAGGACCGGCCCGCCCCCTCGGTGGCCTCGCTCGGTTCTTCCGCCGGTAGCGCTCCGGGGATGCCCGCCTCCCGCTTCCGAGCGAAGATCAGCGTTCCCGCCCGCGTCTGGTGGATGCCCGTGACCGCGACCCGGACCGTGCGCCCGATATCCGTCCTGGAGTCCTCCACGACGACCATGTTCCCGTTTTCCAGATACCCGACCGCCTGCTCCTTCTCCTTGCCCGGTTTGACGAGCTTCACCACCAGTTCGTCGCCGCTCAGGATCTCGGGCTCCAGCATGGCCGCGATGTCGTTCAGGTTGACGATCGGGATCCCTCGCCGATTGGCTTCCCGGATCATCTCGGGGTTGTGGGTCACCACGCGGGCGTCGTGCTGGACCGCATAGTCGAGCACGCCCTCGATCTCCCCGTGGAGCAGGTCGAGCTCCCGGACGTACACCGCGCGCATCCGGTTCTGCTGGAGGCGCCGCAGGCTGTCGAGCCCGCGCTCGCCGCGGAAGCGGTCCATCGGGGTGTTGCTCGCGGCCAGCTGATTCAGCTGATCCACGACGAACCGAGGGACGATGATCTCTCCGGAGAGGAGTGGACTCTCCGCGAGCTTGACGATGCGCCCGTCGATGAGGGACTTCTCACCCACCAGGAAGCGCGCCTTCGATCCGCTTTCCTGGTCGGGCTGACGGAACAGGACCAGATCGTAGGTGACGGCGCGCGCGGTGGCGGCCCCGAGGTAGCCCAGCAGGAGCACGATGAGCGCGATCCCGAACGTCGAGACGAACGTCCCGCTAGCGATCACCCCGGCGGTGATCGGCAGGCCTCCCAGGACCGCCAGGACGAGCACACCCAGCACGAGGCCGAGCAGGAACCCGATGCCGGCGACCAGCACCTGCCGCGGATCGCCCTGTCGGATCCGCGCCTCCAGCAGCAGCGCCAGCACCAGCACCGCCACGCCTGCGCCCACGACGATGTAGGTCAACCGGGCGGGCTCGTACAGGATGGCGAGCGCGCCCACCCATATGATCAGCAAAGCAAGAGTCGCACGCAGATAGTTCATAGCCCTCCTCGCGTTGCGGTGTGCGTCGCCGATGGTATGGTATGATGGGCGACGCGGTTCGCTGCTTCCTCACGACATTCCCTCCAGGGCGAGGGCCACGGCCTCCGCCACCGACTCGGCTTCGAGGACCTCCAGCCCATGGCTGTCCTCGAGCCCGTGGGCGCTCCCGCCCCGCGGGTCGGTCCGCTGGGCGGCGATCACCGCCCGCGAGAACCCCAGCCTCTCGGCCTCTCCGAGACGACCGGCGGTCATCCGCACGGGTCTCAGCTCGCCGGTGAGGCCTACTTCGCCGAACACCACCGTGCCGGGACCGACGGGCCGGTCGGAATGGCTCGACGCGATCGCGACGACGACCCCCAGGTCGACGGCGGGCTCGGTCAGCGTGAGCCCTCCGACGACGTTGAGGAACACGTCGCGCGCGCCGAGCCCGAAGCCGGCTCGCTTCTCCAGCACGGCGAGCAGCAGCGCGAGACGGCGGGAATCGAAGCCTCCCGCCACGCGCTGCGGCGTCCCGTACGGGCTGGGGGCGACCAGTGCCTGGACCTCGATCAGAAGCGGCCGCGTGCCCTCCAGGCAGGCCACGTGCGCCGAGCCGGCGGCTGGACGAAGGCTCCGCGCCGGGTCGAGGAAGAACGCCGAGGGGTTGTCGACGGCCTCGAGCCCGGCCCCGGTCATCCGGAACACGGCGATCTCCTGGGTCGAGCCGTACCGGTTCTTCTGCGCGCGCACCACCCGGTAGTCGTGGTGGGTGTCCCCCTCGAAGAGGAGCACCGCGTCCACCAGGTGCTCAAGCGTCTTCGGGCCCGCGATCCAGCCGTCCTTCGTCACGTGGCCCACCAGGAACGCCGCCGCTCCACGCGTCTTGCAGAAACCCTGCAAGGACCCTGCCGCCGCCCGAACCTGGGAGACCGACCCCGGCGCGCTCGAGATGGCCGGGGAATAGACGGTCTGGACGGAGTCGCAGATGACTACTTCGGGCCCGATCTCCTCGCACGTGGCAAGCAGCGAGTCCAGCGCGGTGCCGGCGGCGATCAGGAGCCCGTCGCCCGCCACGCCCAGCCGCTCCGCCCGCAGCTTGATCTGACCAGGCGACTCCTCTCCCGCCAGGTATAGGACCTTCCGGCTCTCGCGCGCCAGCCGGCCCGCCACCTGAAGCAGGAGCGTCGACTTTCCGATGCCCGGCTCTCCGCCCAGCAGATACAGG
>DASRVB010000238.1:0-12081 GCA_035687725.1 Gemmatimonadota bacterium
TCGCCGGCTCTACGCGCACTCTCAGGCTCCACAAGACCTGGAATAGCCGAAAAGCCCGACCCGTGTAACTCAAGGCCGGGCTTTTCGTTTACAGTGGTGGAGCTGATCGGGATCGAACCGACGACCTCCTGAGTGCGATTCCCGGTCAAAAAGCGACCGTTTCCACAATCCGTTGTAACCACGCGGCTTTCGTCCACGTCCTGGCGAACCCCCAGCCCCATTTTCCACACAGAATGGGGGTCGATGTTGCACACCAGTTGCACAGTCCCTGACCAATCCTTCAAGAGCGCCATCCCCTACGCCCGCAGGCCGGTGCTAAATCAGATTTGAGAAAGACTAAGGAGGTTTGGTAATGATCGACTGGAACCCTGCCCATCTCCCAGAGAACCCAATTCCCTTCTATCGCGCACCTACAGATGCACTATGTCGCATAAGTCAACTCGCTTGTCTCTAACCTCTTTCATTGGCTCTCGCGGCGAACCGGCTTCGGCAGCCGCGCCAGCCCGCTTCGCGCCTCCTGAATCCGCAGCTGGAGCTCGGGATCGGCGTCCTGCCACGATAGCAGGGCATACTCGTAGGACGCCCGCGCCTTCTCGAACTCATCGAGTTCCTCGTACACCTTGCCCAGGCGTAAGGCCACGAACGGGTTGGGCCAGAGAGACCTATAGTAAACTTTGGAGTCGCGCAGCCGGCCGACTTCGAGCATGAGCTCAGCGAGCCACCATCGGACTGTCTCATCGGGTATGACTGTAAATACTAGGCCAGAGATCTGGGGCTGCGCGGCTTCAAGTGCAAGGATGGCCTCTGCCTTCTGGCCGCGCTTCCAGAGCGCGTATCCCTCCAGCGCCCGCGCGACACCTTCGCTCGAGCGGGCAGCCGTGGAATCGCCTTGGGCTAGGTAGCGTCGTGTTCGTGCCCGCTGCCTATCGACCGCAAGGGCGTACTGATCCCACTGGCCGCGATCGACGGCGTAGGCACCAACGAAGAGGGTGGTTGTAGCAGCAGCCGCACCAATAAATCGAACCTCTCCCGTCGTGTCGGCAGCGCCGGCAGCAAGACTGCGCTCCAACTCCTCGGGGGGAAGATGCATCCCCCTTTGGTAGAGTCTATAAATGAGGGTAGCACGAGACCGCGGTCGCAAGACGGGATTGTTCGCGACGCCGAGCAGTGCACGAAATCTTCCGTGATCGTAGAGAGCAAATTGGGTCGCCACCGAATAGTCGGACCGCGCAAGGAGGACGCGCAGTGCTTCATCAGTGACTCCATGGAAACGGGGATTCTGCAAATGAAGAAGCGCTGATGAAACGATTCCCGTGGGTACCGTATCCAGTGCGGCGCGGGCCCGCGAGCGGGTGAGCGAATCGCCGAATCCGAGGTCGAACGCGAGCTGGAACGCGGGGTCGAGGAGGCCCACCCTTCGTGTGATCCGCTCGTACGCGTCCAGGAACCGGGCGGTGCGCGCGCTGTCCGCGTCATGGAAGGCGTCCTCGATGAGGTGGATGTAAGGTTCCGCCGAGGTCGTCGGAGCCAGCGTGATGGCTCGCTCGAATGCCGGGACGCCTTCGGCGGGGTCGGCCAGCGCTGATGGTCCCCAATGCAAGTACCCTTCACCGAGGCGATACCACGCGTCGGGATCATCCGGATACTTGCGAGCAACTTCCCAGAGCGCTTCGATCCCTTCCCGAGCTCCCCATAGTAGCACTCCGTACGCCCGTTGCAGATCGGCCCTGCGGGCCGGCAGACGGCTCAAGAACTCATTGCGATCCCACGGCGGATTCCGCCCGCACAGCTTGCTGTCTGAGCCCCAGCCACAGCTATCCTCGAGCCGGGCCCAAGGCAGGGCGAAGAGGGAATCGGACTCGATCGCGAGCTCGAACGCGGCCCCCGCCGCTTTGAAATCCGCGCGCCGATACAAAGCCTCCCCGTTCAGAAACGCCTTGAGCGCGGCCAACGAATCGGTCGTGAGCTCGGCCAGGTTGACCTCGGCGAGGACGCTCCCTTCTCGTGGCAGCGCCCTCAGGATCTCTCTGGTCAGGCGATCCACCAGGCCCAGGATGCTGTCGGGAGCGCCCACTACCTGCGCGTACCCCAGTCTGGTACCGCCTCTCGCCTCGTAGACATCGGCGGTCAGCCGCAGGTCGGGACCCGCGGCCACCACGCTGCCCACGAGTGCGTAGCGGGCTCCGGTCCTGCGCGCCACCGCGAGCGAGGTGGCCAAATCCGCGCGCGCCGTGTCGGGCACGGTCTCCGCCCAGCGTGCCAGCACGGTACGGCTGTCGATCGCCCGCAATTCGGAAACACCGTCCAGGTTCACCGAAAGCAGATCCACCATCCCTTCCCGCCAGGTCTCGAGCGCGGGGTCGTTCACCGTGAACGGCAGGACCGCGATCCCGGGGGCAGCGTTGGCGGCCAAGGCCGCTTCTTCTGCCGCTGCGGCTTCTTCGGGGGTGAGATGAGAAGTGGCGTCCCGCCGTGCGAGGTAGAGTCCCGCCAGGAGGACCAACCCCGCAGCCAGGAAACCAGCAAGGATCGCCCGTCGATGGACAAGCAAACGCGACCAGGGGGTCGTGGGTTCGACCGCAGTCTCAGGGACGCCGGTCACTGCAAACAGCCGCCACTCTCCCGGCACGCCCTTGAGCGGCCGCACGCCCCGGTCCTCGAAGTCGAACGCCGAACCCGCCAGCGCATCGTGCAGCGAGCGCGAGACCAGGATCTCCCCGGGGCCCGCCTCGGCAGCGACCCGCGCCCCGATGTTCACCCCCAGGCCGCCCACGTCTCCGCCTACCCGCTCGATCTCCCCCATGTGCAGACCAGCGCGGACCTTGAGACCCAGCTCACCGACCCGCGAGCGGATCGCGTCCGCGCAGGCGATCGCCGACGCCGGTCGGTCGAAGGTGGCCAGGAAGCTATCCCCCGCCGTACTGATCTCGCGGCCACCAAACCGGCGAAGCGCCCGCCGGACCTGGCGATCGTGCTCGGAGCGCAGCTCGCGCCACCCCGCGTCGCGGAGCTCCGCGGCGCGTTCCGTCGAGCCGACGATGTCGGTGAAGAGAACCGTGGCAAGGGAGCGTACCGGATTGGTCATCGCGTCATTCTTCCTCGACCACCTCGATGGATACCGTGTCGATCCACGCGCGACCGTCACCCATTGGACCCGGGCTCGTGGTGACGTCCTATTCCGGGGAACATTAAATCATACCATGCGGAGTGTGAGTCTTGTTTGCTAGGATAGGATCCGTTGCAGCCTGGGCGACCTCTCACTCGGTCAGGATCCTCATGAACTCCCCTTAATCGAGTGTCCAACCAGTATTTACGCGATTGGGAATCAACGCGCTCCCCGGTGCAGGCCTGCTCATACACTCTGAATATGTAGAACCACTCTGTCGGAATGAGGCTACCGGCCCGCGACAACCTGAACCCTGTTCCCGGTCAAAGCTTCAGTTTCCACGATCTCTTGTAACAAGGCGGGTTTTGTTCACGTCTTAGCGAACCCCCCGCCCCCGTTCTCCACGCAGAATGGGGGTCGATGTTGCACACCACGTTGCACAGTCCCTGACCAATCCTTCAAGAGCGCCATCCCCTACGCCCGCAGGCCGTTGCTAAATCAGATTTTTGAAAGACTAAGGAGGTTTAGTAATGATTGACTGGAACCATGCCCATCTCCCAGAGAACCCAATTCCCTTCTATCGCGCACCGACAGATGCGGAGTGGATTGACCCTGCCATGCTGATTGTCCTTCTCCGCTATTACCCCGATGGTGGAGAAACCCTCATCGCGATAACGGACAACGATCCCCAAGCCCTCATGCATTGCGCGGATTGCTTGGAAACAGGTCATCGTTTTCCAACCCGTGAGGAAGGCGCTGTAATCTGGAGAGTTAGACGGACGGAAAGTGAGTACCTGTGGGGTGAAACGCCCCATGGAGAGTGGAATTATCGCATGTGCGATTTCGCCTCCAGGAGAGATGAAAAGCCCGGTAACAAGCTCTTTCTGGCCTTGCTTTCAGTATCTGACCACAAGGTTGGCGATCTTCCAGAATAGCCCTGTAACCTCGGGAAGCTTGAAGGCTCCGCGGCCATGATCACTTTGGTCCCGGACAGAGTGAGGACGAGCACAGGTGGAGGACGGGCACTGCCCCGATGGGGTCAATTGACCCCTCGACATGCTGTTCCGGACCCCATGTGGACCCAAGGAACCGGCGGACGGGACTTCGGTGGTACTGCTACGCAGCCGTGAGCTTTGCGTTCACCGGCTCGCGCTCGTAGGCGACCTTGGCGGCTACCCATAGCGGCCGCTCCCAAATCAGGACAATCCGATCCTCCGCTTCAACTCCTCAAAGCGTGGATCCGACCTGATCGGCGACAGTAGCGGCTGGACAGGAAGTAACGGCACATAGGGATTCCTCTCAGCGACGAGCTGATCCAAGTGCTCGAACGCTTCGTCGACCCGACCGAGCTGGGCACAGGCTATGGCCATTCCTGGCCGCAGGTTCCGCGAGACGGCCGATTCGAGCATGGCTTCCCAGTACCCGCGCTGTCCTCCCCTCTCGTAGCCCTCTCTTATCCGGCGGACCTGTTCTGAGGGCATGCCCTGGGGATTCAGCCGGCTGAACGCGTCCATGTTCTCGAGAACTTTCTCGAACTGCCCCTGCAGGGCGTAAATCCCGGCGACGCTGCCGTAGAGCGGGGCGTAACCGGGATCGAGTTCCATCGTCTTCCGGAAGTGCTCGAGTGCTTCCTCATGTCGCCCCTGGAGCGACAGGTTGGCCACGAGCGAGGACTGGACGGGAATCGACAGGGGATCCATCTCCACCGCCCGCCGCAGCAACGCGTTCGCCTCCCCCAGCCGGCCTTTCGCAGTCAGCAGGATGGCATACCAGCTATAGACAGTCACCGAGTGCGGACTGAGCTCCAGTCCGCGGCGGAGGAGCACGTCCCCGTCGTCCCACTTCCACTCGAGCACTGCCAGTAGGCCGAGCGACGCCCAGGCCTCTCCAAGGCGGGGATCTAGCCTCCTAGCCTTCTCTGCCGCTGCACGCGCCTCGGGGATCACACTCGCCACTGGAGCGCCCCCGTACATGCTGCTCAGGGCAAGGCCTTCGGCCAACCCGACCCATGCCGCGGCGAAGCTCCCATCGGCAGCGACCGCCTGGCGGAACAGTTCGCTGGCCTGTTGAAGGGCCGCGCCAGTGCGGCGGGCCAGGAAATGGCGGCCCTTCAGATAGGCTTGATAGGCCTCGAGATTCTCGGTCGGCTTCTCGGCCAACTGTGACCGCTCCCGGCGGGTGAGTCGCAAACGCAGGGCCTCGACGATCCGCTCGGCGACGTCGGTCTGGATCGCGAAGATGTCCTCCAAATCGCGATCGTAATGGTCTCCCCATAGATGCGCGTCGGTGGCAGCGTCGATGAGCTGGGCAGTGATCCGGACCCGCGACCCGGAGTGGCGGACACTGCCCTCGAGGACCGTGGCGACCGCGAGCTCCTCGCCGATCTGCCGCATCGGCTTATCCGTTCCCTTGTACCGCATGATCGACGTCCGGCTGATCACCTTGAGCCCCTCGATCCGACTGAGGAGCGTCAGAACCTCCTCGGTTACGCCGTCAGAGAAGTATTCGTCATCGGCTTGAGGGCTCATGTTGACGAACGGGAGGACGGCGATCGAGGGGACCGCCTCTGCCATCGGCACGGGCGCTGCCGACGTGTGGGGCTCCGCCGGCTCCCGGGCACTGATCGACATAAGCCGGAACAGCTCCATAGGCTCGATGCCTTTGAGCTGCCGCTCGCCGAGCGGCTCGAAAACGAATGCCGGCCGGTTTCGGAACCGCCGCCACACGTCTTCGCTGACCACGATCCGCCCGGGCTCGGCCTCCGCCTGGATCCGTTGCGCGCCGTTCACGCCGTCGCCGTACAGGTCGCCATCGGTGGCCACCACCACGTCTCCCAGATGGATGCCAGTCCGGACCCCCTTTCCGAACTCAGCGTGGATCGCGGTCGCGGCTTGGAGAGCCGATTCGGCGCTCGGAGACTCGATCATTGCCGCGTCGCCCAAGAACTTGACGACGCGTCCCTCGGCCTGGGAGACCATCCGCTTGACGGCATCCTGGAACCGCTGGGTAAGTGCGATGGCCTGGTCCTGATCTCGAGCTGCCAGGACGCTGTAGCCCACAAGGTCGGTAAACCAAACGACGGACAGTCGTTGGGACAACCGTTCGGTCATGTAACTCCTGGTGCGGTCGCGTTTAGAATCGCCCCGCAAGAAAGAACATTGCCGGTATCATGGCCACCCCGCCACAAGAGCTCGATCCGCTCGGCCTTTTTGAGCACGTTCGCGCGGGCCGCGAGAGTCACCTGATACGCGTGGACGTCACCGGCTCCCAACTCACGCTCTTTCGCCGCACCCGGCTCTTGCCGGGCTGGAAACGCAGAGGGGATCGCTATGGCATGCGTTCCGCCGGAAGGCAGCCACCGAGCTCAAGCATGCGGCGGACAAGGATGTTCAGGCGCTTCTTGGCTGGAGTGACCTCCGCAGCATGAAGCAGGCGTACCAGCACGCCGATCCTCAGGGAATGCTCGAGGCGATCGAGAGTCGGCGGGAGCTCCGGCACGCCCGGTGAGGCGATGTCGCACACCCCGCCGAAGCGGGGCGCGCGACTCAGGTGGCTATCTCAGTTGCGGGAACGTACTTGGATTTGGTGGAGCTGATCGGGATCGAACCGACGACCTCCTGAGTGCGATTCAGGCGCTCTCCCAGCTGAGCTACAGCCCCACTCTCCATCAAATATACGCTGCCGGGCGAACCCCTACCAAGCGCGAAACGTCCGCCTAGCCGTGACTTCCATGCTCTCCCTCGGGCTTGCGGAACTTGATCAGGCTGCGGTCCAGGGAATCCCGCTGATCCCACTTGGGACCCACGTGGTCGTCGGCCGGGTTGGCCAGCATGTCGCTCTCCTCGACCAGCTCGAACCCAGCGGCGGTCACCTCGCTCACGATGACGTCGGACGCGATCCGGTGGGATTCCAGGTCGCGGCCTTCGGCCGCCTCGGCGTCGATCACGACGAACAGTCCGCCCGGCTCGAGCTTGGCCATCAGGGTCGCCAGCCAGGTCGGTACCTCACCGGGATTGACGTCGTGGTAGTTCCGGTCCGTGAACGCGAGATCAAGGCTCGCGTCGGGCACCTCGGCGATGTCCGATACGAACGTGACGTTCGCCTCCGGGGTGGCTCCCGAGGCGATCCGCGCCTGGAGGCTCTCGGGACGGAAGGACGACTGGGAGTAGACCTTGCCTTCGGCGCCCACCGCGTCACTGAAGATCCACATGTGGTACCCGCCACCCGACTGGATGTCGAGAACGGTATCTCCCTCCTCGACGCCGATCCATTCCAGCACCTCCATCGGCTTCGAGGTCGCGTCGCGCTCCTTCTCCGCGGCCGGACGGCCCTCCGCGTCGAGGTTCACGGTTATCTGCGCCAGGGCGCTCTGCGGCAGCAGCGCGAGCGCGAGGCACGAGAGCAGGATACGGAAGCTCATCTTCACTCTCCTCGATTCATTGGTTTTCCTCGGCTGATCCGGGGGGAATCTGTGCTCCGGGCAGCCGGCGCGGTAGCTTCGCTTTTCATGACCGATCGGCACGACCACAGCGACATCTCGGGCCTGGAAGCGTTTCGCGCGTTCCGGGCCGAGATGAACGAGCGCCTGATCGGCTCGGGGCACCTCGGGATCAAGCGCTTCCTGGCCCTCGACGGGCAGGCGTATCAGGACGGGGCCCTCGACGAGCGGGCCAAGGAGATGCTGGGGCTCGTGGCCTCCCTGGTCCTTCGCTGTGACGACTGCGTGACGTACCATCTGGAGCGCTGCGTCGGGCTGGATGTGACGCGCGAAGAGTGCCTCGAGGTCTTCAACGTCGGGCTCGTGGTCGGCGGCTCGATCGTCATCCCGCACCTGCGCCGGGCTCTGCGAACGCTCGACGCCCTCCTGGCCGAGCGCACCGCCGGGAAGTGATCCTACTTGTGGTAGGGCTCGCCGCGGAGGATCGTCCAGGCGCGGTATAGCTGTTCGAGGAGGACGACCTGAGCGAGCTCGTGGGAGAGGGTCTGAGGGCCGAGGCCCACGGTCCGCCACGCGGCCAGGCGCACGTCCTCCGCTAGCCCCGCCGCACCACCGACGACGAAGACGAGCCGCCCAACGCCTTCGTCGGCGCTTCCACCCACGAGCGCCGCCCAGCCCGCCGAATCGAGCGCGTCACCCGTGGGGTCGAGCGCCACCAGCCGGACGGCCGGACCGGGCGCGGCGACCTTGAGCAGGCGCTCGCCTTCCGCGGCGACCGCTTCCGCGTCCTCTCCCGCCCGCTTGACGTCCTTCCGCTCGACCGGGCAATAGCGGCCGATCCGACGCAGGTACTCCTCCACCGCCTCGCGCGCCCATGCCGACCGCAGCCGGTCGACCGCCAGGATCTCGATCTTCACGACCCGGGGCTTCGATCAGGCGTAGATGCCCCGCAGCCGATGCACGAACGCCACCCGGTCGATGGCCAGCATGTAGCACGCCGTCCGCGGGCTGACGTCGTGGGTCTCGGTGTAGCGCATTACATCCTTGAAGGAGTTCACCATGATCTTCTTGAGCCGCTTCTCCACCCGCTCGCGGCTCCAGTAATACCCCTCGCGGTTCTGCACCCACTCGAAGTAGCTGACCGTCACGCCGCCGGCGTTGGCGAGGATGTCGGGGATCACGAATACGCCCTTGTCTTCCAGGATGGCGTCGGCGTTGGCGGTCGTCGGACCGTTGGCTCCCTCGCAGATGATCTTCGCCTGGATGCGCGGGGCGTTGGCGCGGGTGATCTGGTTCTCGAGCGCGGCCGGGATGAGCACCTCGCAGTCGAGCTCGAGAAGCTCAGCGTTCGGCAGGTGGTCACCGCCCCGGAAGTCCTCCAGCACTCCGCCCGCTCGCACGTGCTCCTGGGCCGCCTCCAGGTCGATCCCGTCCTCGTCGTGGATACCCGTCGTGAAGTCGCTGACCCCCACGACCTTCATCCCGCGCTGGGCGCAGAGACGCGCGGCGGTCGAGCCCACGTTGCCGAAGCCCTGCACGACCACCCGGGCTCCCTCCACGGGGAGGCCCTGATGGCGCAGGGCCTCGAGCGTCACGAGCATGCAGCCGCGGCCGGTGGCGTCGCGCCTGCCCAACGATCCGCCCATCTCGATCGGCTTGCCCGTCACGATCGAGGTCACCGTGTGGCGCGCGTGCTGGCTGTAGGTGTCCATGATCCACGCCATCACCTGCTCGTTGGTGTTGACGTCCGGCGCCGGCACGTCCGTGTCCGGTCCGAGTATGGCCATGATCTCCGCCGTGTAGCGGCGGGTCAGGTGCTCGAGCTCGCGGGTCGACATCCCCCGCGGATCGCATACGACCCCACCCTTGGCCCCCCCGAACGGGATGTTCACGACCGCGCACTTCCAGGTCATCCACGCCGCCAGCGCCTTGACCTCCTCCAGCGTCACGTCGGGCGAGAAGCGGATACCGCCCTTTGCGGGCCCCCGCGCGGTGTTGTAGTGGACGCGGAATCCCGTGAAGACCTCGATCTCGTCGTCGTCCCGGCGTACCGGAATCGAGACGATGAGCTGCTTCTCGGGATTACGCAAGATCGTGTACAGTCCGCGGTCGAGGTCGAGCAGCTCGGCCGCGCGATCGAACCGCGACATCATCGATTCGAACGGATTCACCTCGTCGAGAGGGATGTCCTTGGTGAGCGTCACCTGAAATGCTCCTTGCCTTGGTCGGGCTGGATGATCGTATCGCGCTGGAAAGCGGGGTCGGGATCGGGATGAGAGCGAGAAAAATGTAAGCCGCGGCTTTCCTTGCGCAAGATCGCGGAGCGGACGATGAGATCCCCCACGAGGTGCAGGTTGGCGACCTCGGCGGCCTCGGGGGAGGCGGGCCGCCGCGGCACAGAGGCGGAGAGCTTCGCCAGCGCCCGGCCGGCCGCCGCGAGGCCCTCGTCGTCCCGCACGATTCCGGCGCCCGTCCAGAGGATGTCGCGGATCTCCCTGCGAAGCTCTTCCTGCTCGGCGGGATCCGGCCCTTCGGCCGCCCGTGGGGGCGGCGGCCCTTCCCGCACCCCGCCAGGCCCGTTCAGGAAATCCGCCGTCGTGGCGGCAGCCCGGGCCGCGAACACGACCGCCTCGAGCAGGGAGTTGGACGCCAGCCGGTTCGCTCCATGGACTCCCGTGCACGTCACCTCCCCGGCCGCCAGCAGGCCTTGGACCCCGGTTCGGGCGTCCAGATCGGTTCGCACGCCACCGCACATGTAGTGCGCCGCCGGCACGACCGGCAGGGGATCGGCAGGGGGATCCAGGCCGCGCGACCGGCACGTCACGAGGATATTGGGAAACCGCTCGGCGAAATGGCCCGCGGGAATCGGGCTGCAATCGAGCCACACGTGCCGCGCCCCCGTCCGCCGCATCTCGGCGTCGATCGCGCGGGCCACGATGTCGCGCGGCGCGAGGTCCGCCAGCGCATGGTACTCGGCCATGAACGCGCGGCCCGCGTCGTCCCTCAGCACCGCGCCCTCGCCGCGAACGGCCTCGCTGATCAGGAACGCCCGCGGCTCCACGGGATGGAGCGCGGTCGGGTGGAACTGGACGAACTCCAGGTTGGCGACCGGCGCGCCGGCGCGAAACGCCATCGCGATCCCGTCACCGGTGGCGATCCGCGGATTGGTCGTGTAGCGGTAGACCTGCCCGCAGCCGCCCGTCGCCAGGAATGTCACGCGGGCCGCCACCGCCACCTGCTCTCCTGTCTCGCGGTCGACCGCCAGGGCTCCGAGGCACCGGGGAGTTCCCTTCCCCTGGCCCACCCACAGGTCGAGCGCGAAGTAGTGCTCGTGGATCGCCACGCCCGCCCGCGCCGCCGCATCCAGCAGGCCGCGCTCGATCGCGCGCCCTGTCAGGTCGTCGGCGCGCACGATGCGCCTGGCCGAGTGACCGCCTTCCCGGGCCAGCGAGAGATGGCCCGGGCGATCGCGCTCGTAGCTGAAGCGCACGCCGTGCTCGATGAGCTCGCGCACCCTCTCGGGCCCGCTCCGGACGAGAAGCTCGACCGCCTCGCGGTCGCAGAGTCCGGCGCCCGACTCCAGCGTATCGGCGATATGCGCCTCGAAGGAGTCGCCGGGATCCATGACGGCCGCGATCCCGCCTTGCGCGTAATTCGTGTTGGCCTCCGAGTCCTCCTTCTTGGTGAGGACGGTGACCCGGCCGTGCTCGGCCGCTTTGATCGCGTAGGAGAGCCCGGCGATCCCGCTCCCCAGCACCAGCACGTCCGTCTCGATCAGGGTCGGCCCCTTCGTCATCCGCGCCAGGCGATCGCGTCCGCGATCTCGCGCCGGAGGAGGTCGGGGTCGCCGGGCTCGAGACGCCGCCCGAGAACCCCCGCCGGGGCGTCGCCGAACCAGCCGGCTTCGCATTTGACGGCGTCCTTCTCGGTCATGACGAACGCGGCGCCGGGATGGGAGGCCCGCAGGCGCGCGATGTCCCGAGCGGAGTAGGGGTAGTGGTCGGGGAATGCCGCCAGGGCGGTGACGTCGAGCCCGGCCGCGCGCGCGAACTCGGCCGCCGACGCCGGCCTCGCGACGCCCGCGACCACGACCACGGAGCTCGCCGGATAGAACGGCTCATCCCGGCCCGCCAGCCACGAATCGAGCGACACCAGGCGCTCCGCCCTCCAGTCGGCGGCGGTGCCTGGAAGCTCCCGCCACCACCCCGCGTAGGCGTCGCCGATCGAGTCGGCGGGCCACTCGGCGTCGCGGGGGTCGATCCCCGTCACGATCCAGACCGCGTGGGGCGGTACCCAGCTCGCGCGCTGACGGAGAGGTCCGGCGGGAACGCAGCGCGCGGGGGCGAAGAGGTCGGCGCGCGTGAACGCGACGAGGTCTAGGGCGCGCGGGACGGCGCGATGCTGGAGACCGTCATCGAGGACGTAGAGGTCGGGCCGCGCACCGCGCTCCTGCACCGCCCGCGCAGCGAGGAAGCGGTTCGCCGAGACGCCGACCCAGGCGCCGGCGCGCGCCAGGAGCGCCGGCTCGTCGCCGGCG
>DASRVB010000239.1:0-13499 GCA_035687725.1 Gemmatimonadota bacterium
CGCGCTCGTGTTCGTCTCCGACATGGAACGTTCCGTGTCCTTCTATCGCGACACGATCGGTCTCCCGCTGCGATTCCAGTCGCCCGGCTGGACGGAGTTCGCTACGGGCGAGGCGACGCTGGCGCTCCACCGGAGCGCAGCTTCCGCGAGGCGGACGGCGACCCCGACGACCTTCCGGCGGGACGCTGCCGCCCCGGCCTGCGAGTTCCGGGCCTCGACACCTTCCATGCGCGAATGGTCGAGCATGGCGTCCCGTGCATCCAGGAGCCGAAGGACGTCTTCGGCGCGCGTCTCGCCCAGTACCTGGATCCGGACGGCCGGGCGATCTCGGTCGGAGAGGAGCGGCGGGTCGTCTAGCGGCTCCGCCGCGACCGCAGGATCGCCGGGAAGGAGCGGGTCGCGAGCTCCTCCCGCGAGAGTCCGGTGGCAGCGGCCTCAGCCTCGGTGATCGCCCCGCACGCCATTCCCCGCAGGAAGAAGTTGAGGAGCGCCTGTCCCGTGGCCGCGTCGTCGAAGACATCGCCAGTCAGGGTCGCGCGCGCTGCGTGATCGATGAATCGCGAGAGGCGCTCGGTCGCCGCGCCCAGCGCTTCCAGGTAGAAGGCATACACGGCGGCATAGCGGGTGGGGAGCTGGGCCGGGTGGAGGTCCCAACCCTGGTAGTAGCCGTGCCGCAGCGAGTGCCGGACGTGGCGGTAGTGTATGGCCCAGCCCCGGTGGACCGCGGCCCGGTTCTCCGCCTCCTGTGCCGCCGTCAGCCTTCCCCCCTCGGCAGCCCGGTGGGGCGGGGCCGGCATGACGTTGGTCGCTCCATCCGAAAGCCATACTCCCATGCCCGATAGAGCCACCTGCATCACGTGACGCGCGAAATCACAGGCAGGGTGATCCAGGTCCTGGTGGAACGCGGTGATGCCGAGGGATGCGGTGTAGTCGTAGACGCCGAAATGCGTGGCGGCGCAGCGCCCGCGGCCTGCGGCAACCAGCGTGGGGAGCGGACAGCTCCCGTCGGGACCTAGGATCGAGGCCGGAGTCTCGACCATGATCTCGAGACGGATCGTTCCCGGCGCGAGGCCGGAGCGCGACTCGATCCCGTCGAGGAGATCGGCGAGCGCGGTTACCTGTTCGGGGACGACGACCTTGGGATCGGTGACGAAGAACTGCTCCGGCAGGCACCCGCCGCTCGCGTCGAGCAGGGCGGAGAAGAATAGGTCGAGCGTCCGCGCGGCGCGCGGCGCGAGCTCGGCGGAAAACGGCTTGACGCGGATTCCAATGAACGGCGGGAGCGTTCCCTCCGCGATGCCGCGCGCGACTTCCCTGCCGGCCTGCCCGGCGGCAGCGTCCTCTTCGACGTCGGGCCGGTTGCCGAAGCCATCCTCGAAATCGATCCGGAAATCCTCGACCGGCTCGGCCTCGAGCTTGGCGACCACGCGCTCTCGCACCGTTTCCGCGAGCTCGGCGTCCAGGCCGATGGCGCTCGCAAATGTCCCGGGATCGGGGGCCCAAGTCTCGAGCGACCGAATCGCGAGATCTCCGAGCCGCCGCGCGGTGTCCGCACGAAAGAGATCCGCGCCGCCATAGACCGTGTGCACAGGCTGGCGTGTCGGCGGATCGCCGGGGTGCGCGCGCGCCCACGCGCTATACGCGTCGGTCGCGCGGGAGAGGGAGGTCGAGGGTTCGGGCATCGGCCGCGCGAACCCTAGCCGGCGCGCTCCGTCGCCTGCCGCACCGCGTCGAAGAGGACGCGGCCGAGGACGCGCAGGCGATACGTCGCGGTCGAGCGGATGTCGTCGATCGGCGAGACGTCCGCGCGGAGCGCGGCGTCGAAGTCCTCCGGCGCATCCGGCGTCCCGTTCTCGTCGAGCAGCCGCTCGACCGTGGTGCAGCGCCGGACCGTCGGCGCGACGCTCGCCGCCACGACCCGCCAGCCCGCCGCCGAGCGAGTCACGGCGAGACCGACCTTGGCGATCGCCTGCGCCCTGCGCGGCCCGACCTTGACGAAGCGCTCGAGAGATCGCGGCATGCGAGGAATCCGGATCGCGACGACGAGCTCGTCGTGCCTGCGCGCCCCCTCCCGATACCCCGTGTAATAGCGATCCAGCGGAACCTCGCGCGTTCCCGCGCTGGAGGCGAGGACGACGACGGCGTCGCACGCCATGAGAACGGGTACGCCGTCGGCCGCCGGCGAGCCGTTGACGATGTTCCCCGCCCACGTCCCGCGAGACTGGATCTGGATCGCGCCCACCTGCCGGGCGGACGCGACGAGGATCGGGAATTCGTCGTTCGCGCGCCGATCGACGATCACGTCCCAGTAGCTCGCCAGCGCGCCCAGCTCGAGCGCCTCGTCCGACCAGCGGATGCCGCGAAGCTCGCCCAGCGCGGTGACATCGAGGTACTCGCCATCCCGCGCCTCTTGCCGGACCGGCCAGTGAACCATCACGTCGGTGCCCCCAGCGAGAGGAACGAGAGGCAGATCGGCCGGGCGCTCGCCGAGGAGCTCGAGGGCGTCGTCCAGATCTGCCGGCCGGACGGCCTTCACGCGATCGCTCCGGAAGGGCCTGCGTTCCCAGGGCCACTGTTCATCGCCGCCTCGATCCCCTCGACGATCCCGTCGTAACCAGTGCACCGGCAAAGATTTCCGGCCATCAGCTCGCGTATGGTGTGAGTTTTGAGGAGGGCCGGGTTCTCCAGGATCCAGAGGGCGGTCATGACGACCCCGGGGGTGCAGGCCCCACACTGGGTCGCGCCGGCCGAGCGGAGCTCCATCACCCGGTCGGGATCGACGGACTCGATCGTGCGCACCTCGCGCCCCTCGACCTGGAAGGCGGGAACGAGGCACGAGTCGGCGGGAAGGCCGTCCAGCCATACCGTGCACGCGCCGCACTCCCCCTCGCCGCACCCTTCCTTGGTGCCGGTCATGCCGAGGTCGTAGCGCAGAAGGTCGAGGAGCCGGGCGGACGGATCGACCGCAACCGACACGGGCCCGCCGTTCAGCGTGAACGAGAGCGAGACCTCAGGCGATTCGCGCACGCCGGGCCCCCTCGTCCTCACGCCCGGCCCCGTCGCCCTCCAGGAGCGCCATGAGACGCTCGGGCGTCAGCGGGATCTCGCGCGGATCCGCGCCGACCGCGCGCGCGATCGCGTTGACGACCGCGGGCGCGGACCCATCGATGGGGAGCTCGCCGAGGCCCTTGGCGCCCAGCGGACCGCCGGGCCAGGGCGTCTCCACGAAATGGACGCGCAGTGCGGGAAGGTCATCGGAGGTGGGGATGATGTAGTTGGTGAGCTGCGCGTTCA
Organism: Gemmatimonadota bacterium; assembly: GCA_035687725.1. GTDB lineage: Bacteria > Gemmatimonadota > Gemmatimonadetes > JACCXV01 > JAHWKZ01 > JAICNR01. The sequence goes on from DASRVB010000239.1 coordinate 3,295, forward strand.
CCATCGCGCCGTCCTTCCAGCGGCAATCCTCCATGAGCGCCCAGCCGATGCCCTGCGCTACGCCTCCCTGCACCTGGCCGCGGGCGAGCGTCTGGTTGAGCACGGTCCCGACGTCCTGGACCGCGACGAAGTCGATCACGCGGGCCCCGTACGTCCGCAGGTCCACCTCCACCTCCGCGACGTACGCCGCCCAGCCGAACGCGGCGTACGCGTCGCCCGTGTAGGTCTGATCGTCCCAGCGCACTCCGGATGGAGGCGCGTAGCGGGCGTCGCCGACGATCTCCGCGCCCGGCCGATCGGCGTGCCACGCGACGAGCGCTTCCGTGAACGAGTCGCCGCGCGCGTCCGTGCCGAGCCCGAGCTTCGCGCGCAGGTCGTCGCACGCCTCCTCGACGAGCCGGCCGACGACCATCGCGGTGCGCGAGGCGACCGTCGGTCCCGAGTTCGGCACGCGGCCTGTATCCGCCTCCGCGATCGTGATCCGCGAGGGATCGAGACCGAGCCGCGCGGCCGCGATCTGGGTGAATACCGTGAGCGTCCCCTGGCCCATCTCGATGTTCGCGCTCCGCACCTCGACCCGGCCGTCCGGCAAGCCCGCCACGTCGAGCCGCGAATCCAGCATCACCTCGCCGCTGCCGGTGAACCCGGCGCCGTGGTGGAAGCAGGCCACCCCCATGCCGCGCCGGATCCAGGGATCCGAGCGTGCGAGGCGTTCGTGCGCGACCGCCTTCTCGCGCCACGACGAGATCTCGACGGCGCGATCGAGGAGCGCAACGCGGTCGACGCCGTCCGCGATCACCTGCCCCGTGGCGGTCGAGTCGCCCTCGGCGATCAGGTTCCGCCGCCGGAACTCGAGGGGATCCATCCCGATCGCCGCCGCGACGACGTCCATGTGGCGCTCGTTGGCGAAATGGGTCTGCGGCGCGCCGAAGCCGCGGAAGGCGCCGTGCGGCGGGCTGTTCGTCAGGACCGCGCGCCCGACGATCCGGGCGGCGTCGCAACGATACGGGCCGGCCGCGTGGATGACGCCGCGCGACAGGACGACGGGGGAGAGGGTCACGTACGCGCCGCCGTCCATGCGCACGTCGATGTCCTGTGCGACCAGTCGCCCGTCGGCGTCCACGCCCGTTCGGTGGCGGACGATCGAGGGATGCCGCTTCGTCGTCGCCTCCATGTCTTCGCCCCGGTCGTATACGATCTTGACCGGCCGGCCGGCCTTGAGCGCGAGGAGCGCCGCGTGGAGGGCGATCATCGAGGGGTACTCCTCCTTGCCGCCGAAGCCGCCGCCGGTCGGCGCCTGGACGATCCGCACACCGTCGGCGTCACGGCCGAGCGCGCGCAGCGCCGCCTTGTGCACGTAGTAGGGACACTGGAGGCTCCCCTTGATGAAAACGGTCCCCTCGTCCTCCCACGCCAGCATTCCCTGTGTCTCGATGTAGACGTGCTCCTGCGCGCCCGTGCGGTACTCGCCCTCGACGATGCGTGAGGCGCTTGCGAGCGCCGCCTCCACGTCCCCTTTCCGGATCTCGATCCGCTTCATGACGTTGTCGTCGCCGCGCTGGAGCTGCTCCGGCCGCGGCGGCGCGGCGAAGTCGAGGTACGGCTCCTCCGGATCGACGATGACCTCCACGGCACGGACTGCGCGGCGGACGGCGTCGCGGGACGGATGGCCGAGCAGCACGACCGGTTCGTGCACGTGGCGCACGCGGTCGGCCGCCAGCACCGGCTGGTCGGGCTCGATGAGAGCCACCTCGTTGGCGCCGGGCACGTCGCGATGGTCGACGACGACGAACTGCGACCAGTCGATCGCGGGATCGAAGCGGATCTCGCGGATCCGGCCGCGGGGCGCCTTACTTCGCACCGTCATGCCCCATAGCGCTTCGACCGGCAGGTCGTCGACGTAACGCTCGGTCCCCGTCAGCTTCGCGATCCCCTCGATGCGCTCCATGGGGCCAAGTTGCGAAGGAGGCGCTACGGGCTGCAAGGCGCGGGGGGTCACGGATAGCGGCCGAGCGAAACGGTGATGCGCCCGTCCGCCTCGTCGGCGCGGGACCACGCCAGGAATAGCGGCCCGAAGAGGGTCTCCGCGCCGACCGCCAACGTGACCGACGGCCGGAGATCGATCTCCTCGTCGTCGGAACGATCCCAGGCGTCACCGGCCTCGATCCAACCTCCCGCGACGACGGCCCGGAGCGCCGGCGGGATCTCGGCGATCCTGCGGAGCAACCCGACGCGGCCGACGGCGAACGCCTCGCCGCGCAACTCGCCTTCGCCGAACCCCGACAACGAGGCGAAGCCGCCCAGCAGGAACTCCTCCCGCACGGGGAGGTCCTCGGCGGATGCCGACGCTCCGCTGGCCATGGATGCGAATGCGGTTTGCGGGCCGCGGCTGCCGTAGACCCGGCCCTCCAGCGACCAGCGAGTCCACGACCGATCCGCCCCCAGCTCCTCGCGGGAAGATCGTATCTCGACACTCGCCAGCGTCCCCCGACGCGGCAGGTTGACCGAGTCGAGCCGGTCGATGACGTACGCGGCGCGAATCTCCGCCACGTCGTCCGCCTCTTCGGGAAAGAGGGTGGGCCCCTCCTCGAGCGCTGAATCGGTCGCTGGATCGAGTTCGGACGTAGCACGTCCCCATGCGATGCCCGCGCGGAGCTCCGTGGAGAGTCCGATCGAGCGTCCGAAGTCGACGGAGCCGACCAACCTCCGAGTCTCGTACTCGGTGACCGAGCGGCCTGCCGAAAAGACCGGACGCTGCGTTTCGGTCGCCAGCGCCGAGGGCTCCACGAACCACCGCCCAGCGAAGTCGAGCGGCTGGCGGAGCGCGGTCTCCACCCCGGCGATCGTTCCCACATGAAAGTCGGTGCGCCATTCCGCGGCTCGTCTGCCGATCCGGGTCCTCACGTAGGCGGCGTGCGCCGTAAATGCCAGCCGAGCCGGCGGCTCCCCCGCCGAGTCGGTCGCGAGGTCGACGCCGAGGCGCAGGACGTGCGGGCCGCGGGGCTTCGCGTGCGCCTCGATCGTGAGCGCGGGAGGGGAGCTAGCGGCCGAAAGATCGTACCCCGCGCGCTCGAACTCCCCGATCGCGTAGACGTCCCGCGCCGCGCGCTCGGCGAGCTCGGGGTCGAACGCGCTCAGGATCTCGGGATCGATCCGGTCGCGGACGAGCCGCTCGTCGACCCAGTCGGGCGCCTCGATCATGAGGCCGCCGGGACGCGTGGGAAGGTCGCGGCGCTTCTGGAGTACCGCGGAGCGGTGGCTTCGGTACGCGGTCTCCGACACCGACCACTCCGACAGCGCACCCGCGCTGTCCCGCGCGACCGTCGCCCCCTTGGCGATGATCGAATCGGCGTCCCGGAAGTCGAAGATCCCCACGTCCTCGAACCCGATGTCGAGCGCGGCGTCGGCGCTCGCCAGCTCGCGCTCGAGGTCCTGGCGCCCGAGGAGCGTGACGACCTGCTCGGAGATTCCCAGCACGGTTCGCAGCCGGTCGCGCTCGAGGAGCGGAGGGCTCGCGTCGACCGCGATGACGACGTCGGCACCCATCTCGCGGGCGAGCTCCACGGGCATGTTGTCGACGAGGCCGCCGTCCACGAGGATCCGCCCCTCCCGCTCGACCGGCGAGAACACGACGGGGATCGCCATGCTCGCCCGCATGGCCTCGACGAGGTCTCCGCTGTCCAGCACCACCCGCTCGCCCGTCTCGATGTCGGTGGCCACCGCCGCGAAGGGGATCGGCAATCGCCTGAAGTCTTCGACGGTGGCGACCGGGAGACTGTGGCGGCGGAGAAGAAGGCCCATGTCCTGACCGGCGATCAACCCGCTGGGAAGCGCCAGCCCGTTCCTCGTGATCCCGATCTCGAGCTCGACCGGATAGCGTCGCTCCTCCGCTCGGCGGTGGAACGCGAGCGACGATCTCGGCGGCGTGTCGGAGAGCAAGAGCTCCCAGTCGATCTCGGCGACCAGCGCGCGAAGGCTGTCGCTGGGGAGTCCCGACGCGTAGAGCCCCCCCACGATCGCGCCCATGCTGGTGCCCGCGATCAGGTCCACCGGAACCCGCAGCTCCTCGAGGACCTCGAGCACCCCCACGTGCGCCAGGCCGCGCGCGCCGCCTCCCGACAGGACGAGCCCGATCGTGGGCCGGGTACCCGGTGCGGCTTTCTGGCGGACCGGCCGTACCTCGGACTCCTGGCTCACCGCCGCGATCGTGGCCGCCGCCTCGACGCATTCTGGCGCCAGGATGAACGATGCGATTCCGGCAATCAGAAGAAGTCGCGGCATTCGCAAGGGAATTGCCCTCACGGTGAGCGGCCGATGGAGAACGTGACGCGGCCGCCGTTCCGCGCGCGGGTACATGCGAGAAAGAGGGGTCCGAGAGGGAGGTCGAGGCCGAGTGCGATCGTCATGGCCCCCCGGGCTGCCGGGTCTTCGTCCAGCGAGGGATCCCAGACGTCCCCGGCGTCCACCCAACCACCGGCAACCACAGCGCGGAACGACGGCGGCAGCTCGGCGACACGCACGAGCCATCCCACGCGCGTGACGGCGAACGCCTCTCCACGGAGCTCTCCGTCCCCCAATCCGCCGAGAGAGCCGAAACCACCAAGGAGGAATTCCTCGCGGACGGGGAGGCGCTCCGCCGGTGTCGAGCCACCCGCGGCCGCGCGCACGAACAACGTATTGCGACCGCGGCTCCCATAGGCACGCGTGTCGAGAGACGCCTTTGCCCACGTGCGGTCCGCGCCGAGCTCTTCCCGCGAAGCCCGCGTCGTCAGACCCGCGTACAGACCGCGCCGCGGGATGCCCACGGCGTCCAGGCGGTCGACGACCACCGAGGCGCGGAGCTCGGCGGTGGTCTCCGCCTCGTCTGGGAATCGAACTTCGAGGCCCGTACTCGAAGGGTCCGCCTCGGAGCTTTCGCGGCCGGCACGAATGCCGATCCGGAGCTCGCCCGACAGACCGACCGTTCGGCCGACGTCGAGCCCGACGGTCGCACGTCGCGTCTCGTACTCCGCATCAGAGACTTGGTCCATGTACACCTTTCGTTCGATCCGGTCTGCACGAACCGACGGCTCCACGAACCAGCGGCCGGCGAAGTCCAGTGGCTGACGGAAGACCGTCCCGATGCCCGTTGTCGTGCCGACCTCAGTCTCGATCCGCCATTCGGCGGCTCGCGCCCCGATCCTCGTCCGCACGTAAGCGGCTACCCCGTCGAAGGTAAGGTGGGGTGGTGCTTCCCGAGCCGAGTCCAGAACGAGGTCGATTCCGGATACCAGCAGATGCGGACCGTGCGGCTTTTCTTGAATATCCAGGACGAGCTCGGTCGCGTCAGCGGTCGGGGCGAGGTCGTACCCCACGCGCTCGAGCTCACCCATCGCGTGGGCGCGACGGGCCGCGTCCTCACCGAGCTCCGGCGTGAACGTGTCGAACAGTCGGGGGTCGACACGTGTGAGCGCGATTCTTTCATCGAACCATTTCGGGGCATCGATCCGGACGCCCGACAGGGAAGTCGGGACTGAAGGTCGGCGTTCGCGAATGCTGGCGCGATATGCGTCGTACGCGGCTTCCGAGAGCGACCATTGCTTCAGCGCGGCGGAACTAGACCGGGCGGCCGTTTCGCCCAGTTCGATGATTTCATCGGTCCGTCGAAAATCGAAGACGTCGATGTCATCAAGCTTCGGCACGACCCCCACGTCGGCGGATGCGAGCTGGCGTTCGACCCCTTGAAGGGCGAGTCCGCGAAGGGCCTGTTGCCCGATGTCGACGAGATCCCGTACGTCGCTAGGTTCCAGGAGCTTCGGCGTGACGTCGACCGCGATTATCACATCGGCGCCCATGTCGCGCGCGAGCTCCACCGGGAGGTCGTCCACCAGGCCGCCGTCTACCAGCAGTCGATCGCCTATCTCGACGGGCGTGATCGCAATTTGGATCGCCATGCTCGCGCGCATCGCCTCGACGAGATCACCCTGGCGGAGCACGACCCGTTCGAACCGCCGGATGTCCGTTGCCACCGCACTAAAGGGGATCGGAAGTCTGTCGAATTGGTCGACAGAGGCAACGGGCAGGGTTGCACGCCGCAGGAGAAGGCCGAGTTCCTGACCGGCTATGAGTCCGCGAGGCAAGACGGGCCCCTTGCCGGACAAACCCACCCCGATATCGACCGTGTAGCGATGTTGCCGTGCGCGGTGGTTGAAATCGAGTGCGGAACGGGGAGGCCGGTCGGATAGAATCGTTTCCCACTCCGCTCCGATAAAGAGAGCGCGCAGGCTGTCGCTGGGAAGCCCCGACGCGTAGAGCCCGCCCACGATTGCGCCCATGCTGGTGCCCGCGATCAGGTCCACCGGAACCCGCAGCTCCTCGAGGACCTCGAGCACCCCCACGTGCGCCAGGCCGCGCGCGCCGCCGCCGGACAGGACCAGCCCGATCGTGGGCCGATCGGTTGGATCCTGGGCGGCTGCGGAGACGTGCGAGAGCGCTATCGCGACGGAAGCGGCCAGGAACGCGATCGACCGGCATGGAGTCACGGAGAGGGTCAGGCCGCGTCGACGGACGTCGCGCGACGGGGAAGTGCGCCGGCCGCCATCAGAAACTCCCCCTGCAGCTCCTCGACCGCCTCCGTCGACCGGCCGAGGCACGCGATCCCCGTCTCTCCGAGTCGGAGCGCACCGACCGAGTAGGGCACGATGCCCTCGCCGCGCGCTGGATCGTAGAGTAGCGCGCGCGACAGCTCGACGAGCGGGGTGTATCCGTGCGTGCGCACGCGCACGTAGCCTGTCCGGAACGCCGCGGGGGCGGGCGCCTGTCGACGGTCGGAGAGCGCGGCGAGGCGTCCCAGAAGCGCCAGAGGGTAGGAGGCGCCGTTGATCCGGGGATTGATCTCGGTCAGGAAGTGCTCGCCGTCCCCTCCGCTTCCCGCATGCTCGACGAAGTCGAACCCGACGCGCCCGGTGAACCCGCTCCCGCGCATCCAGGCGACGACCCTGAGCGAGTCCTCGACCATCCGTGACAGGCGACGCGCGCGGCAGGGGTGGACGCTGCCCACGTAGACGAGGTTTTCGTCGAGAACCTGCTCGCTCGCCCCCACCTGGCCTGGTGGCGGGAAGTCGGGCTCGACCAGGACCTCGACGTTGGGCGAGCATCGCGCCTCGAAGAGGGGCTCGACCAGGTAGCGCGTGTTGTCCGTCCGCGCCGCGATCGCCTCGATCATTCCGTCGACACCCGCGGATCGCGACGTGAAGAGCGACGAGCCGGAAGCCCCGGAGGCGCCGCGGACGATCACGTGGCCGGTGATGGAGGTCCAGCGCCGGATCGCTTCGCGGAGCGGCGTCGTATCCGGCGCGCGCCCGTGACCAGCCGGGTCGAGCTGCACGACCTCTCCGGGCGCCACCGAGATGCCCAGCGACACCGCCAGGGCGCGCGCAGCGATCTTGTCGTGGAGATGCAGGGCAAGGTCGGGGGAGCCGCCTTCCACCCGCACGTCCCGCGAGAGGCGCTCCGCGAGGATACGGCCCAGGGCGAACGCGTCGGCGGTGGGGAAGAAGGGGCATACGACGAGAGGACCCGAGCCGGACACGCGTCGGACGACCCGGTCGAGCGCATCGGGGTCCCGGATCAGGCGAGCGGACAAGCCCCTCCCCGGCCGGACGCCCTCGACGACCACGATGTCCTCGCGCCGCGGCCCGAGCTCGAGCGCGTCGAGAAAGTCGAGATATGCGGGATCGACGGCCTGCGCGACGCAGACGACGTCGCCATGACCGGCGAGCAACAGCGCCCGCTCGCCCAGGTGCTCGAACTGGGGCATCCTTCGGGAGACCGTCGGGGCGTCCGGTGCCTCCGAGGGGCTGTGGACGAAAAGCCGGGTCGTCACGTCCCACCGGAAGGACGTTCGACCAGCGAGACGATTGGCCGCGACTTTCCTCCGGCGCCGCGGGCGATGCGAGAGACGACGTCGATCTGAAACCGGACACCGGGGCCGAGCACCGGGACGACCGCGTCCGACAGGCGGCGCCGCTCGTCGTCGGCCAGCGCGATCTGCGGCGCCAGCCGGAGCACGATCCGGTCCGGCGCCTCCTGGAGGAGCTGGTATTGACGCACCCACGGCGCCGCGCGGATCGTGGGCCCGAGGATGCGATAGGGATGGATCGACCGCCCGTCGGGAAGCTCGAGATAGTCGATCGTCCGCCCGTCGATGCGCGCGAGGGTGGGCAGCGGCGAGCCGCACGGACACGGCGCCGGGCCGGGAACGACGACATCGCTCAAGCGGTAACGGATGAACGGGGCGACCTGAAACTCCAGCGCGGTGACGACGATCTCGCGCGCCCCCTCCGGGGCCGGTCTCTTCGGAGACACGAGCTCGACGATCAGGTCCGGCCGGCCGAGGTGCATGAGCCCGGTCGCACGACAGTCGGAGGCGAGCAGCCCGACCTCGTGCGTGCCGTAGGCGTTGTGCACGGGCGCTCCGAAGGCCGTCTCGATGCGCCGCCGCGCAGCCGACGTCAGGACCTCTCCCGATACCCATACGACGCGCGGCCGGATCTCGGCGCGATCGCCATCGGTCATCGAGCCCGCGATCCGGTCGACGACACCGGCGAGGCCGCGGAGGAACGTCGGCCTGGCTCCGCGCAAGGCGCTGAGGATCTCGGGCGGCTCGAGGGTGCAATCGACGTGGGTCTCCTGCACGAGCTCGAGCCCTGAGAGAGTACCCACGCCGTCGGGATGGCCGGCGCGGGGGAAGAAGACGGATGCGATCCGGTCGTTCCTGCGGAGCCCGGCGCGGAGGAGATCCGCGAGCCAGCTCCGGGCCCAGAGGGCCTGCTCGGCGCGGGTGCGGCGGATGATGAGCGGCTCCCCGGAGTAGCCGGACGTCATCGTGGATACGAGCTCGGCGGGATCGTGCCCGGGTGCCGTGATCCGCTCCGCCCCCGCGTCGGCCAGGTCGCGCTTCTCGGTGACCGGAATGCGGGCGACGTCCTCGAGGGTCCGGATGTCGGCAGGGCGCACGCCGGCCCGGTCGAAGCGCTCGCGATAGAACGGCAGGTGAGCGTAGGCGTGGGCGAGCAGCACCCGCAGTCGATCGAGTCGCGGATCCGCCACCGCCTCGGCCCAGCGCCGTCCCATTCGTACAAAGTAGTCCCGATCGCGACGGTCGGTGCAAGGCGATCCGGGGGCATTTACCTTGTCTTCATGCAGCCAGGGCTGGTACAGCTGACGCTCACCGTGAACGAGGAGACGCGCGCCGTCACCGCCCCGCTCCACCATACTCTGCTTGAAGTCCTCCGCGAAGAGCTGGGGCTGACGGGCACCAAGCACGGCTGCGAGCTCGGCGAGTGCGGGACATGCACGGTCCTCGTCGACGGCCAGCCGGTCCTTTCGTGCCTCGAGATCCCGGCCGCGCTCGAGGGACGGGAGATCACGACGATCGAGGGAATGGAGTCGGCCCTGGGGCTGCATCCGCTGCAGCAGGCGTTCGCGGAGCTGGGCGCAGCCCAGTGCGGATATTGCACTCCCGGCTTCCTGCTCGCCGGCAAGGCGCTTCTCGACGAGACACCGGCGCCCTCCCGCGTCGAGATCGTCGAGGCCCTGGGCGGGAATCTCTGCCGCTGCACCGGCTACCTGAAGATCTACGAGGCCGTCGAGCTGGCGGCCGCGCGGCTGCGCGGCGGCTACGCCGATGCCCCGCACGAGGCCCTGTATGGCGAAGCCTGATTTGCGCGTCGTTGGCCGCTCGCTGCCCAAGGTCGATGCGGTCGCCAAGGTCACCGGGCGGACGCGCTTCGCCGACGACCTGTTCCTGCCGCGCATGCTCCACTGCAAGATCCTGCGCGCGACGACGCCGCACGCCGAGATCCGCTCCATCGACGTCCGCGCGGCGGCCGAGATGCCGGGGGTCGCGGCGGTCCTCGTGGGAAGCGACCTGCCGATCCCGTACGGGATCCTGCCCGTCAGCCAGGACGAACACACGCTCTGCCTCGACAAGGTCCGGTTCATCGGCGATCCGGTCGCCGCGGTCGCGGCGATCGACGAGGAGGTCGCCGAGCGGGCCTGCCGTGCGATCGTCGTCGACTACGCCGAGCTGGATCCCGTCGCATCGATCGACGACGCGCTGGACGCCGAGGACCCGCGCATCCATCTCTACGGCGACGGGCACAACGTCCACAAGGCAGTGGCGATGGAGTTCGGCGACGTCGATGCCGCGCTGGCGGAGGCGG
>DASRVB010000240.1:0-6348 GCA_035687725.1 Gemmatimonadota bacterium
CGGCGGCAGGTCCGGCGCGCGGGTGGCTGTCATTCCCCCGGCGGCGTAGTCCCCGCCGGGGAGGTGCCGGCCGGCGCAGTGCCGGTCGAACCGGTGCCGGTTGGCGCCGCGCCGGCCGGAACGTCCTCGTCGACCGAGCCGTGGAGGTCGCGCGCCAGCTCGACGTTGGTCTCGTTCAGCATGTCCACGAGCCTGGCGCGCTGCTCGGCGCTCATCTCCTCGATCATGGAGGTCCAGTCGGGGTACCCGCGCTCCTGGGCGGTCCGAAGCTCCGCCTCCCGCTGGAGCTCGCGGTCGATGCGCCCGCGGACCGAAGAGCCCTCCGTGCGCAGCGACTCGCCATAGTGACGCCGATACGAATCGGCGACGGACTCGACCGCCGGATCGGGCGATCCGGAAAAGGCCAGCGGATCGCCGAGCGGGTCGCCCATTGGGAAGCTGTCGAAGTCCATGACCTCGAACTCGTCGATCGAATCCGGACGGAACGTGTCGGGCGCGGACGCGTCGCGCGACACCCGCGGCGCGTTGGCCGACGGCGGCAGCGCGAGCTCCCCCGGCTCGCGGGCGGGCCGGACCACCTCGGCGATGTCCCCGCCGCCACAGGCGCAGAGGATGGAGGCCAGCCCCACCAGCACGCGTGCTCGATTCACCATTCCCTCATCGCTTCGATCACCGTGTAGCGGGGCCGGATGTCGACCGGAACGTCTGCGAGGCGGCCGATCGCGTCCTCGACCGGCGGCGGCAGCGTTCCCTTCTCGGCCAGCAGACCCTCCGCGCCGGCCACGTCGCCGGTCGCCTCGATCGTCAGGAGCTGGCGCGCGAGGCTCTCGTATCCTGCGTGGATCTTCCCGAAGTCGATCCCGAACCTTCCTTCCGTCCCGACGGCGATCGCGCCCGTGTCGAGGAGGTGGTTCAGCTGCACCGCGCATCCCTTTCCGTGGGCCTCGTTCGTCCCGAACCGCACGCAGCGGAACAGGCCCGCGACCGAGCTGATGTACACCTGGCGCTTGAAGGCCTCGTCGTAGACCCCCGCATCGGCCAGATGCGCCAGCGAGAGCACTCCCACGACGTCGGCCTTCGCCTCCTCGACGGGGGAATAACTGGCTCCAAGGCGGACCGAGATCGACTCGTCACTGCCATGGACGAGGCGCGGGCCGAGACCATGGGCCAGCTCGTGCATGAGGACGTTCGTCGTGAACGGCCGTGGCTCGATCTCGGCCGCGAGCGCCGGCTCCAGCACGCGCTCGGCGATCGGCACGAGGACCTTCTCGAACTTGGCGTCGATGACGTTCCGCAGCATTACCTTCTTCGTGCCGTATTCATCGGAGACCCGAGGATCGTTGGGCAGATTGAACGCGAGCGTCATGACGCCGCGCCGCGCATCTCCCGCCGTGTAGATCACGTCGATCACCGACAGCGGAGATTCGAACGAGCGGTCCCGGCTCTTGTACGCGTCATCCATGGGAAGCGCCGCCTCGAGATCCGGGAGATGCGAGACCAGGACCTCGAGGTCTGCGCTCGCGCCGGGATCCTTGATGCCGATGAACGACTCATAGGCCGTCTTCCACCCCATGAGGGCGTCCTCGTAGACCTCGTAGGGACCGAAGGTGACGTCGACCAGATTTTCGGAGAGCTGCATCCATGCGATCTCGGATGCGAGGTAATCGTCGGTGACGAGCGATTCCGCCCGCTTGCCCAGGAAGTCCGCGAGCGAGACGTTCTGCGCGTGCTCGGCCGCCTCCCTAAAGAGGCCCTCCGCGCGCTCGAGCCGGTCCGCGTATGCCTCCCTGTACGGGACGGCCACCAGCCGATCGCCCTCCCGTTCGAGGATCGTGTAGTACGACGTGAACGCCTCCCGATCCTCGGGATGCGCCGCGATCCACTCCTCGATCTCCTCCCGGGTGGCATCGGCGGGATAGTAGCCGGCCCCTGCCGGCTTGGGACCGACCGCCAAGAATGGCTCCGAGTCCGCGAGCCGGTCCCAAGGCCCGGCCATGATGTCGTAGTACTGGCGCGCGGGCTCCAGGTCCGCGTCCCCGACCTCCTCCAGCATCGACCTGTAGCTGAGGTTGTCCGGCCAGACCTGGAGCCAGAAAATCTCGTTCAGCACGTCGGACGCCTCGATCAGCTTCCGCACGACGATCCGCTGGTGGGCATCGAGCAGCGACGTATCGAACGTCAGGTCCACCGGGGCGAATTGCTCCACCCGCGCGGTCAGGTCGGCTGGGGTGAGTCCCGCCGCCAGCTCCGCGGGCGGAAGCTCGCGCGTCGGGACCTGCCCGCGGGCAGGCCCGGCGGCGAGCAGGACGGCGGCCAGTCCCGCGAGCCCGACATTCCTACCGGTCATCGCTTCCCCCTTCCGTTGTTCGCGGTCGCCGGGCAATATAGCCTGCCATGCGGGGTCGGTCGTCCATCGACGAGGTCCGTCTCCTCCGCGAGCTCGTGTCCATCCCCTCGCCGAGCGGCTCGGAGGAGGAGGTCGCGCGGCGCGTGGAGGACGTCGCACGCGGTGCGGGTTTGGACGTGCGGCGGAACGAGCTCGGCGTCGCGGTGGAGGTGGCCGGCCATGCCCGCGGCGCGACGCTCGCCCTCGTCTCCCACCTCGACACGGTCCCTCCCGGGGACGGCTGGACCAGGGACCCCTTCGATCCGGCGATCGAGGACGGGCGGCTCTACGGGCGGGGATCGGGCGATGCGAAGGCGTCGGTCGCCGCCATGCTCGCAGCGGCGGCGGACGTGGCGGCCCGCGGTGGGCCGCAGCGCGGCCGCCTGCTCGTCGTCCTCGGGTTCTGCGAGGAGACGCCCGACACGACGATGCCCGGACTCGCGGCGACGCTCGGTAGCATCGATGCCGCCGTCATCGGCGAGCCGACCAACCTCGAGCTGGCGACCGCGCAGCGGGGCGTCCTATGGCTCGACCTGGTGGCACGCGGGACACAGATCCATGCCGGTCGCGCGGACGAGGGGCGGCCGAACGCGATCGCGATCGTGGCCCGCGACCTGCTCGCGCTCCAAGGGGTCGGCGCGGGGCGCCCGCATCCCGTCCTCGGCGACCCGACGGTCACGCCGACCATGATCGAAGCCGGCGTGGCCCGGAACGTCACCGCTCCGATCGCGCGCGTCTCGCTCGACGTGCGTACCACGCCGCCGTGGGACCACGCGGAGCTGATCCAGGCGATTCGCGAGCGCGTGACCGCCGAGGTCGAGGTCGTCTCCGACCGGCTCGTCCCCTGCGAGACCCCGCCCGGATCCCGGCTCGTCGCCGCGGCACGCACGGTACGCCCCGGCGCGCGCGAGTACGGCAGCCCGACGTGCTCGGACTGGGTGTGGTTCCGCAACGTAGATGCGATGAAGTGCGGCCCCGGTACGAGCGCGCGGTCCCACGGCCCGGACGAGTGCGTCGAGGTGGACGAGGTGCGCGAGGCGCGCGCCTTCTTCGCGGCGTTGGCGGAAGGCTGGGCCGAGTAGCAACTGCTTCGCTGGACTCGACTGATCGAAGAAAGTGGCTACTCGAGCTCGAGCGCGAAGCGGCGGTCGCAGCGGGCGCAGGTCTCACCTTGGGTCTCGCGGAACCCGCGGCTCTCGTACAGGCCGATCGCTGCAGTCATCGCGCGGTTCGTCTCGAGCTCGACGCGCGTCCGCCCCGCGCTCCGCGCGTGGCCGAGCGCGGTCTCCAGGAGCTGGCCGCCGAGCCCCCGCCCGCGCCAGTCGGGCAGCAGGTACATCTTGCGGAGCTCGCAGCGCGCGGGGTCGCCGGGGTCGAGCCAGAGCCCGCACGTGCCGACGATCCGGCCGCGGCCGTCCTCCACCACCCAGAACCCACCCCCCGGAGCGAGGTAGTGGATCTCGACGTCGGAGAGATCGACGTCGGTGCCGGCGTGATCGGGGGCGAGGCCGAACTCCGCGAGGACGCCGAACACGATTTCCCGCACCGCGCTCGCGTCCTCACGCCGGAAGCCGCGAATCCAGAAGGCCGATGCGAGCGGGTCCTCGTCGAGCGGCGTATCGCCGCCCGGATGCCGCGGGTCGGGCCGGCGGATGCTCATCGCGCCACCGCCGGACGGCGAGCGATCCGCCGCAGGCGCTCGTCCCGGTTTTCCGAAAGCAGGGCGACCCGCGCTTCGATCCGCGCCCCGGCCTCACGGCTGAACTGGCGCGCGATGTCGATCTCGGCCTCCGCCGCTTCCTTGCCGGCGCGCTCGATCGTCGCCTGCACGCGGCCGACCACGGCGGTCAGCGCGTAGAGGTCGATCGCGATGTCGGCGAGCCGCGCGAGCACGAGCTGCTCCTCCACGACGCGCTCCCGGTGCGCCCGGATCGCGCGCTCGGCGGCGTCGTGGAGCGCGCCCGCGTACCGCTCGATCGCCTTGAGCGGTCCCGCCAGCGACTCCGCGACCTTCACGCCCGCGCTCGGTCTCCCGACCGCGTCCTTGATCCGATGGAACGCGAATTCCGTCAGGACCCCGATGTCCTTGATCGGCTCGCGCAGAGCGGAGCCGACGTGCTCCAGGTAGTCGCCCAGACGCTCGATCCCCGCCAGCGCGATGAACACCCTCAGCACTTCGTTGGTCCCCTCGAAGATCCGGTTGATGCGCGCGTCCCGCAGGTAACGCTCGAACGGACGGTCCCGCATGTAGCCGCGACCGCCTGCGATCTGGAGCGCGTCGTCGGCGGCTCGCCACGCGGCCTCCGACGCGTACACCTTGCAGATCGCCGACTCCAGGCTGTAGTCGACGCCGCCGCGGTCGATCAGCGCGCCGGTCAGCTCCACCATCGACTCCGTGACGTAGCCGTCGATCCGCATGCGGGCGAGCTTCGCCGCGATCAGGTCGAACTCCGCGATGGACCGTCCAAACTGGCGGCGCGACCAGGCAAAGTTCTCGGCCGCCCGCAGCATCGTCTCCAGTCCACCCACCGCACACGCGGCGAGGCCGACCCGGCCGCCGTTCAGGACGTTCATCGCCACCTTGAACCCGTGGCCGGGCCGGTCGAGAACCTGGTCGTCCCCGACGCGGACGCCGCGGAAGAAGATCTCCGCTTGCGTCGAGGAGCGGATGCCGAGCTTCTCGTTGGTCCAGATCCGCCCGATCTCGATCCCCTCCTGGTGCCCTTCCAGCACGAAAGCGGTCACGCGGTCCATCGTCCGCCCGTCCTTCTCGATCGGCGTCTGCGCGAAGACTGTCAGGACGCCGGCGCGATGCGCGTTGCCGATCCAGATCTTGTGCCCGTCGAGGATCCACGCGGAGCCGTCGGGCGCGCGCAGGGCGCGGGACTCGATGTTGGCTGCGTCCGAGCCGTGATCGGGCTCGGTGAGCGCGAAGGATGCCAGCGTCTGACCACGGGCGCAGGGGGGGAGCCAGCGCCGCTTCTGCTCCTCGGTCCCGTACATCGAGATTCCCTTGATGCCGATCGACAGGTGGGACCCGAGCAGGACCGCCAGGCCAGGGTCGCGGGCGGCGATGCGCGCGGAAACCCGGTTCGACTGCCGCTGGCCGAACCCCATGCCGCCGTGTTCTTCGGATACGTAGAGTCCGAAGACCCCGCGCTCGGCGAGGCCTTCCAGCACACCCTCGGGGATGGCCGCGTCACGATCGAAGGCGGCGCCGTCGACCTTGGCGTCCAGGAACCGCTCGAGGTCGTCCAGGTAGCCGGCGAGGTCTTCGGATTCGTCGGCCGGAAGCTCGGGGAACGGAAAGACGAGATCCGCGGCGATCACGCCGCTGAACAGGGACTTGCAGTACGAAGGAAGCTCGGGGGTGGGTGTTTCGGGCTCCTGCGTCAGGCTCCGCGCGGGTTTCATCGCGCGACGCTCAGGTCCCCGACTCTACCGGGTATCCCTTCTCGGACCAGGCGCCGAGGCCGCCCTCGAGGACGATCGCCCTGTCGTATCCGTTGTCTTCCGCGATTTGCGCCGCCCGGACGCTCAGACCGTCGTCGGGTCACGTGCAGTAGAACACCGCCCACTTGTTGAGCGGGAGGCTCCCCAGCGACTGCTCCACGTCGTCAGTGGGGATGAGCCGGGCGCCGGCGATCCGCTGCTGCTCGAACGTGAACAGGTTGCGGTTGTCGATGAAGACGACCTCGTCCGAGTGGCCGGCCTCCATCCAGTCGTGGACGTCCTCGGCGGTGACGAAGGTGACGTCGCGCTCCTCGTCGCGGTGGGTGGCGAGGGGCGCGTTGGGGTCGACTTCGCCGCCACAGGCGAAGAGAATGGCGATGGCGAGCAGGATGGTCCGTTGCATGGGCGGCAATATATCGTTCCGCATGCCCTCGAACAGCCATTTCGGACTCGCGCGGCCGCTCCCGCGGCGCCGCTTCCTGCAAGCGGGCGGCGCGGCCGCCGTGCAG
>DASRVB010000241.1:0-32502 GCA_035687725.1 Gemmatimonadota bacterium
CGGGGCGTGCTTCCCGCCACGGCCGCGCTCGCCGCGGCCGGCGCGTCGCAGGTCCTCGTGGCGACGGAGAACGCGCGCGAGGCCGCCCTCGTCCGGAGCGTGGAGGCGATCCCCGTATGTTCGCTGCGTGCGGCGGTCGACCATCTGTCGGGCCGGCGCCCGATCGCGCCTCAACTCCCCGTCGCCACCGCCCATTCCACGCGGGCCGGGGTCGACTGGGCCGAGATCCGCGGCCAGGAGCCCGCCCGTCGGGCGCTCGAGATCGCCGCGGCCGGCTTTCACAACGCGCTCCTCATCGGCCCGCCCGGCGCGGGCAAGACGTTCCTCGCGCGGCGACTGCCGACGATCCTGCCGGCGCTGACCGAAGAGGAGGCGCTCGAGGTCACGGCTATCCACTCCGCGTGGGGAAGGCTGACGCCCGAGCGGCCGCTCGTGACGCTCCCGCCCTTTCGCGCCCCTCATCATACGCTCTCCGCCGCGGCCCTCCTGGGGGGCGGCCACCCGGCGCGCGCGGGCGAAGTGTGTCTGGCGCATCACGGGGTCCTGTTCCTCGACGAGCTGCCCGAGTTCCGCCGCGATGCGCTCGAGGGGCTGCGGCAGCCGCTCGAGGACGGCGAGGTCGTCATCGGCCGGGCCCGCGAGCGGCAGCGGTTCCCGACGCGCTTCCTGCTCATCGCCGCCATGAATCCCTGCCCCTGCGGGTGGTGGGGCGACGCGCGAAGGGCCTGCCGCTGCAGTCCCGGCGCGCGGCGCGCCTACCGTGGTCGCGTGTCGGGTCCGCTGCTCGATCGCATCGACCTCCACGTACCGTTCCGATCGATCGCCTTCGCCGAGCTCACCGATGGGCGCCGCGCCGAGACCTCGGCGAGCGTCCGCGGTCGCGTCGAGGCGGCGCGCGCGAGGCAGCGTGAGCGCGGCGTGCCGAACGCCGGCCTGGTGCCCGAGCGGAGCGGTGGATGCCTCGGGCTCTGTCGCGAGGGCCGGCGGCTCCTGGAGACGGCCCACGCCCGCCTGGGCCTGTCGGCGCGCGCGCATGTCCGCGTGTTGAGGGTCGCGCGGACGATCGCAGACCTCGACGGACGGGATGCGATCGGGGCGATGGACGTGGCGGAAGCGGTCCAGTATCGCGCGCTCGATCGATCGTTCGACACGAGCTGAGGCGTGTCGGCGGACGAGCATCAGCTCCGGGTTATCGAGTGCCGCTCACGCACCATTCGAATGGTGGCGCCCGCCGGATCGGGGAAGACCCAGACGATCGTCGAGCGCGTTCTCGGGAGGATCGAGGAGGGTGTCCGGCCGGAGCGCGTCCTAGTGCTGACGTTCGATCGCGCCGCGAGACGCTCACTGGCGGAGCGCCTTGCGTCGCGTTCGCTCGAGGCCGGGATCGGCGCCGACGGGTGCACGGTGTCGACCCTGAACGCCTTCGGCGCCGCGCTCCTCCGGCGGCACGCCCCCGAGGAGGCCCGTGCGGTCGCCGCCGACGTCCTGGCCGAACGCCTGCTCGGGGAGTCGGCGGCCGAGTGCGGCCTCGCGGCGGACCTCGTCGGGCACGGCGCCCTCGTCCGCGAGGTGTTCGCTCTCCTCAAGAACGCGCTCCACGATCCGCGCACGGGACGCGAGCGCGAATTTGCCCGTTTCCTCACGAGCGACCCGGTCGCGCGGGATCGCATGGCAGAGCTCGCGTCCGAGGTCCCGGGCGCCGACCCCGCGGCCGTCGCGCGGCTCTTCGTCGCCACGGACAGGGCCATGCGCGGGGCGCGGGTCATCGACTTCGACGACCAGAAGCTCCGCGCGCTGGCGCTCTTCGAGCGGGCGGAGCTGAGAGAGCGGATCGCGGGGCTCTGGGACGAAGTGATCGTCGACGAGTTCCAGGACATCAACCGGCTCGACTTCGCGCTCGTCCAGCGGCTGGCCGCCCGCTCGGATCTCGTGGTGACGGGCGACGACGACCAGGCGATCTACGGCTTTCGGGGCTGCTCCTCGGAGTTCATCGTCGGTCTGGCGCGTCTCCTCCGCCGCGAGGTCGACTCGCACGAGCTGGCGATCAACTACAGGAACCCGCCGAACCTGCTCGAGCACGCCGTGCGGCTCGTGCGCCACAACCGGGGCCGCATCCCGAAGTCGCCGGTGGCGGCGCGCACCGACGCGGCCGTCGTCATCGCGGCCCCCGCCGGAAGCGCGGAAGCGGAGACCGCGGGACTCGCGCACCGGGCGCGCAAGGCGATCGGCGGCGGGCGCAGCCCGCGGGATCTCGCGGTCCTCTGCCGCACGAACGCGCATTGCGTCTCGGTGGCGGCGAAGCTGCGGTCCGTCGGGATTCCCTGCCGGGTGCGGGCCGAGGCGGATCGCGGCGCGGGGAGGCGAAGGTGCGCGGCGGACGAGCCGGCGGACGTCGAGTACGCCGCCGATGCGGTTACGGTGGCGACCTACTTCCGCGCCAAGGGGCTCCAGTGGCCGGTCGTTTTCCTGCCCGGTTGCAACGAGGGACTGATCCCGCACCCGCGCGCGCCCGTCGACGGAGAGCGCCGGCTCTTCTACGTCGCGCTCACGCGTGCCTCGCAGGAGCTCGTCGCCTCGTGGGTCGCTGTCCCGCGCGACGAGGCGCGCCCGAGCCGGTTCCTCGCGGAGGCCGGGCTGGTCGGCTAGGTTCGCGCGAATGCCGGCCGCGCTCCGCCTTCAGGGAATCACGCTCCCGGTTCCGGACCTCGCCGCGGCCGAGAGGTTCTACCGCTGGGTCCTGGCGATGAAGGAGGCCGCGGAGGAGTCCAACCCCGGCGAGGCCGCGCTGGGGTGGGGGAAAGAGGACCGCGTCCGCCTCGTCGACGCGAGCGCGATCCCCGGCGCGCGCGAGGCGATCTCGCTGCGCATGGAGGCGATCGATCCGACCGCCATGGCGCGCTGGCTCGCCGAGCGGGACCTCCGGCCGGGCCGCATCGTGGCCTTCGAGAGGGACGCCGAGGAGATGCATGGGATCTGGCCCGACGCCGAGGTCGCGGCCGATCCCGATCCCGCCGATTCCAACCGCTACGTCCTGTCTCTCGATTCCCCCGCCGACGTGCGCGTGGACCTCCACGTTCCGCTCCCCTCGGCGGACGTCGTCTCTCGGGGTCGGCACGGGCCATTCTACCGTCGGACGAAGGATTGGCGGGGTCTCGAGAATCCGGGCATTCTCGGCGTGACTATCGGCGCAGCGGATCCCGCCGCGCTCGGCGACTTCCTCGCTGCGCTCGAGATTCGGAGGATGGCGGAC
The DNA here is from genome assembly GCA_035687725.1 of Gemmatimonadota bacterium. Taxonomy (GTDB): domain Bacteria; phylum Gemmatimonadota; class Gemmatimonadetes; order JACCXV01; family JAHWKZ01; genus JAICNR01. The sequence continues at coordinate 3,251 of DASRVB010000241.1, forward strand.
TCCAGCGACCCGGACGCTCCGCTTCTCGCGGGCGACCACCAGCTCCGGATCGAGCGACGCGAGCCCCCCGGGATCTACGGCGCGGCGTTCGTCGTCGCGGCCTCGCGGCTGCCGGATCTGGTGCGCACGCTCGAGCGCTTCGGCGTCCAGCACCGCCTCGATCGGAACCACCTTCTGGCTGTCGATCCGGCGGGCCGTATCCTGGCGGTGAACGGCGTGCGCTCGGGATGAGCCCCCGGTACCTTGCCGGTCCCATGAATCCTCCCATCGCCAGCCCTTCGGCCACCGACACGCTTGCGGAGAAGGAGCGGCGGCTCGAGTCGATCCTCCGCGCCGCGGGCTCGGTCGTGCTAGGCTATTCCGGTGGAGTCGATTCAACCCTGCTGCTCAGGAAATCGTTGGACGTACTGGGGGCCGGGAACGTGCTCGCGATCACCGCGGCGAGCGCCACCTACGCCGATGAAGAGATCGACGAGGCCGTCCGGCTGGCCGAATGGCTGGGCGCCCCGCACGAGCGGCTCCGGTCCACCGAGCTGGAGGACGAAGGATTCCTGCTGAATCCGCCCGAGCGCTGCTACTACTGCAAGGCCGATCTGTACGGCGACCTCGTGGCGATCGCATCCGCGCGCGGCTTTCAGGCGGTGATCGACGGGTCGCACGCCGAGGACGCGCTGGACTTCCGCCCCGGCTTGAAGGCGCTCGACGAGCGCGGAGTGATCTCGCCGCTCAAGGAGGCGGAGTTCACCAAGGCCGACATCCGGGAGCTCTCGCGACGGCTGGGACTTCCCACCGCCGACAAGCCCGCCAACGCCTGCCTCGCGTCCCGATTCCCGTACGGCGAGGCGATCACGACCGAGAAGCTGGGCCGCGTGGGCCGCGCCGAGCGCGTGCTTCGCGAAGCCGGGTTCCCGGTAGTGCGCGTCCGCCATCACGGCGACGTCGCGCGGATCGAGGTCCCGCCGGAGGATCGCGCGCGGCTCCTCGCCGCGGCGCCCGAGCTCGTGCCCAAGCTCAAGGAGCTCGGCTATGTGTGGGTGGCCTGCGACCTGGAGGGATACCGCAGCGGCAGCATGAACGAGGCGCTCTGAGCATCCGGCCCGATCACTGGATCGTGCGGATGGCGAAGGAACACGGGATGATCGAGCCCTTCGCCGAGCGCCAGGTGCGGGAGGGCGTGATCTCCTACGGCGTCTCGTCGTTCGGCTACGACGTGAGGGTCGCCGACGAGTTCAAGATCTTCACCAACGTCTATACCGCCACCGTCGATCCCAAGAACTTCGATCCCCGCTCGTTCGTGGACTGGAAGAGCGAGACGTGCATCGTCCCGCCAAACTCCTTCGCCCTGGCTCGATCTGTGGAGTACTTCCGGATTCCGCGAAACGTCCTGACGATCTGTGTAGGGAAGTCCACGTACGCGCGCTGTTTCTCCGGGGACATACGCGTCGCGCTAGTCGATGGGTCGTGCCCTACGTTGGAGGAAATGGCCGAACGGTATGAGCGCGGCGACGAGATGTTCTGGGGTTATTCGATGGGGCCTTACGGCCGGATCATCGTGGCTTTGCTCGATGTTCCCCGGCATGTCGGCACCGATCACCTCCTGGAAATCCGGCTGGACAACGGCGAAGCGGTTCGCTGCACGGCAGATCACGAGTTCATCCGGCGCGACGGGCGCATCGTCTGCGCCGCCGATCTCCGGCCCGAGGACTCGCTGATGCCTCTGTATCGCCAGCTCGTACGCGGTTACGAAGCGGTCTATCAACCGCTTACTGGGCATATCTATCCCACGCATCGACTCGCAGACGAATGGAACGTCGAGAACGGCATCTATGCCGACCAGCCGGGAACACACAGACATCACAAGGACTACGATCGCCTCAACAACAACCCCTGGAACATCGCGCGCATGCCGGCCGGAGATCACATCCGGCTTCACAATCAGGATACGTACGGGGAGGATTTTGACGGCGAAGAGCACGGGGAACGGATCCGGGAATCCCTGGCCCGTCGCGCGCAGGATCCGGAATGGCGCTCTCACGTAAGTGGAGTCCAGCGCGAGAGGGCGAAGCGGTTCTGGTCCGATGAGAAATATTCTGGTACTCGTGAGCTGCTGCGAGAAAAGCGTCTAGCGTCGTGGACTCAGGAGCGGCGCCATATGCACGCGGACTTCATGCGGATCTTCTACCTCGACGGAGACGAACGCGAAGCGCAGAGCGCGCGCCAGCGAGAAGCGTGGCGCCGAGACGATGGATCACGCAGGGGCCGTCAGCGGGACGTCGCGAGGCGTATTCGCCTGCGGGAAGACATCGACGAGGAGGCGGTCCGAGACGCGTTGGAGCGAGCGGGGACGATTCGGAGAGCAGCCAGGCTCTTAGGGTGCGACCGGTCGGTCTTCCGCAGGTTTCCAGAGCTGCTGGATGGACGTTCTTCGGAGATGAGAAACCATCGGGTCAAGGGCATCCGTCCAGTTCCCGGTATCCATGACATCTATTGCCTGACAGTTCCCGAAGCGGGCAATTTCGCCCTCGCAGCGGGCGTCTTCGCCCTCAATTGCGGTATCATCGTGAACGTGACCCCCTTCGAGCCCGAGTGGGAGGGGCACGTGACGCTCGAGATCTCGAACACCACGCCGCTGCCGGCGAAGATCTACGCCAACGAGGGCATCGCGCAGGTGCTGTTCTTCGAATCCGACGAGTCGCCCGAGATCTCGTACGCCGATCGCGGCGGCAAGTACCAGGCGCAGCTCGGCGTGACGCTGCCCAAGCTATGAGCGGCCGCTTCGGCCTCGTGCCGGCTACGGTATCTGGCCTCGCGGCCCTCGGCCTCGTCGCCGGGAGCGCATGTCTGTACTCGCCCCCCGACCAGCTTCCCTCCTCGGTGCGGATCCTCTACTCGAAGCACGACGTGGATTCGCTGGCGGGGAGCACGGACATCTGGTTCATCGTGGCGCGGAAGGGAAACGAGCTGCGGCTTACGGGAGACGAGGGGGAAGACACCCAGCCGTTCTTCGCTCCCGGAATCCGGCGTGTGTTCTTCACCCGACGGCCGCCGGCGGGACGCGAGGAGATCTGGTCGATGGACCTCGACGGCAACGACGAGCGCCGCATCCTGGGCAGCGCGGACGCCGACTATCGGGATCCCGCCGTCGCCCCCGACGACCGCCGGATCGCGTTCACGATGGTTCGCGGGAGCCGCTCGCAGGTCATGGTCGCCGAGGTCGACGGCGCCAACGCGCGTCCTCTAGCGGACGGTCTCGCGGCCAGCCAACCAGCCTGGTCGCCGGATGGAAGCACGCTGGCGGTCGTGGGCGAGGAGGGCGGGAGGAAACGGATCCTGCTGGTCCCGGCCGCCGGCGGTCCGCCGCGCGCCCTGACGCCCGGCGGCAACGATACACAGACCGAGCCCGACTGGAGTCCGGACGGGGCCCGCCTCGCCTTCACGAGCGGCGAAGGCAGGGATGCCGAGATCGCTGTGGCTACGGTCGCGGGAGGTGAAGCCACGAGACTTACGGACAACGACGTGGAAGATCGCTCTCCGACCTGGAGCACGAGCGGGGAGCGAATCGCGTTCGTGTCGCGGAGACCCGACGCGAAGGAGAATCTGTGGCTGGTGGATCCGGACGGTGAGGACCTCGACGACCTCACCGACTACGACGAGGACGAGGCGCGCGACCCGGACTGGCTATGAAGCTGCGGCCGAAGACATCGTCTCCTCGAGGTACTCGAGCGCATCCTCGTAGGAGTAGTTCTTGATCAGCGCGAGCTCGCTGACGAGCAGGTCCCGGCATTTCTCGAAGATCCGCTGATCGGAGCTGGAGAGCGAATTGTCCGACCACTTGGGATACAGATCGCGCAGGACTTCGCCGACCTGGAGGGGATCTCCGGAGTCCAGCTTGGTCTTCACGGCCTTCATGCGGCGGTTGAAATTCCGATTGAGCTTCTCGGGCTCCCCGGTGAGGGTCCGTTTCAGCTCGGCGAACCGGCGGCCGTTCAGGGGGGGGCGAATCGCGGACAGCTCCACGCTGCCCTTGGGAACGAAGATCTTACGCCCCTTCGAGACGCACCGGATCTTGAGGCACTCGATCTTCTCGCCTCCCACCTCGATCGACTCTATGCCGGCTATATATCCGCCCCCGTACTGGGGATGGACGACCTTGTCGTTGACCTTGAAATCGGGAGGAGCCATATTGGCCTAGCCGCGACGGTTGCGGCTACGGAGCTTGCGCTGCCGGCGTTCGCTGGGCTTTTCGTAGTGACGCTTGCGCTTCAGCTCGGAGAAGATGTTCGACTTCTTGACCTCGCGACGGAAGCGCTTGAGCGCGCTCTCGAGCGATTCGCCCTCGCGAACCTGGACCTCGGCCATGCGGATTCGTCCCTCCCCGGGGAAAGCAGTCAGTATGTGGCGTTGGTTAACGCGCGGTAACTTCTCAACTTAGCGAGGCTATCCCTATGCGTCAAGCAAGGGTCCTGGAGGGGTTCCTCGCAGTCGCCGTCCTGGCAGCCTGCCAGGGGCCGATCTCGACGATGCGCAGCCCCTACCATCTGCGCAGCGTCGAGGTCCGGAACGCGACGGACAAGCCCAAGGTGCTCAAGATCGAGCCCACCGCCTCCCAGCAGCTCGGGGCGGCCACGACGTTCACGGGAGTTCTCCGGCCGGGCGAGGTCAAGTCCCTGTACCTGTATCACGGATTCGAGTACGACTTCCGCGTCCTCGAGGAGCCCGGTTTCGAGCAGCTCACCCACAAGATCGTGCAGGTGAACAACGACTTCGGCCTGGTCTATGCCGGGGACTCCCTGGCCTCCGAGGTCGTGCTGGCCGCCTCGCTCGGGGAGCCGAAAACGACGTTCGCCGACAGCATCCAGATGCTGGACCCCTTCGGACTGCGCTCGGGCGCCCGCATCATGCCCGATACGACGCGTGGTCAGGATGTGCCGCAGAGCACGCGCGAGGCGATCGAGCGGCAAAACCGGGAACGGCAGGGCAAGATCCAGACCGGCACCATTCCCTGAAGACCGGTTCGGCGGAGGCTCGGGGCCGCAAGGGCCGGAGAGCCGTCCGCGCGATCCTCCGCGCGCTCGAACAAACCTACCCCGCGGCCCAAACGGCCCTGCGGTACGAGACTCCCTACCAGCTCCTGGTCGCGACGATCCTGTCGGCGCAATGCACCGATGAGCGGGTGAACCAGGTCACGGCGCGCCTCTTCCACGACCATCCGCGTCCCGAGGACGTCCTGCGGCTCTCGCAGGACGAGCTCGAATCGTACATCCGCTCATGCGGGCTCTTCCGGAACAAGGCGCGGAATATCCTGGCGGCCACTCGCGCTCTCGTGGAGGAGCATGCAGGCGGCGTACCGCGCGATCGGGAGGCCTTGATGGCGCTTCCGGGAGTCGGGCGGAAGACGGCCAACGTGGTCCTCGCCAACGTCCACGCGATCGAGGCCATCGCGGTCGATACCCACGTCTTCCGCGTGTCGCGTCGGCTCGGGCTGGCGCATGGAGATACTCCTCGCCAGGTCGAGGAAGAGCTCATGGAAGCGATCCCCGAGGGCGAATGGGCGGCCACCCATCACCGTCTCATTGCGCACGGCCGGTCCATCTGCAAGGCGCGCACGCCGCTCTGCGGCCAATGCCCGCTGACTCGGTGGTGCGACTGGTACGCCGCGAACGTGGCCTGATAGGTTGCCGGCATGGAGGTGACCGCCCAGAGGCTCGTTCATATGATCGCGGTCGCGATCGCCATCGGGATGCTCGCCCAGGTCCTCGCGCAGAAGGCGCGGCTCCCGAGCATCGTGCTCCTGCTCGGGCTGGGAATCCTGGTGGGGCCGGATGGGATCGGCTGGATCGACACCCGGGCGTTCGGCCGCGGGCTGGAGGCGATCGTCACGATCGCGGTGGCTCTGATCCTGTTCGAGGGCGGGCTCCAGCTCCATTACGTGGACCTGGCCGCCGTCGGCCGTACGGTACGGAACCTGGTGACGATCGGAGCCGCGATCACGGTCATGGGTGCGACCGTCGGCGCCCACTTCGTGGCCGGGTTCCCGTGGCGGCTCGCGCTCCTGTTCGGAGCGATCGTCAGCGTCACCGGGCCCACGGTGATCAATCCGCTGCTCGACCGGGTGCGCGTCCAGCGACGGCTGGACACCGTCCTGCGGGGGGAAGGGATCGTCATCGACCCCATCGGGGCCATCTTCGCCGTGGTCGTTCTCGAGATCATGCTGACGTCCGACTCGTCGGTCTGGACCGGCTTGCAGGCGTTCGCCCTGCGGATGGGTCTAGGCGCCGCGATCGGGCTGGCGGGAGGCTGGATCCTGGGGCGCATCCTGCGAATGCGGCGGCTGCTCGAACCCGAGATCGAGAACCTGGTGGTGCTCGCCTGGGTGCTCGCGCTGTTTGCGATTTCGGAGCTGCTGGCCGGGGAGTCGGGTCTGGCGGCCGTCGTCATCGCGGGCATGACCGTGCGCAGGGAGTCGATTCCCCGCCAGCACCAGCTGCGCCGATTCAAGGGCGAGCTCAGCGTGCTGTTCATCTCGCTCCTGTTCATCCTGCTCTCCGCCCATCTGCGCCTGTCGACGATCGCCGCCGTGGGATGGCGTGGCGTCGCCGTGGTCCTCCTCCTCATGTGGGTGATTCGGCCCCTGAACGTCCTGGCGTCGACCGCGCGCACCGACCTCACCTGGCGGGAGCGGCTGTTCGTCATGTGGATCTGTCCGCGCGGCGTGGTGGCGATTTCGATCTCCTCGTTCATCGCGATCCTGCTCGCCGGCGGTTCGCCCGCGGTGACCAGGGCGCGTCTGAGCGCGCAGGCGGGGGAGGCGCTCGTGGCGCTCGTCTTCCTGACGATCGCGATCACGGTCGTCGTGCAGGGGATCACGGCCGCACCGGTGGCCCGGCTTCTGGGAGTCGCGGCGAAGTCGAGCCGTCACGTCGTCGTGGTGGGAGCGAACGCGCTCGGCAGGACCTTCGCTTCACTCCTGTGGGAGCATGGCCTCGAGCCGCTCCTCGTGGACGCCAATCCGATCAACGTCGCTCACGCGCAGCGCCAGGGAATGCCGGGGGTCGTGGGCAACGCGCTCGAGCGCGACGTCCTGGACGAGGCGCGGCTGGGAGATGCCGGGGCGATGGTCGGCCTGACCGCGAACCAGGAGGTGAACTTCCTGGTCTGCCAGATCGCCGCGGGGGAGTACCACGTTCCGGACGTGCACCCGGTGCTGATCGACCGGGAGAAAGGGCCGCGGGACCGTCTCGTCGAGAGCATCGGTGGCGAGCCCGGGTTCGCGGAGCAGGCCGACGTGGCCCAGTGGAACCTCGATCTCGACCGCGGGGATGCCGCGCTCCGGACGGCCGAGGTCGGCGAGCCCGGCCGGCGGACGATCCAGGATCTCGATCTCGGGCCCGACATCCTCCCCCTCGTGCTCCTGCGTGGAGACGAAGCGCGGATCTGCCACGTCGGGTTGCGCTGTTCGACGGGCGACCGGATCGTGGCCCTGGTGCGGGACGGCGCCGAGGAGAGGTTCACCGAACGCGTCTCCGGGGCGCTCATCATGAGCGAGGCTCCCGCATGAGGCGGGCGATCCCGGTCGAGGTCGAGGGTGAAGTGGGGGGTCGCAGACGACGCCGCGGAAACCGCCGCGAGCGGCTCCGCAGCCGCGTCCACCTGCTCCCGCACCTCTTCACTCTCGGCAACCTCTTCGCGGGCTTCTTCTCGGTCAGCGCCACGTTGGCGGGAGACTATGACCGGGCAGCGATCGCGATCGGCGCGGGCATCGTCCTCGATGGCCTCGACGGAGCGGTCGCCCGCCTGGTGTCTACGAGTTCGCCGATCGGCGTGCAGCTCGACTCGCTGGCCGACGTGGTCACCTTCGGCGTCGCGCCCGCGCTCCTCGCCCTCGCCTGGGGCGTGGGCGGGCCTGATATGGCGGGCTCCTCGCACGTCCAGCGGCTGGTTTGGATCGCCGCCTTCGCATTCGTCTCCGCAACCGCCCTTCGGCTCGCCCGGTTCAACGTGATGACGACCGGAGAGGTAACCGGTTTGCCACCTCGCAAGGACGCCTTCATCGGCATGCCGACGCCCGTATCGGCGGCGGTGGTCGCCGTCCACGTGCACCTGTTCAAGGCGCCGCTCGCCGACTGGCCGGCGGCGGTCGTATGGGCGGCGGCGTTGCTGATACTCACCGGCCTCATGGTCAGCCGAGTCGCATTTCCGAACGTCAAGCGGTTCCTCACCAATCCCCGGTCGCCTCACCTCCTCATGATCGGCGCGGCCCTGCTGATCGCCGCGGTGTACTTTTATTCCGAGATCGTGCTCTTTGCCCTGGTCGTCGCGTACCTGGCGTGGACCGTGTCGTACAATCTCCGACTTCGACGGGCGGCCCGCGCAGAGGCAAGCCCCGGTTAGTCTGCGGGAGGGATAAACCGGACGGCGGCGGGGGTTGAACCTCCCTGCGTTTGGTCCGCTATTTCACGTTTACCAACACCCGGATCCTGCCCGTTCCCGGCCCTCGGAACTCCTCCATCGCTCTCCCTAGGATCGCGCCCGTTGGGTACAAGGTGGTGCCCTGGACGACTACAGGAGTCGCCCGCATCGCGTGGCCCGGCCGGCTCGCCGTCACGAGTACATCGCCCCGGAGAATCGGGCCATTTTCCGTGCTGACCTTGGTCGGAATCACGCCCACCATCCCGACCGGCACCGTGTGACTCAGGCTCTCGTCGATGTCCTGCTCAGTCAGGAGAACCCCCGGCTTGGTGGCGTAAACCCCTGCTATCAGGGTCGAGTAGCGCTCACGAGACTTCGTCACGCGGTGGTCGGCGCGGGTCGAGATCACCAATACGTCGCCCGGCTCGTAGGCGCTGGTTCGTTCCTCCACAGCCAACGCCTCGGCGATATCGGCGCCACCCGTCTGGGTCCCGCCGTTGAAGATCCCCTTGCCCTGACGGGTGAAGCGGATACGGTTATTGTTGTTCACGCGGAAGAGCGCCAGGTGACCCGAGCTGCCGTTGTGGTCGACCTGGAGTCCTGGACCGGTGCCGGCGCTGATCAGGGCCAAGATCGCCGGGCTGCTGTTGCTGCCCGAGAGGATCTGAAAGAATCCTGCCCCGCCGGTGCCGGTGTTGCCGCCGAAGACCGCCGCGCCTCCGCCGTTGGTGTTCCCCTCGAGCGCGAAGTCGGCGTTGCTCGAGTTCTGGATCCGGAAGACCCCGGCCCGACCCCGGCCTACCGTACCCACGTTGAGGGCATCCGCGCTATTCGTCGACGTCTGGATAGCGAACACACCGGCCGGGCCGGTTTCATCGTTAAACCCAGCTACGCCGGCCCCGGAGCCGGAGCTTACCCCCATCAGGGCATGATGTTTGTTACTAAGACTCTTCGCCCAAAAAAAGCCAGCGCGGCCACTTGCCGCCTGCTGCGTAATCGAAAAGGCTGTGCCGTTGCTGAAGTTGTTACCGCTATACGGCAACTCCAGTGTCGCGGGTGTCAGTGTCCTGTGGCTCTCCCCGTCGGCCGGTGGGCCACCGGGGCCGGCGGTCTCGCCCGCATCCAGAGGTGCCGAGGGGAGGCCGGCGGGATCTTCGCCACACGCGAGACCGATGAGGAAGGCGACCAATGCGATCGAAGTGCCGCAGAAAGCGAGGCTTTCCGCGGCGCGAAGAGCGGAGCGTGGTGTCATGGAAATTCCCTCCCGGGCCAAGAGCTTGGCAGCAGGCCGGCGCCTCCTCTATTCTCCCTAACGGAAGACTGCCGGAAAAGCGGACACGCACGGGATGGTTGCCTGGCTCGTATGGAGAATCCATCATGGGATCGGGGTGATCGCCACGCCCGAACCGACGACCGGACCCACCGATATCACGCGGATCCTGCTCGAGGTACGACAGGGTCACCGCGAAGCGATGGATCGCGTCCTCCCGCTCGTCTACGACGAGCTAAGGCGGATCGCGCGGGGAAGGCTCCGAGGCCAGTCCATGACCCTGGGGACGACCGAGCTCGTCCACGAGGCCTACCTCAAGCTGGCCGACGGAGCGCAAGCGGAGTGGCGTGATCGCGCGCACTTCTTCGCGGTAGCTGCGATCGCGATGCGCCAGATCCTCGTCGATCGCGCTCGCCAGCGTTGCGCGGTCAAGCGAGAGGGGTATCGGCGACGCATCTCTCTCGACGAGGCGGTGATCCCGTCCGAGGATCAGGCCGACGCGCTCCTGGAGATCGACGAAGCCCTGAACGCTCTCTCTCGCCTCGACGAGCGCTTGGCGCGAGTCGTCGAATGCCGCTTCTTTGGGGGCTTGACCGAGGTGGAGACCGCCGAGGCCCTCGGGGTGACCCCGCGTACCGTTCGACGGGACTGGGTCAAGGCGAAAGGACTTTTGTACGATGCCCTGAGCGGCAGCTAGGTCAATGACTCTCCAGATCGATCCTGAGCGATGGAAGAACCTCGAGCCGGTCCTCGACGGAGCGCTCGAGCAGGAGCCCGAACGTCGATCGGAGTACCTACGCCGCGCCTGCGACGGGGACCCCTTGCTCCGGATGGAAGCGGAGCGACTGCTCCGCGCTTGCGAACGGTCGGAGCACCTCCTCGAAACTCCCGCCTCCGAGATGCTTCCCTGGCTCCTCGAGGATCTGGAATCGACCCATGCGACGATCGGCCTCCGCATCGGTCCCTATCGGATCGTCGGCGAGGCGGGTCGGGGCGGCATGGGGACCGTCTTCCTGGCCGAGCGCGCGGACGGCGCGTACCAGAGGCGCGTGGCCATCAAGCTCGTTCGCGGTGGTCTATACGATTCGGATCTGGACAGACGATTTCGCGAAGAGCGGCGGATCCTCGCCACGCTGGAGCATTCCCACATCGCGCAACTGTTCGATGGCGGGGTGACGGAAGACGGTGTCCCCTGGCTGGCCATGGAGTACGTCGAAGGCGTTCCCATCACGCAGTACTGCGATCAAAAGAAGCTGGACATCGACCAGAGGCTCGACCTCTTCCTCGTCGTCTGTGAGGCGGTTCAATTCGCGCATCGAAACCTCGTCGTCCACCGGGACCTCAAGCCATCGAACATTCTGATCTCACCCGACGGCCACGTGAAGCTGCTCGATTTCGGGATCGCGAAGCTTCTGGCCACGGCCGAGGAGGCCGGGGGCGAAGCCGGGATGACGAGAACCCAGGTCCAGCTCCTGACGCCCGAGTACGCGAGCCCGGAGCAGTTAGGCGGTGTACGGGTCTCGACGGCTAGCGATGTCTATTCGCTCGGCGTTCTGCTCTACGAGCTGCTCACGGGCCAGCGTCCCTTCGATTCCGCCGGCCGCTCCCTCCCCGCAATCGAGCGGGCGATCCTCGAGCAGATACCTCAGCCACCGTCTGCCGTCGTACTCCATGACGACGTTCGGTCCGCGGCCGTCAGGGGCACCACGCCGGAGCGCCTATCACGGCGCCTGCGGGGTGACCTCGACACGATCGCGCTGACGGCGCTTCAGAAGGAGTCGGAGCGACGCTATCCCACGGCCGAGGGACTCGCGAGAGACATTCGCCGGCACCTCGATCATTTGCCGATCGCCGCGCGTCCGGACACTCGGCGCTACCGAGCGGCCAAGTTCGTGCGTCGGCACCCGTTCGGTTTCACGGCCAGCGCGATCTTTGCGCTACTCCTCACCGGCTTCAGCGTTGTAACGATGGTCCAGTCCCAGCGCACAGCCCGCGAGCGCGATAAGGCGGAAAGGTTGGCCGAATTCCTGACCGGCCTCCTCCGGTCGCCGGATCCATGGTACGGCCGCGGTGGGTCGATCACCGTGCGTGAGCTTCTCGATGATGCGGTGACCCGTATCGAGGGAGACGATTCGATGCATCCCGAGGTGCGAGGACAGCTCCTCTACGTGATCGCTGAAGCCTATTCGGGGCTGGGACTGCCTCAGGAGGCCCGTCGGACCCTCGAAACCTCGATCAAGATCCAGCGTCGCGTTCTCGGCGATGAAGCCCGCGTCGAGGGAACGCAGACACTCCTGGCATTGGTCTTGTCCGAAATGGACGACTTCGCTGGCGCCGAGTCGATCGCTCGGGAGAGCGTCGCCGCGAAGCGACGACGATACGGGGAAGGACACGTGGAGCTCGCGAGCTCGCTTGTCGTCCTGGGAGACGTCCTGCGCAGGAGGGGTCGCCTCGACGAGGCGGAGAGGTACACGAGTGAGGCGGTCGAAATCCGGCGAGCCGAGCGACCGATCGTTCCGGACCGTCTTGGACTCGCAATGAACAACCTCGCGCACGTCTACTTGGATCGTGGCGATTTCGCGAAGGCCGAGTCTCTCTACCGCGAAGCGCTCGAATTGAGACGCCGTGCACTGGGGGAGACTCATCCGGATGTCGGATTGGCCTATATAAATTTGGGCCGGGCACTTCACGAACGTGGGGATCCGTCGGCAGCCGCGCTGATGCGGCGCGGGATGGAGATCAAACGTCCCGCATTCCCCGTCGGCCACCCCGAGCACGCGCTCGACATGACCCACCTCGCGGACATCCTGGCCGACGGCGGGGAGTTCGCGTCCGCGGAGTCACTCTATGGGGAAGCTCTCGCGATCCAGACCCGGGCGCTCGGCCCCAGTCACACGACGAATGGACCCGTGCTGGCCGGCCTCGGCCGGGTACGGCTGGATCGGGTGGACCCCTTCGGCGCAGAGTCCCTTCTGCGAAGAGCCGCGACGATTCTCGAGAAGGCGCCGCCCGGGCGTGCCTGGGAGCTGGCCGACGTGGAGGTCATGCTCGGGCGGGCGCTGGCAGAACAGGGGCGCTACCCCGAGGCCGAGCGCGTCATGTCGCACGCTCTGGTCACGCTCGAGAATACTCTGGGCGATGAACACCCACGGACGGTCGCCACTCGACGAATCGTCGAGGAGGTCCAGCGGGACTGAGTATCGGCACCACGACGTCGAGTTCGAGTCTCGAGTGGTACTACGATCAGAGTATGACCTAGCCTGGATGAGCCCGTCGCGCGGGCGGGTCCTTCCGACTGGGGCAGTGTATCCTCATTCGGAGATTGTCCAATTCCCGTGGTCGTCGCGTCGGAGGGTTAAACCGCCACCCGGAGGCCACCGTTTTCGAGGCGAGACCAGCCCCTCGCGTCAGGAGAACGGCCGATGGCCGAGATCGCTCCCGACATCCTGGCTCGCGCGCAGGGCGGCGATGCCGTCGCCTTCGACGAGCTCGTGCGGTTCTACCGGCAGGACCTCCTGCGGGTGACGTACCGCTTCGTCGGGAACTACGAAGACGCCAGGGACGTGCTCCAGCTCGTGTTCATCAAGGTCTACCAGAACATCGAGCGCTGGGAGCCGCGGGCTCCGTTCTGGTCCTGGCTGTACCGGATCGCAGTGAACGAGTCGCTGGGATGGAAGAAGCGGGAGAAGCGGCGCTACGGCGTCGTGACCCCGATCGAGGAGACCCCGTATCCGGACGCGCCGAGCGGCTCCGCTTCTCCGCTCGACGATGTCGCCCGGGAGGAGATCGGTGAGCGACTCAGCGAGGCCATCGACATGCTCCCCGAGATGCAGCGCGCGACCTTCGTCCTGCGCTATCGCGAGGAGCTGTCCGTGAAGGAGACGGCCGCGGTTCTGGGCTGCGCCGAAGGCACCGTGAAGGCGAACGGTTTTCATGCGATACGGAGACTCCGTCAGATCCTGCGAACGGAAGATCCGGAGGTGATGCCGAATGAGTCCTCTGCACTGTAACACCGTACAGGAAGCGCTGTGGGAGCGAGCGGCGAGCGCCGGCCCAGCGCCCCTGTCGCCCGCCCTGGTCGAGCACATGTCGAGCTGTCCCGCGTGCCAGTCCGAGCGGCGCGCGGTGGCGGACTTGCTGGAGGCGAGCCGGACCATGACGGATCCCGAGCCTCCGCTGGATATCTGGGACGGCTTCGAGGAGCGGATGTGGCGGAGCATCCACGGCAACCCCGTTTCCCGGGCGTGGGAACGCTGGGGCCGCCGCGTGGTCGGACTGGCAGCCATGCTGGTCCTCGGGTTCGGTCTGGGCGCGGCCGCGATGCGGGTCGCGCACCCCGGCGCGGCCGACGTGGCCTCGATCGAGCGCAGGGACCGCCTGGCGGGAGAGATCCAGGCGGGGCTCGCGAACGACGCCCGTCTCCAGTCCTACTTCGACGAGCTGCAGAGCATCCTCGTCGCGTATCGCGCCAGCGACCAGGATCCCTCGATGGATGTCTTCCGGCGCTCGCTTCCGTCGGGCATGGTCGCGGGGCCTGCGGCGCCGTCCGAAGTGGACCGCCAGCGGCTGGAGCGGCAGCGGGCCACGCGGGAGCAGCTGCGCTCGCTCGTCCTCGGAATGCTGGTGACCGAGATCGAGTCCGAGAGCCACGGCTTCGCGTACATCGATCGGCGGGTCGCGTCGATTGCCGGCCAGCAGCTCCTGTACTTCATCCACTAGCCGGTCGATGAAGAGGGCCCATCTGCGGCGTTGCGCTCCTCGCCCTTCCTGCGGCGTGGGATTCGCCACGCCTCGGAAGGATCTCGTCGCGCGCCTTGCATCTGGACCCTCTTGATCGACCTTTCAGTATAGATCACACGGCGAGCCCGCTTCGGCGGGCTCGTTTCGTTTCCAGGCGCCGTTCGGGAGAGTTAGGTTGGAACCCATGGCGTCAGCGAATGCGGCGAGCGGGACAGCCGGCGCGAGATCGCCTCGCGTATCGGTGTTCGGCAGCGGTGCGGGAGGCGAGGCGGATCTGGACCGTGCCCGCCGACTCGGAGCGGCGCTGGTGCGAGCGGGATACGCGGTTCTGAACGGCGGGTACGGCGGTACGATGGAAGCCGTCGCGATCGGCGCGCGCGAGTCGGGGGGTGGCGCGATCGGCATCACGTGCGCGGAGTTCACGTTCCGCTCCGGGCCCAATCCCTACCTCGTCGAGGTGATCGAGGCGCCGACGCTCTTCGCCAGGCTCGAGCGCCTGGTGCGAGATGGGGACGCGTACGTCGCGTTGCCGGGCGGCAACGGAACGCTGGCCGAGATCGCGGTGGCCTGGGAGTGCATGCGGAAGGGCCTGGTCGAACCCCGCCCGCTGGTTGCGTGGAGCGACCCGTGGCGGAAGGTCTTCACGGAGCTGGCCGAGGGGGCCTACGTGGATGTCGGAATCGATCTCTTCACGTGGGTCGATGACGTCGATGAGGCGGTCGACGCGATCCGCGGGCGCGTTCCCTCGACCGGGAGCGGCTGACTGGAAGCCCTGGGGATCGGCTCAGCTTCCGCCGCCTGCTGCGGCGCTCAAGGGATCGTCCCGGAGCGGGTACCGCTCCCATCCCGGCGCGTCGAAGTGCCACCACTCCGTCGCCAGCGGGATCCAGCCGGCGGCCTCCATCGCGCGCTCGAGCCGCTCGCGGTTTTCGATCGCCTCGGGCGGGAGGTCGGTCGCGTCACGGTGCGCCTTCGGCGTGAAGTCGTCGTGCGCCGTGGGCAGGAGGATCTCGCGCCCGTCGAGCGCGCGGAGACCGACGTCGACGGCGGCGCCCCGATTGTGGCGCGAGCCACGCGCCGGGTCGGCGACGTAGTCCGGATCCGGCAGGATCTCCCACATCGCGTACTGGACGCTCCGGGGACGGTAGCAGTCCCACACGACGAGGGCGTACCTCTCGGCCCGGAGCGCGCGCTCGGCGGCGGCGAGCCGCTCGGCCGCGTCCGGAACGAGGAGGCAGCGCGCGGCGTCGTAGACCGCGCGGCCGAGGAAGTTGTCGTTGGTGGCGTAGCGGATGTCGAGCCGGAGCTCGGGGTCGGCGGCGCCGACGTCCACGAGCTGGGGCGCGGCTTCTCTCGCGGCCGACGCGCACGAGAGCGTCGCGGCGAGCCCCAGCGCGCGCACGGAACGCAGGAACGAGGCGAGCATGGCGTTCGAAGCTAGCCGCCCGCGGCTGTCGCCGCATTCCGATCGCTCGGCCGCACCCGTCCTCGCTCCCGGGCACCTGGACGCGCTCTGGTTCCAGGTGACGGGAACGCTCTGCAATCTGCGGTGCGCTCACTGTTTCCTGTCCTGCGCGCCCGAGAACGAGACCTTCGGGCTTCTTTCCATCGACGAGATCCGCGCCCAGCTCGAGGTGAGCGTCTCGCTCGGCGTGCGCGAGTACTACTTCACCGGCGGCGAACCGTTCCTGCACCCGCGGATCGTCGAGATTCTCGCGCTCGCGCTCTCCTACGGCCCGACGACCGTGCTGACCAACGGCACGCTCCTCCGGCCGCGGCACCTGGAGCCGCTGGCAGCCGCGTCCGCCGCCAGCCCGTGGTCGCTCGAGTTCCGCCTTTCGCTGGACGGCTTCGACGCAGATTCCAACGACGTCCTGCGCGGCGCCGGGTCGTTCGAGCGCGCAATGGACGGGCTCGAGCTGCTCCTCCGGCACGGATTCCTCCCCATCCTGACGGTCGTCCGGACATGGGATCCGGATGCGGAGCCGGCCATCTACGAGAGGTTCGTCGCGGAGCTCGCCGCGCGGGGCTGTACCCGGCCTCGCATCAAGACGATGCCTGCGCTGCGGATCGGCTGCGAGGCGGAGCGGACCGGGGGATACCGTGACTACGAGCGCGTGACGAACGAGATGCTGGACGACTACGACCTCGATCAGCTCGTCTGCGCGCACTCCCGGGTCGTCACCGATCGCGGGATCTGGGTGTGCCCGATCCTGCTCGACGCTCCCGACGGGGATCTCGGCCACGACCTGCGGCGAGCGGCCAGCGCCCCGTTCGCGCTGGCACACGGCGCCTGCCATACGTGCTGGATGCACGGCGCGATCTGCGCGAATCCCGGCGGATCGGCACCCGAGATCGGCGCACCCGGCGCTGAAGTCGCGGTCGAGGCCACCGAATCGGTCGCGCCGACGGGAGGGCTTCGATGACGAGCCTGACGGCACGCAGGGTCGCTCTGTTCGGCGGCGTCTACAGCAACCACCTCGCGCTGGTCGCCACGCTGGAGGACGCCGCCCGTGCCGGGGTGGACGAGGCCGTGTGCCTGGGAGACCTGGGTGCCTTCGGTCCGCATCCCGATCGCGCCTGCGAGATCGTCCGGCAGGCCGGCATCCCGGTCGTCCAGGGGAATTACGACCACTCGCTCGGCTACGACCTTCCCGACTGCCGCTGCGGGTACACCGATCCGCGCGACAACGCGTTCGCGGCGCGCTCCTATCGCTATACCTACGACAATACCGATCCCGCGCACCGCGCCTGGATGCGCGCGCTGCCGCCCGAGATCCGCGTCGGAATGCGGGGCCGGGACGTGCTCCTGTGCCATGGAAGTCCGCGCCGGACGAACGAGTTCCTATGGGAGAGCACGTGCTCGGACGCGTTCCTGGCCTGGCTTCTGGATGCGAGCGGCGCCGATACCCTGTGTGTCACCCATACGGGGCTGCCCTGGAGCCGGGAGCTTCCGGGAGGCCGGCAGGTCGTCAACGTAGGGGCCATCGGGCGCCCCGCGAACGACGGCGACCCGCGGGTCGTCTACGCGATCCTGACCGCCGACGGGGCGGGAGGTCCGCCGCGCATCGAATGGCGCCGCGTCGCATACGATCACCGCGCGCTGGCGTCGGAGATGCGGGCCGAGCGGCTCCCCGAAGAGTTCGTGGACACGATCGAGACCGGGTGGTGGACGACGTGCCTGGAGGTACTGCCGATGAAGGAGCGGGCCTGCGGGAGATACTGAGCACCGGGTCGACTCGCCTTCGGCGAAACGAGACTACGCCACCTCGCCCGTGAGCAAGGTCACGAACCGCCGCGCCAGGCGCAGCTCGCGTTCGCGCGCGCTGTTCTGGTAGATGACGGTGAGGTTCCGCGCCATGCGCTCGAGGATGCCTACCACCGGCGCCGACCGGAGATACCGCTCCGCGGGCTCGAAGCCGGCGCGCTCGAGGAGCAGCAGGCACTCGCCGCGGCTCACCTCGCGGCCCCCGAAGAAGGGATCCAGGTACCGGTAACTCCCCGCCATCCGGAAGCCGATCAGGAAGTGCATCGGCATCCCGATCCCTACCAGCGGCACCCCGATCCGGCGGCCGATCGTGAGGTA
The DNA here is from genome assembly GCA_035687725.1 of Gemmatimonadota bacterium. Lineage (GTDB taxonomy): Bacteria > Gemmatimonadota > Gemmatimonadetes > JACCXV01 > JAHWKZ01 > JAICNR01. Next base: position 21,256 of record DASRVB010000241.1, read on the forward strand.
GACGAGCGCGAGCGTGATGGGGATCCCGGTGCGGCGGATCAGGACGCTCGAAAGGAACGAGTTCTCCGGATCGTAGTAATCCTCGGTGTTGCCGTGAAAGCCGCACGTCTCGTGCAGGTAGCGCCGCAGCGCCTCGACCCGCTCCTCCAGCGGACCGTCCTCCGGCACCGCCTCGCGCGCTCCCGCCGCCAGCTCCCGGAGCTCGGCCCGCGCGCTCTCGACCCGCGGAGAGCAGTCCGGAATGATCATCCGCTCCAGCAGGAACGCGCCTTCCTCGAGCGCTTCGCCTTCCACGGTGGCCTGCAGATCCACCCACTCGCGCTCGATCTCGTCGACGTGGATGTCCTCGAGGAGCATGTCGGACTCTCCGCGGATCGCGAGCTCGTCGCTCACCGAGGAAGCCTCTTCGAGGTAGGGGACGGCGACGTCGCCCGCGGCCCGGAGCGTGGTGCGGGCCTGATCCTTCACCCAGACGTCGTCGTCGCCCAGCAGATGGATGAGGGCGTGGATGTCCTCGGGCGTGAGAACCTTGGCCATGGCGCAATATGGGAAGGTCTGCGCGAGCGACACAAGCCGTGTATCTTGCGGGCGCCATGACGACACGTACGGAGAAAGACAGCCTCGGCTCGCGCGAGGTGCCGGCCGAGGTCTACTGGGGAATCCAGACCCTTCGCGCGACCGAGAACTTTCCGGTCAGCGGTCTCCGCGAGCCGGGCTGGCTGATCGACGCCTACATGTACATCAAGAAGGCTGCCGCGCTGACGCACCTGGAGCTCGGCGTCCTCGACGAGGAACGCGCCGGCGCGATCATCCAGGCGTGCGACGACGTGCTCTCGGGGAAGCTGCGCGACCAGTTCGTCGTCGATGTCTTCCAGGCCGGTGCCGGGGTCTCGTTCCACATGAACGTGAACGAGGCCGTGACCAACCGCGCCCTCGAGATCCTGGGCGAGCCGCGGGCGAGCTACGGCCGCATCCATCCCAACGACCACGTCAACATGTCGCAGTCGACGAACGACACGTTTCCGACTGCGATGCACCTCGCCGTCATGCTCGCCTGGCGCGACTTCGAGCCGGTCCTGGCGGCGCTCGCGGATGCCTTCCATGCCAAGGCAGACGAGTTCGCCGATGCGATCAAATCGGGCCGGACACACCTCCAGGACGCCGTACCTGTGACGCTCGGCCAGGAGATGCACGCCTACGGCTCTGCCCTCGATCGATCCGTGGCCGTGATCGACTCCGCGGTCGAGGCGCTCGCGGAGTTGCCGATCGGCGGGAACGCCGCCGGCACGGGAATCAACCTCCCCGACGGCTACCGTCCGACGATCATCCGCCATCTGTCGGAGCTTACCGGCTTCGAGTTCCTCAAGGCCGCCGACCCCCGCGAGCGGCTCCAGAGCCACCAGCCGATCACGGGTGTCTCGGCGGCGCTCAGGAACCTCGCGCTCGAGCTCATCCGGATCGCGAACGACCTGCGGCTCCTAGACTCCGGCCCGCTGACCGGGCTCAAGGAGATCACGCTCCCCCCGCGTCAGCCCGGATCCTCGATCATGCCCGGCAAGGTCAATCCCGTGATGCCCGAGTGCCTGAACCAGATCGCGTTCCACGTCGTGGGCGCCGACCTGACGGTCGCGATGGCGGCCCAGGCGGGACAGCTCGAGATCAACGTCATGCAGCCGGTCATGATCTGGGAGATCCTGTTCTCGATCGAGATCCTGAAGAACTTCCTCGAGGTGTTCCGCACCGGCTGCGTGGAAGGGATCGTCGCGGATCGCGAGCGGATGGAGGACTACGCGCACAAGAGCCCGTCGCTGGCGACCGCGCTGAACCCGGTCATCGGCTACGCTCGGGCGGCGGAGATCGTCAAGAAGGCGCTCCGGGAGAACCGGCGGGTGTCGGACGTGGCGCTGGAGGAGACAGATCTCGGACGGGAGAAGCTCGAGGCGATCCTGTCACCCGAAAACCTGACGGGTCAACTCGAGCGTGAGGGGCAGTAGCGGGCGATCGTCCGCCGCAGGACCGTCGCCGCGCGGCTCAGCGCATGAGCGGCGCTCGTGCCACCAGGGCCACGGCGGCCGCGATCTTGACGGCGGCGCCGGGCAGGAAGGGCAACACGCCGAGCGCGAGCGCGCGCTCCGCGCCGACGTCGAGGGCGGCGGCAAGGCCGAAGGCTCCCAGGGCGAGGATCAGGAGCGTGGCCGCCACGCAGACGACCGTCGCGCGAGCGGCGGAGTCGCCGGGCCGGAGCGCCGCCCCGACCAGCGCCGCGGCGATCGGGAACGCGATCAGGTATCCCCCCGTGACCCCCAGGAAATGGTCGAATCCCGCGCCGCCTCCGGCGAACACCGGGAGCCCGACGGCGCCGAGCGCCAGATAGCCGAGTTGGGACAGCGCGGCGTCGCGGGACCCTAGATAGATTCCGGCGGCCAGCACGAAGAACGTCTGCAGGGTGACGGGCACCGGCGTGAACGGAAGCGGAATGCGAACGAACGCCCCGAGTGCGGTCAACAGGGCGAAGGCAAGGATCCCGGCTCCGCGAACCGCCGGGCTGACAGCGGCGCGCGACAGGGCAGGAGCCACCGAGACAGGAGAGGACATGCGCGAAATGCTAGTGGACGCTTCAGTGGCCGGCAAGGAGAAGACGCGAGGCCTCGCGGAATGCTGATCTGGCCCGCGAACCGCTTCGTGGCGGGGGAAGACAGGGACTCGGCGATCAAGGTCGTGAAGGAGCTGAACGCGCATGGCATCGCGGCGTCGCTGGACCTGCTCGGCGAAAACGTGTCCGAGCGCGCGGCCGCCGAGAAGGCGCGCAACGATTACGTGAGCCTCCTCGAGGGGATCGCCGACGCCCGTGTGGACGCCAACATCTCCATCAAGCTCACGATGCTCGGCCTCGACATCGATCTGGGGCTCACGCGTGACCACCTCGTCTCGATCCTCGAGACGGCTCGGGATACGGACAACTGGGTGCGTATCGACATGGAGGGATCCCGGTACACGCAACTAACGCTGGAGCTGTTCTACGACGTCTGGCGGAGCTTCAAGAACGTCGGCGTCGTCATCCAGTCGATGCTCCGGCGAAGCGAGGCGGACGTCGAGCGGCTGATCTCGGAGGGGGCGCGGGTGAGGCTCGTCAAGGGGGCGTACAAGGAGCCGGCCCCGCTGGCCTTTCAGGACAAGCGTGACGTGAACGCGGCGTTCGATCGGCTGGCGGAGCGCCTGCTCGAACGGGGGGAGCGCCCAGCCCTGGCCACTCACGACGACGAGCGCATCGACCACGCCATCGAGTACGCGCGGGAACGAGAGATCGCCGCCGAGCGCTTCGAGTTTCAGATGCTGTACGGGATCCGGCGCGAGACCCAGGAAGACATCGTACGGCGCGGGTATTGCATGCGTGTCTACGTGCCGTACGGGAAGCAGTGGTTCCCGTACTTCTATCGCCGGCTGAGGGAGCGAAAAGAGAACGTGACGTTCGTTTTGCGGAGCGTGATGCGAAGGTGATCGGTCAGACCGAGCTACTTGTTGACGAAGAACTCGGCGTTAACCTGGATGAAGTTGCGCCACTCCGGAGGGACGTCCTCTTCCGCGAAGATCGCCTCGACGGGGCACTCAGGCTCGCAGGCCGCGCACTCGATGCATTCGTCGGGGTGGATATAGTACATGTCCTCGCCCTCGTAGATGCAGTCGACGGGGCAGACTTCGACGCAGCTCGCGTCCTTTACGCCGATGCAGGGCTGCGTGATGACGTAGGTCATACTGCGGGATCCTTTCCTTCTGGAATGAGCCCCTCGGGAGCCGTCCGACTACCGGATCTCCGTGAAGATCGACGAAACCCGACTCGCGAGCAAGCTCCCAGCTTGCTCGGAATCCTGCCCCCCGACTATACTGCGGCAACCCAGCACCCCCCGTCAGGGGACGCATGACCGACTTCGACCCGGCCCAAATCGACACCCTGCTCGAGACCCTCACGGGGGTCGTTCGAGCACGCGTGCGCCCGGACGAGAACGGTCGTCAGTTGCGGGAGATCCACGTCCTGAGCGACGGCGCGCTGGCTCCCAAGCAAATCGTCCGCAATATCGAAACGCTGCTCAAGACCGCGTTCGACCTGACGATCGACCATCGGATCGTATCCATCGCGGTGCTCAAGCAGGGCGCCGGGGTGGAAGAGCAGGCGGTTCGCGAGGCGCCAGAGGCGCAGCCCGAAAGACGTGCGCGCAAGGCTCCGGCGGGGCCCGCTTCCAGGGTCGTGTTCCACAAGCTGCAGGTGGTGCAGGACGCGCTCAAATGTACCGCGCACGTGGAGCTGAAGCTCGGCGACGTCATCTTCGAGGGCACTCACAGGGACACCGACACTCCCGAAGCGCGCGTATATGCGGCGGCCAGAGCGGTCATCGAGGCGCTCGAGTATCTCACCGAGAAGCAGATGGCCTTCTACCTGGCGGGCCTCGAGCAGATGCGCGTATACGAGGACCGCCTGCTGGTCGTGCTCGTGGAAGCGCGGCGAGGCCGGCAGCGCATGCGGATGGTCGGGACCGCGGCCGTGAAGGACGACACGCACGAAGCGGCGGTCCGCGCGGTGCTGGACGCCGTGAACCGGTTCATCACGCGCCCCGTCGAGTCGACCGCGGCTCTGGCGGACTGACCAGCGACGACCCGCTCCGAATCGAACGTTTCCGTTTTTCCCAACTCCAGGAGGTGAGCATGCCCGATCCCCAGCCACCCGCAAACGCGACCCCACCCGCGGCTCCGCCTCCCAAGAAGGGGATGTCGACCGGTGCGAAGGTGGCGATCGGATGCGGCATTCTCGCCCTGCTGGCGATCGTCGGCGTCGTCGTGGCGATCGTAGCCGGAGGCATGTTCGCTTCCCGGAAGATCGACGAGTTCTCCGGAGGGCTGGAGGCACAGCAGGAGGCGAGCGAGAGCGTTCAGGAGCTCGAGCGGGAGCACCCCTTCACGCCGCCCTCCGACGGAATCGTGGGCTCGGATCGCGCGGAAACGTTCTTCGCCGTCACTGACGACGCGTGGGAGGAGATGCGGGAATGGGTCGACGATATGCGCGAGCGGGGCGAGGACATAGACAGCCGCGGAGGCCAGGCGGGTCTCGGGGACGCGATGGCCGGGTTTCAGGGCCTGGGCCGATCGCGCGTGGTCCTCTCCGAGGCGCTCTCCGAGCACGACATGCCGGTCAGCGAGTACCTCTGGACCGGGATTTCGCTGACGCGTGCGTACGCGGTGCTCGACCAGCCGGCGGGCACGGCGGGCGTGCCACCGGAAAACCTCGAGCTGGCGGGCGCGAATCGCGAGCGCCTGGCGGAGTTCGCTGACGACAGCGATGGAACGGAGGGTCGGGGCATGGTCCTGGGGATCGCCTGGACGCTGGCCACGACGGAAGGCATCACGAACGCGATTCCCGGACTGGACACGCTGGGCTATTAGGCCCGGCGTCGATAGCCGTTCACGAGTCAGCCAGCTCGCGGAGGAGCTCGGGAAGTCGGCGGGTGAAGGCGCTCCGGGGCAACACCCGGTCCGCCCCCGCCGCGCGCGCGGCTTCGAACGCCTCGACGTCGACATGCGACCCCCACGCGACGATCGCCGGCGGCTCGCGCAGCCGCTTGAGTGCGCGAATCGCCTCGATTGCAGGTTCGTTCGATCCATCGGCGGCGCCCGCGCCGAGGTCGACGAGCACGGCCCCACCCCCCGCTTCCCGCCTGCGTTCCACCAGCTCCTCGAACGTGCCGGAAACGATCACCGGCACCCCCGCGGCCTCGGCCGTGGCCTCGATTCGCGAGCGGAAGAAGAGGTCCCGGAGGAGGGCGTGGACGGCCATCGGAGTATGTTACCGGCGGGTCGCGCGAGCGTCGAAATACGGTCGCGTGTCGGCGCGTTGACGTTCGGTTTTTGTTCGGGTAATCTGGTCCGGTGAGCCCCCGCGCGATCCTCCACGTCGATCTCGACGCGTTCTTCGTGGCCGTCGAGCGGCTGCGGGATCCGGCGCTCATGGGTCGGCCCGTCGTCGTCGGCGCGGACCCGCGGGGCGGCAGGGGGCGCGGGGTCGTGGCAGCCGCCTCCTACGAGGCGCGGGCCTTCGGGATCCATTCCGCCATGCCGATCGGCGAGGCGTACCGCCGCTGTCCCGACGCGGCCTGGCTGCCGGGGAGCCCGGATCTGTATCGCCGCGCGGCCCGCGCGGTGCGGGCGGTCCTCCAGCGCTTCACCCCCGCGGTCGAAGCGGTCTCGATCGACGAAGCGTACCTCGACCTGACCGGCACCGAGCGGCTCCACGGGCCGCCCCGCGCCACCGCCGAGCGGATCCGGCACGCGATCCGCGCCGAGACGCGGCTGCCCGTGTCGATGGGACTCGCGACGACCAAGGCCGTGGCGAAGATCGCCTCGGACATCTGCAAGCCCGAGGGCTTCCTCGAGGTCTGGCCGGGGCGCGAGGCCGCGTTCCTGGCGCCGCTCCCGATCGATCGCATGCCCGGCATCGGCCCCGCCACGCGCGAGAAGCTCTGGCAGTTCAACCTGCGCACGCTGGGGGATCTCGCGCGGCTCGACCCCGAGCTCGCGAGCGGCGTCTTCGGCGACTACGGCGCGTCGCTCTCGGCGCGCGCGCGAGGCGCGGACGAGCGCGGGGTCTCGAGCGACGAGTTGCCCAAGTCGGTGAGCCGCGAGTGTACGTTCGAGGCGGACACCGCCGACATCGAGTTCTGCGAGGCGATGCTGTGGTACCTGAGCGAGCGCGCCGCGCGCGACCTGCGCTCGCATCGGCTCACCGCGCGCACGGTGACGCTCAAGCTCCGCTATCGCGACTTCACCACCATCACGCGGAGCTACACGCTCGCCACTCCCACCGACAGCGAGCGCCGCGTGGCGGAGGTGGCGCGCGACCTGTTCCGGGCGGCGTACGCCCGCCGGGTGAGCGTGCGGCTCCTCGGCGTGGGTCTCACGAATCTCGTCGCGGCCGCGCCGCAGCTGGATCTCTTCTCCGCTCCGCGCGAGCTCGCCTGGGAGCGGCTGATCGCGCCACTCGACGGCCTGCGCGACCGGTTCGGGTTCGGCGCCGTCCGGGCCGGATCGTCGATCCTGCTCGCGCCAGGCGGGCTCGCGAGCCGGGTCTCGCGGGAGGGGATGCACTCGAAGCGGGAATGACGAACAGCGAGGACCGGATGTGGATCGGCCCCGCGGGCTGGTCGTACGAGGACTGGCAGGGCGTCGTCTATCCGTCCGGAGCCGGCCGTAAATTCGACCCGCTCGAGTACCTGGCTCGCTATTTCGACGTCGTCGAGATCAACAGCTCGTTCTACCGCCCGCCGCCCGCCGCGTGGACCCGGTCGTGGGTGCGCAGGGTGGACGACCATCCTCGATTCCGATTCAGCGCGAAGCTCTGGCGCGGCTTCACGCACGACCGCGAGGCGCCGCCGTCGGCGACGGACGTCGACGCGTTCCGCGAGGGGATCGATCCCCTCGCCGAGGAGGACCGGCTGCTCGCCGTCCTGGTCCAGTTCCCCTGGTCGTTCCGGAACGGGCCCGACGAGCGCCGATGGCTCGCCGCAGTGGTCGACGCCTTCGGCGAATACCCGCTGGTCGTCGAGGTACGCCACGCCTCGTGGGACGAGCCCGAGGCGCTCGCATGGTTGCGGGAGCGCGGCGTCGGCATGGCGGCGATCGACCAGCCGCTTCACGAAGGGTCGCTGGGCGCAGTCGAGCGTCGTACCGGGCCCGTTGCCTACTACCGGTTTCACGGGCGGAACTACGCTTCGTGGTTCGCCGAAGGGCGCCCCACGCATGAGCGCTACGACTACCTATACGACAGGCAGGAGCTCGAGCCGTGGGTCGGTCGCATCGAGGATGCCTCGAACGACGCGCAGGTGAAGGCGGTCATCGCGATCACGAACAACCACTACCAGGGACAGGCGGCCGTCAACGCGCTCCAGCTCAAGTCGTGGGCCTCGGGTCGCCGCGTGGACGTGCCGGCGCCGCTCCTCGAGGCCTATCCCCAAGCGCTGGCCGCGGTCGCGCTCGAGGGACCCGAGCAGCCCGACCTGTTCGCGCGCGAAAAGGACCTGCGATAGTCGCTAGCCGGCGCCCGCGCGGTCTGCGGTCCCGAACGCGTCGATGGCCGCGTTCCAGAACAGGTCCATCGACACCGAGAAGGAAGTGGGCTCCGGAATCCCCTCGACGAAATACCACCCGGGCCCTTCCGTCAGGCCGGCGAACTCCTTGAGCCACAGGTCCACCACTCCCAGTGCGATCGCGTAGGGCAGGATCTCCTCGAACTGGCCGGGGACGCGCTGGTCGCGATGCCGGGTCTCGGTTTCCGCGAGCTCCGCACGGCGGATGTACTCCTTGAGCCCGAGCAGCTGATCGCGCGCGCGGGCGCCCTCGCGCGTGACGATCGGCATGACGGGGGCGAAGGCGAGGACGATTCCGCCCGAGAGGATGAGCCCCAGGCCGAGGTCGATCCGCCCCAGCCACACGATCCCCGCCGCGCCGATCGCCGCGATCACCCCGCCCAGGATCACCCATTCGCGCCGCGTCGCGTGCGGACTGTGGCGGAACCATCCTCGCTCGACCATCTCTCGGTACAGGCCCTCGTACAGTCCCGGCAGAATCTTGCGGAAGGAAGGAGCCACGGCGGACATCGTGACCGAGCTATGCCCTCCGAGTAGCCCATACACGATCCCCCCCTCGAATGCAGCCAGGTCGTCGAGCGGCCGGTCGGTTCGGCGGAACTCCCATTCGGTCGTCCACAGGCCCACGCTCTGGAGGATGGTTCGCGCCACCCGCGCGGCCTCGTCGCCCTCGGCGGGCACGCCGGAAGGATGGACCTCGCGGATCGTCAGGTAGCCGCGGGAGGCGAGATCCAGCAGGGTCGCCAGGATGTCGGCCGGGCCGGCTCGCTGATCGATCAGCGCGCCCGCGGCGCCGGGTGGCACGCCGTCGGGAGGGCGCCACGCGGGGACGATCGAGCCCGGACGCGGGTCGCGGCCGACCCACGCCCACCACAGGGTCATGAGCGCGAGGACGACGAGCGGAAGGCCGATCGCCGTCGCGCCTACCAGCTGCCGCCTCCCCCGCCGCCTCCGCCACCGCCGACCGAGCCCCCACCCCCGCTCCCGGAGCTTCCCCCGGGGGCGGACTGGAGCGTGGTCGCGGCCGCCGACTGGAAGCTGGCGAGCGACTGGTTGAACCCGCCGGAGGAGAACCCGTGCATCGAGCCTGCGTACCACGTCGGCGGCTCGGTTAGCAGCCCGTCGAACTGGCGCACCCACAGGTCGCTGACGTCGAGCGCCACCGCATAGGGGAGGAGAGTGCTGAAGAGGTCCGGCGTCCGCTCCGGCGCGTCGCGGAACTCGATCTCCGCCTTTTCGGCGCGGCGGATGTACTCCTCGAGCCCTTCGACCTCGCGCCGGACGCGTGCGCCGGCGGCGGTCATCGCCGGCATGTGACGGCCGACGACCAGGACGAGCACGCCGGAAACGATCATCGCGGGTAGCACGGCCCAGTAGCCGAACGAGAGACCGAGGATGCCGAGCCCGATACCGGCGACGAGCACGATCGCGCCGACGACGGTCCAGAGGGTCCGTGTCTTCGACGGGCTGCGCGAGAAGAGCTTGTGCCACACGAGATCGCGGTAGAGCGCGTCCTTGATGCCGGGAAGCCGCTTGTAGAACTCGTTCTTGAGGTCCGACAGACGGCGCGTCGTGGCCCCCTCGAAGAACCCGTCGAGCGTCAGGCGCTCGAACTCCCGCAGCCCGGATTCTTCGGCGGGCTTGAGGCGCACGAGCTCCCAATCCACTTTCCGGCCCGCGACGCCGCCCAGGATCTTCCCCGCCAGGGTGTCGGGGTCGACGCCGAATGGGATCTCGGGCGGCACCTCGACGATGCGGACGAACCCGCGGACGGCGAGATCGAGGATCGTCGCGATGACGTCGTCCATGTCCGCACGCTGATCCGCGAGCGCACCGGCCGTTCCGGGCCTCAGATCGTCCGACGGCCGCCACTGCGGGGCGACGCTGCCGATAGGAGGCTCCTTGCCGTGCCGGCGCCACAGCGCCAAGAGCGCGGCGGCGACGAGGAAGGGGATCGCGAACGGTCCCCACCTCAGGAGGGTGTCCTGTGCGCGCTGGGTGATGGCGGGCGGAGGGATCAGCCCCTTGGGCCATCCCGCGGCGAGCGTCAGTCCCTCGCCGGGAGCGAGCGGGGCCACGGTCTCGAACCTGTACGTTCCCGGGGAGGCATACGCCGCGGTGCAGCCGGTGTCGCTCGTGCTCTCCGGGGGACCGGCATAGCAGCGCGCCTGCCAGGGCACGCTGTCGGCGAACGCGGTCGCGAGATCAGGCGGGAGGAGCACGGTGGCGGACGCGTGTTCGATGGGAACCGGCCATTCGGTACCCGTCACCTGCCAGTACAGCTCGTCGAATTCCTCGAAGAACCCCAGTCCGCCCGATAGCGCGTAGTCGATCACGTACATCTGGCGGCCGCTCACCGTGCGGTCGGGATCCCCGATGCGGATCTCCTTGTTCTGGATGCCGGACACTTCGTAGGGAATGGCGTTCCCGGCGGCGTCGGTGACCTCGCGGACGTCGAGCGAGAACCGCACGCGCCCGGCCGACAGCGGCACCTCGGCCGACACCTCCCGCTTGTAGACGACCGGTATCGTGCGGTAGATCCCGTGCCGATCCAACCCGTCGAAGTCCACCGCGATCCGTTCGATGACGCCGAGCGAACCATCGGGGTGCACGACGTAGTCGGCATGGAAGTCGGTGATCGTCCAGCCTGTATCCTGCGCCCGCGCAATGCTGGGCAGGGAAACCAGCGCCGCCGAAGCCCATAGCGCCAGCGAAGCCGAAAGAGCGAGAAGCGGTTCGGCGAGCAGGCGCCCCTTCACGAACCTTCCCCATCCGGCCGCCCGGTTCCAGCGTCCCGCGCTGTCCGCCCCGCGGCGACGTCGGGCGCGGCGCGCTCGTCGATGTCGGTCAGCTCGAAGAAATCCGCCCGGCCGAAGCCGAGCGCGCCCGCGATCAGCAGGTTCGGAAACGTCTCCCGGCTCGTGTTCAGATCGCGCGCGACCGCGTTGTAGTAGCGCCGGGCGCTGGCGATGTCGTTCTCGGTGAGGACGAGCTCGGACTGGAGCTGGAGGAAGTTCGCGCTCGCGCGGAGCTCGGGATACGCCTCGGCGATCGCGATCAGCCCATGGACCCGGCGCGTCAGTGCGTTCTCGGCGGCGGCGCGCGCGGCGCGGTCGTC
>DASRVB010000242.1:0-15666 GCA_035687725.1 Gemmatimonadota bacterium
ATCCGGGCCCTGCGCCCTGGGTCCGACAGGAGCCCGGCGATCAGGTTCGACAGCCGCCGCGCAGAGAGCTCGCTCTCCGGCAGGACGATGGCGGCGCCCTTGTCCTCCAGCGCCCGCGCGTTTTTCGTCTGGTGGTCGTCGGCCGCGTGGGGATACGGTACCAGGACCGAGGGGATTCCCCACGCCGCGACCTCCGCCAGCGTCATCGCGCCGGCGCGGCAGACGATGAGGTCGAGGAGCGGATAGACGGCGGTCATCGGCGAGAAGAAGCGCTCGATCACCACCTCCTGCGGCCATGCGCGCGCAGCGGCCACGCGCGCGTGGTCCGACGCACCCGTCTGCCAGACCAGGTTGAAGCGCGGGACGTCCGCTTCGGCCGCGAGCCCGAGCAGCGCGTCGTTGAGCGCGCGCGCTCCCTGGCTCCCGCCGAAGACGCCGACGGTCGCGAGTGCAGGATCGAGCCGGCCGGCGAACGGGGCCTCGGACGGCACCTGGGGTGCGATCGGGCTCCCCGTCAGCGCGACGTCCGTCTTTCCCGCCAGCTCCTCCGCCGCGCTCTCGAACTGGACGCATGCCAGATCCGCCCAACGCGCCAGGAAGCGGGTAGTGAGACCGGGACGGCTGTTCTGCTCCTGGAGGACGATCGGACGCTTCGCGAACACAGCCGCCATCACCGGCGGCGCCGACGCGTACCCTCCCGTCCCCACGACGACGTGCGGGTCGAGCTCCGCGACCAGCCGGCGCGCTTCGAGCACCGCCGACGCGAGGCGGGCCGGCAGGGCCGCGTTCCGCCACCACCGCGCGCGCTCGACGCGCGGTGCGGAGAGGATCCGGTAGGGAAGCCCGGAGCCCCCGTACACTTCGCGATCGGGTCCGCGGTCTCCGCCGATCAGCGTCACGCGCGCGGGACGCGGCCGCGAGACGAGCTCGCGCGCGAGCACCAGCGCGGGCATCAGGTGTCCTCCCGTGCCGCCGCCGGCGATCATGACCCGCACCTCGCCAGGGTCGGTCGCATCGGTGCCCGGGCCCCGGGCGTCGTCATGCGGCGTCACCCCACGCCCTCCTCCCGAAGAGGCCACGCGCGAGGCCCTCGCGGCGGCGATGCACGGAGACCGCGTCCCGCGAGACGCTCATCAGCATGCCCATGGCCGCCAGCTGCACGATCAGCGCAGTGCCGCCGTACGATATGAAGGGCAGCGGGAGCCCTGTCGTGGGGAGCGAAGCCGTGGCGACCCCCATGTTGAGGAGCGCGGACAGCAGGACCATCGTCGTGATGCCCGAGGCCAGCAGGAACCCGAAGCCATCGGGGGCGCGGCGGGCGACCCTGTACCCCAGTGCGCCCAGATAGAGGAACGCCGCGAGGAGCAGCAGCGTTCCCAGGATCCCCAGCTCCTCGCCCACGATCGACACGATGAAGTCGGTGTGCGCCATCGGCAGGAACTGGAACTTCTGCTTGCTCGAGCCGAGGCCGACCCCGAACCAGCCGCCGGACCCCAGGCTGATCAGCGACTGGTTGATCTGGTACGAGATTCCCTGCATGTCCTCGCCGCGGTCGAAGAACGCGCGGATCCGCTCCATCCGGTAGGGCTCGATCACCATGACCAGGACCCCCACGGGCACAGCGGCGGCCACCATCCTCGCCAGGTACTTCACGCGGACGCCTCCCAGCCAGAGCATGGCGAAGGTCAGGAGCAGGAGCGTGCTGGCTCCCTTGAAATCGGGTTGGAGGACCGTCATCCCCGCCATGAGTAGGGGCGGCACGAGGAGCGGCGCGACGCCGTCCCACGGCTCGTCGATCCGAGCGTCCTTCTTCACGATCGTCGCCGCCAGCCAGACGATCAGGGCCAGCTTGGCGACCTCGATCGGCTGGAAGGTGAAGCCCGGGACCGCGAGCCAGCGGCTCGCGCCGTTGATCTCCGGCGTGTACCGGTCCGGCAGCGGGGCGATCAACGCCACGAGGAGCGCCGCCGAGGCCCAGAGCATCGGCTTGGCGAGCCGGGCCCAGATCCGGTAGTCGATGCGGGCGAGCACGAACATGAGGACGAGGCCGACGACGGCCTTCGAGAGCTGGCTCGCGAAGTACACCGTGCTCGACCCGTCGAAGTGCTCCTGCGAGAGCGCCGAGCTCGCGCTGTACACCATGACGAGACCGAAGAGGACGAGGAGCAGGACGAGGGCCCGGAGGCGATTGTCGACGGGTCCCCGACGGGGCGCAGCCGTGCGCGCGTCCCGGCGCGCGCTCCGCGCCGCCTTGCGGCGTCTCCGTGCCCTCATCGCGAGACCTCCGCCCGCGAGCCGATCTCGGCGACCAGCTCGCGGAAGTGCTTCCCGCGCTCCTCGAAGTTCGCGAACTGATCGTACGACGAGCATGCGGGCGAGAGCAGGACGACGTCGCCCGGCTCTGCGATCTCGGCGGCGCGCTGCACTGCGCGGTCCAGCGTGCCGACCTTCTCCACCAGGACGGCGCGGCCCAGCTCCGCGGCGATCCTGTCGGCCGCCTCGCCGATCGCCAGCACCCGCCGCCCGCGGAGCTCGAGCGCGGGGGCCAGGGGTGCGTACGGCGCCTGCTTGTGTCGCCCGCCGAGGATCACGACCAGCGGGGACTCGAACGCATCGAGGGCCACGACCGCGGAGTCGACGTTCGTCGCCTTCGAGTCGTTGACGTACCGCACACCACCGATCTCCGCCACCGTCTCCAGGCGGTGCTCGACACCCCGGAACTCCGACAGCGCACCGGCGATCGCGGCGCGCGGCACGCCCATGAGCGACCCCGCCAGCGTGGCGGCGAGCGCGTTCTGGAGGTTGTGCGCGCCGGGGATCTTCAGCGACTCCGCGGGCAGCACGCGCCCGGCGTCGCGCTCGCCGGCGAGCGCGATCCAGCCGTCTTCCACCCACGCCCCGCGCTCGACCGGGCGTCTGCGGTGGAAGAAATGGCGCTCGAGCGCGCCGCCGGAGCCGAAGTCACCCAGCGCCGGATCCTCGGCGTTCAGGCAGAGGTCGTCTCCCGGCTCCATGTTCTCGACGATCCGCGCCTTGTCGGCGACGTAGTCCTTCATCGAGGCGTACACGTCGAGATGGTCGGGGGTGAGGTTGAGGACGACCGCGATCCGCGGCCGGAACGTCGCGATCCGCCCCAGCTGGAACGAGGAGACCTCGATCACATGCCACTCCGCTTCCGGCTCCTCCAGGATCGCGGTGGAGAAGGCGCGGCCGATGTTCCCCGCCACGCTCGCGGCGATGCCCCCCGCTTGCGCGATCCGTCCGAGGAGCTCGGTCGTCGTCGTCTTGCCGTTGGTCCCCGTTATAGCCGCGATCGGCCCCTCAGCGAACCAGCTCGCGACTTCGATCTCGCTGTAGATGGGGACCGCTGCGACGGCCGGATCGTGGAGGACCGGGGCCTGCGGCGGGATGCCGGGACTCGTGACGATCCAGTCGCAGCTCCCGAGCCGCGTCGTGTCGTGCCGTCCGAGCTCGACCTCGACGCCGGCGCCCTCCAGGGCGGCAGCCGCGGCGGCCGCAGAACCGCTCTCGCTGAGGTCGGAGGCGTACACGCGCGCGCCGCGCTCGGCGAGTAGCCGTGCGACGGCACTCCCCGACTTCGCGAGGCCCAGCACGCCTACGCGCGCGCCCTGGACGGCGACGGGAGCGCTCACCTGAGCTTCAGCGTGGAGGCGGCGACCAGCGCGCACAACACCCCGAGGATGTAGAACCGCATCACGATCTGCTCCTCGGCCCAGCCCGACAGCTCGAAGTGGTGGTGCAGCGGGCTCATCTTGAACACGCGCTTTCCGCGCCACTTGAACGAGATCACCTGGATGATCACCGACAACGTCTCGAGGACGAACACCCCTCCGACGATCACGAGCACGAACTCCATCTTGAGGAGGATCGCGAGCGTGCCGAAAGCGCCGCCGAGGGCCAGCGAGCCGGTGTCGCCCATGAACACCTGCGCCGGGTGGGCGTTGAACCACAGGAACCCCAGAGCCGCTCCGAGCAGTGCCGCGCAGTAGACGGTCAGCTCGCCGCTTCCCGGCAGGTACGGGATCTGCAGGTACTGCGACCAGTCCGCCCGCCCGATGACGTACGCGAAGGCCGCGAATGCCGCGGCGGCGATCCCCGCCAACCCGATCGCGAGGCCGTCCAGCCCGTCGGTGAGGTTGACGGCGTTGGTGGCGGCGATCACGACGAAGATGATGAACGGGATGTAGAGCCATCCGAAATCGACGAACCGCGTCTTGAAGAAGGGGACCGCGGTCATCGTCGTCATTCCCCCGTGCACCGGCTCGAAATAGAGCCAGACGCCCAGCAGCACTCCGAAGAGCGCCTGGCCCACGATCTTCTGTGTCGCGATGAGACCCTTCGAGCGCCGCTTGACGACCTTCAAGTAGTCGTCGAGGAATCCCAGGCCACCCATCCAGAGCGTCGCCACGAGGATCATCTGGATCCACGGCTCGCGGACGTCGGCCCACAGGATCGTCGGCACGACGATCGCGACGATGATCAGCACACCGCCCATCGTCGGAGTACCGGCCTTTCTCTGATGCGCTTCCGGTCCCTCCTCGCGGATCATCTGTCCCGCCTTGAGATCGCGCAGCTTGCGGATCACCCAGGGCCCGAGCACGAACGCCAGCAGGAGCGCGGTCACCGTAGCGTACGCCGAGCGGAACGTGATGTAACGGAAGACGTTGAAGAACGCGTACTGGTCGGCGAGGGGATAGAGGAGATGGTAGAGCATCAGCGCCTCGCAGCGGGCATCAGTGGGTTCCCCCATTGCCGTTGGCAGCCGGGGCTCCCTCGAGGCACGCGTCCCGGACCGGCTTGACGACGGTCTCCAGCTCCGCCCCGCGGCTGGCCTTGAACAGGATCGCGTCCCCCGGGATGACGTTCTCCACCAGCCATTCCTCCGCCTCGCGGCGGTCGGCGAAGGTGCGCGTGGCGAGGCCCGCGGCCTCGGCACCCGCCGCGATCGGCGCCGCCCCCGGGCCGACCGCAACGACGAGGTCGACGGCCCCCTTCCCGAGCTCGCGCCCCACCCACTCGTGCCACTCGGCGCTGGCGGGCCCGAGCTCCAGCATCTCGCCGAGGACCGCGACCCGCCGCCGCACGCCCGATAGGGTCGAGAGCGTACTGGCGGCCGAGATCACGCTCTCGGGATTCGCGTTGTAGCAGTCTACCAGCGCCACGACCTCACCCCAGCGCTCGAGCTGCATCCTGAGCGGCAGCGAGTCCGGCTCGGCGATCCCGCCGGCAATGGCGCCGACCGGCAGACCGGCCTCGCGTCCGACCGCGACGGCAGCCAGTGCGTTGACGATGTTGTGCTTGCCGGTCAGTCGCAGGCGGAACGTGCGGCCCGCGACGCGAAACGAGCCCCGCCCGTCTTCGTCCAGCGACCACTCGTCGGGAGCCAGGTCGTTGGAGGGATGAAGACCGTACGAGACGGTGCGGCAGGATAGCCTCCGCGCCGCTTCGCGCAGCATCGGCTGGTCGCCGTGATACACGAGGAGCCCGTGAGGCGCCAGTGCCCGCGGAAGATCGAGCTTCTCCTCCAGGACCGCCTCCACGCTCCCCAGGCCCTCGAGGTGGCTGGCCGCGACGTTGGTGATGACGGCCACGTCCGGTGCGGAGATCCGGGCCAGCGGCGCGATCTCGCCCGGTTGATTCATTCCCATCTCGACGACCGCCCAGCGATGCTCGGATCGGATTTCGAGCAGGGTCAGCGGGACACCGACTTGGTTGTTGAGGTTGCCAGCCGTACGCGCGGTGGGGAACCCCTGCGACAGGACGGCGGCGACGAGCTCCTTGGTCGTCGTCTTCCCGTTCGACCCCGTGACCCCCACTACCCGGACGTCGAGCCTCCGGCGATGAAACCCGGCCAGTGCCTGAAGCGCAGCTCGGCCGTCCGGCACGGGCCAGAAGGCGACCCTCTCGCGGCCCTCGAACGGACGGTCCTCCCCCACCACGCCGATCGCCCCGGCCTCGACCGCGGCCGCCATGTAGCGGTTGCCGTCGTGGCGCTCGCCACGGACCGCGACGAACAAATCGCCGGGGAGCACGCGGCGGCTGTCGATCGCCACTCGCTGGAAGGGTCGATCCGATCCGCCCTGATGGACGCGCTCGAGTGCCGCGCCGACCTCGCGGAGGGTGAACTCGGCGCTCACGCGGCGGCCACGCGCTCGGCGAGGGCCTTGCGGGCCTCGTCGCGGTCGGAATAGGGATGCTTGGTCGTGCCGATCAGCTGATACCCCTCGTCTCCCTTTCCCAGCAGGCACACCACGTCGCCAGGCCGTGCCTCGTGGACGATCGCGCGGCGGATGGCTGCGGCGCGGTCGTCGATCCGCTCCCAAGCCACGGCCGATCCCTCGAAGCCGGCCAACGTGTCGGCCATGATCTGCTCGATGGGCTCCCGACGCGGGTTGTCGACCGTGACGTACACCACGTCCGCGAGCTCGCCGGCGATGCGCGCCATGGCCGGCCGCTTGCCGCGATCGCGCTCCCCCCCGCTGCCGAACAGGCAGAACACACGCGCCGCCCCGCTGTCCCGCACCGTGCGCAGGATGCGCTCGAAGGCGAGCGGCGTGTGGGCGTAGTCGAGCACCACGGTGACGCCCCCGCCGCGATAGACCTCGTAGCGCCCGGGCACGCGCTCGACCGCCTCCAGCGCCTTTCCCACGCGATCGGGGTCGAGACCGAGGCCGATCCCGATGGACGCGGCCGCCAGCGCGTTGGCGGCGTTGAACCGGCCGGCGAGCTTCAGGCGCGTCTCGAAGCGACCGGCGGGCGTCCGCACCGCGAGTGCGGTGCCGGCCGGGTCGCCGCGATACTCCTCCGCGTAGACGTCGGCCGCCGGGCTCTCGAGCGAGAACCGCAGCGTGCGCTTCGGGCCCGCCTTCGCGAACCGTTCCGCCCACGGATCGTCTGCATTCACCGCGGCCACGGCGTCCAGCTCCGCGAGTTGCTCGAAGAACCGGAGCTTCACCGCGCCGTATTCCTCCATCGTGCCGTGGAAGTCGAGATGCTCCGGACTCAGGTTCGTGAACGCTCCGGCGTCGAACTGGATGCCCGCCACCCGGCCGAGCTCGATCGCATGGCTGGATACCTCCATGCTGAGGGCCCGCACGCCGTCGGCTTCGAGCCCCGCGATCAGGCGCGCGACGTCGCTCGCCTCCGGAGTGGTGAAGCCGGTCTCGACGGTGCGCTCGCCACGCCTGAGTCCGAGCGTGCCCAGGATCGCGGTCTCGCCGTCGAGCGACTCGAGGATCGCGGCGGTCAGAAAGGACGTCGTGGTCTTGCCGTTGGTGCCCGTGATCCCGGCGACCACGAGACGTCTAGTGGGATCCCCCCATACCGCGTTCGCCGCCGGCCCCAGCGCATCGCGCACGTCAGGCACCACGATGGCCGGCAACGACCAGGGGCCTTCGCGCTCGACCATCAGGGCAGCCGCGCCGGCGGCCGCCGCCTCCCACACGAAGGCGTGACCATCGCGCTCGAATCCGGGGATCGCCGCGAACAGGTCCCCAGGGCGCACTCGGCGGCTGTCGTGGGTGATCCCCGTGACGCGAACCGACCCGTCGCCCTCGACGCTGCCGCCGACGCGCTCGGCGAGCTCGCTCAAGGTGTGCGGAGGGGCATGTCCCACGAACTCCTACCCTCCCGCGTCCGTCACGACGCGAACGGTCGACCCGCGAGCGACGACCTCGCCGGGCTCGGGGTCCTGGGACGTCACGCGTCCCACCCCACTGAACGATACCTCGATCCCGAGGCGGCTCGCCTGCCGGATCGCCTCCCGCAGCGACAGGGCTTCGAAGTCGGGAACTTTGACTTGCGTGCGCGGATCCCAGTCGAGCGGCGCCCGCTTCCCCGAGACGTCGACTACCGCCGGTCCCAGGTCCCAGTCCGAGAGCTCGCGCGGCGGCTCTACCATCGGAGTCCAGTGTGGCACGGAGTCCGAAACCGCATCCACGCGGCGCTCCGCGAGCGCCGTGTCCGGCAGCGCGCTGAAGCTTTCGGAGACCTTCCACACCACGCGGTCGGGAGAGCGTACCCGCTCCATCAACCCCGGCGCGTCGGACATCGTCGAGGTCAGCACGGTGCTCTCCATCGCTTCGCGGAAGACCGGGGCCGCGACGGCGCCGCCGTAGAAGGCCCCCTGCGGCTCGTCGATCCGCACGAACACCACATACCTTGGTTCCACGGCCGGGAAGAAGCCCACGAACGAAGACGTATAGCGTCCTCTCTCGTAGCCGTGCTCGCCGGTCTTCAGCGCCGTGCCCGTCTTGCCCGCCACGGGGAGTACTTCGATCTGCGCGCTCTTGGCAGTCCCCAGCTCGACCACCCGGACGAGCGCCTCGGTGATCATCGATGCCGTCCGGGCTCCTACGACCTGCCGCACGCGCTGCGGCTCCCCGGTGTAGCCGGGGGTCCCGTCCGGAGGGACGATCTTCCGTACCAGGTAGGGCCGCAACAGTTCCCCGCCGTTGGCGATCGCGGCGTACGCCATGGCCATCTGTACCGAGGTCACCATGACCTCGTACCCCATCGCCACGGACGCGGTCGTCATCTGCCCCCACTCGTCGGGTCGTTTGAGGAGGCCGCGAGGCTCACCGGGGAAATCGAGGCCGGTCGGCAGGCCGAAGCCGAAGCGCCGGGCGAACTCGTACAGATCCTCCCCACCGAGCCGCTCGGCCAGCTTGGCGGCGCAGATGTTCGATGACTCCTCGATGACCTGCTCGACGGTAAGATAGCCGTAAGGGTGGACGTCCCGCAGCGTCCTGCCGTTCCAGCTCCAGGTCCCGTTCTCGCAGAAAAGGGAGTCCGTGGGAGCGGTGTGCCCCTCTTCGTAGAGGCCAGCCAGAGTGACGACCTTGAACGTAGATCCGGGCTCGAACTGGTCGATCACGGCGTAGTTGCGCGGGCTCGCGGGATCCTCTTCCGGCGAGCGATTGGCCATCGCCAGGATCTCTCCGGTGCGCGGGTCGACGACCACGACACTGCCCTTCCTGGCCCGCGTCCGCTCCATGGCCGAGTCGAGCGCGTCCTCGACGATCTCCTGCAGGCCGAGATCGATCGTCAGCCGAATGGTCTGGCCGTCCACGGGGGCCTGGACGGGGTAGGTGAAGTTGGGGTACTCCTTCCCCAGCGCGTCCCGCTGATGGACGGTGAAGCCCGGGATCCCGCGCAGCGCCTCGTCGTAGAACAGCTCGATCCCCTCGATTCCCACGTTGTCGACATCGACCCGGCCCAGCAGATCGTCGGCCAGCCCGCCGTAGGGATAATGTCGAACCTGGTACGATTCGATTCCGACTCCGTCGATGTCCGCTTCCTCGAGCTTCCGCACTGTCTCGCGCGTGACCCCCTTCACCAGACGCAGATACCATCCGCCTTCGGCTACTCGCGCGCGCAGCTCGGCCTCGTCGAAGGGAATCACCTCGGTGAACCGCTCGACGAAGTGGTCGACGTCGACGATGTGCCGGGGCACGAGGTAGACGGCGTACTGCTCGCGGTTGACGGCCAGAGGAACACCGTTGCGATCCTCGATGACCCCGCGCTGGGGCGGGATCTCGATCCGCTTCTTCTGCTGCTTCTGAGCGTCTGCGACGTAGCGGGAATGCGAGACGACCTGTATGTCGACGAAAGCCCACGCCAGGCGGGCCCCGAAGAGCAGGAGGAGGACGTACAACCAGGCCTGGCGGCGGCGAGCGAGCTTCAGGCGCTGGGGTTCCATGGCCGGGCTACTGGCTCGTGAGCGCTAGAGCTTCCTCCTGCCAGAGCGCGTCGAGCCACCCCTGCATGACCGCCACCGCTCCTCCCTTCGGCTCCTCGGCGTCCGCGACCCCGGTGACCGGGGCCGGCGCCGGGACGGTAAGCCATACGACATCCTCCTCGCCCGGCACGACCATCCCCAGCCGGTCGGCGGCATCCCGCGCGACACGCGAGCGAGCTTTGAGGGCGGCGATCGCTCGCGTCAGCTCCTGGTTCTGGAGCTCGAGGTCGCGAGCCGCCTCGTTGCGCTCGATCAAGTGGCGTGACCAGCGGATGGCAACCGACTGCAGGTAGATCTTCCCGACGACGATCCCGGCGGCCAGCAGCAACAGGATGGGCAGGTAACGGAGCAGGAAGTTGTCCCGGCGACGGGTCCGGGTCTCGATCTTCTCGTACTCGCGGACATAGACGTTCACGCGCGGCTCCCGGAGGTCGTCTTCATGCAGCGGCGCGCCGCTCGATGGCTCGCAGCCGGGCGCTTCGGGCACGTGGGTTGCGTTCGATCTCCGCTTCTCCAGGCGTCAGGGGGCGGCGTGTAAGGATGGCCGCTTCGGATCGCTTGCCGCAGCGGCACACCGGCAAACCCGGTGGGCATATGCAGTCGGAAGCCAGGTCGCGGAAGTATCGCTTGACGATCCTGTCCTCGAGGGAGTGATACGAGATGACGACGAGCCTGGCTCCCTCGACGAGTCGCTCGACGATCTGCGGCAGCCCCGAGGAGAGGGACTCCAGCTCGTCGTTGACCGCGATCCGGAGGGCTTGAAAGACGCGCGCGACCGACTTGAGCGGGTGCTCCGACTTGGGGACGGCACCCTCGACGATTTGGCGCAGCCGGCCAGTGCTCTCTATCGGTTGCCGGTCGCGCTCGCGAACGATCGCGAGCGCGACCCGGCGGGCATGACGCTCCTCACCGTAGCGCCGGAGTATCGCGGTGAGGTCGTCGATATCGGCGCGCGCCAACAAGTCCCGTGCAGGCTCCCCTCTGGGCCCCATCCGCATATCCAGTGGAGCATCCTGCTGGTAACTGAAGCCGCGCGCCTTTTCGTCTATCTGTGCGCTGCTGACGCCGAGATCCAGGAGCGCCCCGTCCAACCGGACGGCCGCGAGCTCCGGCGAATCGGCCAGCGCCGCGAAGTTCCTTTCGTGCAGCTCGACCCGGTCGCCGAAGCGAGCGAGTCGGATCCTCGATCGCTCGATCGCCCGAGGATCGCGATCGAGGCCGATCAACCTGCCGCCTGGCGAGGAAACCTCGAGGATCGCCTCCGCATGGCCTCCGCCCCCCAGCGTTCCGTCGAGATACAGTCCGTTCGAACGTGGCTGCAGCAAGTTGATCGTCTCCGACAAGAGAACCGGTTCGTGTTCGCTCCACCCGTTGGCGCTCACGCGCGGTTCCGCCGGCGCCTCACAGGAAATTGGTCATCCAGGCGTCGAAGTCCTTCTCGGCGCCTCCCACGTACTTGCGGTAGGTGCCCGGATCCCACATCTCGATCACTTCCCCGGCGCCGACGAACAGCACCTCCTTCTTTATTCCGGCGTGCCGCGCGAGATGCGGGGGAATCGTGATCCTCCCCTGGGCGTCGAGCGCAGCATCGGCCGTGTGCTCCATGAGCTGCAGGTAGTTCCGCCGCTGCTTGGGATCGACGCGCGCCTTCTGCCGCTCCAGGCGTTCCAGGACCTTCTCCCACTCGGCGAGCGGGTAGAGGAACAACGATCGCCCGAGGCCGCGCGTGGCGACGAACTGTCCGCCCGCCTCGCCGTCGCGAAACCGTGCCGGGAGGTTGGCGCGCCCTTTCTCATCGACCGAATGCTTGAACTGACCGAGATACGTCGTAGCGACCCCGCAAGCTGACGATCATCGTCTTCCCTCGAATCCCACTTTCTCCCATTTTGTCCCACAGTGACCCCCATTGTAGGGGCACGCCAACGAGCGTGTCAAGCCGGCGCGCAAAAAAAAACCCGCCCCCGAGAATCGGGGGCGGGTCGCGCGGCGAAAATGCCTGCCGTGAGTTCGGTGTTTTGCCGGGTTACGGGCTGGGCGGGGTCTCCGGAGCGGGCTCCGCCGCCGGGTCCGGAGCGGGCTCCTGTGCCGGTTGCGGAGCGGGCTCGGCCGCCGGTTCCTCCGCGGCCGCTTCGGCCTCTTCCTCGGCGACTTCGTCCATGCCCTCCTGGACCTCCTCGTTCACATCGGCCGCCTCCTCCGCCTGGTCGGCCGGAGCTGCGGCGTCGACCTCGGCGGCTTCCTCCGCCACGTTCTCGGCGGCCTCGGCGGCTTCGTCGGCCACCTCGGCCGGCGCGTCGGCCTGGACCGGAATCCCCGTCAGGACGGGCACGCCGCTGATCTGCGTCGGCGCTCCATCTGGGGTCGCAGTGACGATCACACCGAACGTCTCCAGCTCGGTCTCGGCCTCGAGACGGCCGGTGCCCTCCGGCGAGACCGTGAGAACGCCCGCGAGCTCCGACTCGTTCACCTTGTCCTTGCCCGGAACGATCCACACGGTGTAGGCGTTCACGTCCTGGTTCTCGGCGTCGAGCTCGTCGACGGCCGGCAGGCCGGTGGCAACGATCGTGAATCCGCTGCCTCCCTCTTCCTCGTCGACGACCATCACGGTCGCCGAAGCTCCCGGCGCCTTTTCGGTCGGCGCGAGCGCGAACTCCCAATCGTGCGCCGGCTGGGCGTCGGCTTGCTCGGCTGCCGGGTCGGCCACGGGCGGCTGCTCCATCGCCGGCTCCTGCGCGGAAGGCGGCTCCGTGACGGGAGCATTCTCCGCGGGATCCTGCGCCGACAGCGGGCCGGCGAACGCCAGGACCGCGATCGCTCCGGCAATCCATTGGAATCTGTGTATCATCTCTTCCTCCTCGTCATGTATCGATCAGAACGTCGGGGGATCTTCATGGACCTGTCTTCCCCCGGTACCCTCAGGGTTCGATCGCGGTTCCGGCGTCGAACGCGCACCGGGCCCGATGCGATCCGGCCCCAGCACCTCGTACTCCGCTTCGATCCTACCAGACCCGTGGGCCGCCAGCTTCTTCCGCTTGCGGTGATAACGCCACGCGCCGATCGCTCCCACCGCCGCCAGCTTGGCGACGACGGTCGCCGGGCTCCCGCGCATGAGCCAGCGCGCGAGCCAACGCCACACAACGGCTCGTGTCAGAATGCCCACGTCGCTTCCTCCCGGCTCGATGAGTGTACGCGAACTGTGGATTGCCGGTTGTAAGACATCTTCCAGCTCAGAGCCTGGCCTCGACGACGCCGGCGAGGACCTCGACGAAAGCGGGATCGTCGTTCGGCATCGCCGCGCGCGTGTAGCGGAGCCCTCGCGACTCGGCGGCACGCCGCGCCTCGACGTCGAGATCATAGAGAGTCTCCAGGTGGTCCGCCACGAACCCGACGGCCTGGAGCACCACTCCGCGGTGGCCGCGGTCGGCGATCCCGTCGATCGTCTCGAGGACGTCGGGGCCGAGCCACGTGTCGGCGGTTCGGCCCGCGCTCTGGAACGCGAACTCCCAGCCCTCGATTCCCGCTGCCTCCGCCACGAGCTTGCATGTCTCCTCGAGCTGCTCCGCGTACGGATCCTGGCGACCGGCGGGCGGCCGGGGCACGCTGTGTGCCGTGAACAGGACCCGCGCATCGCCGCCCGATCGCGCGAGCGCTTCGCGGAGCCGTGTCGCGAGCCAGGCGATCAGCCCGGGATCGTCGTGCCAGGATCGGATGACGTCGAGCACGAGGCCCGGCGGCCGGGCGTCCTCGGCGTAGCGCTCGTACTCGGCGATCGAGCGCAGCGAGTAGTGGGGCGCGAGGACGAGCCCGACCGCGGATTCGACCCCTTCGGCCGCCATTTGCGCGACCGCGTCGCCGACGAACGGCGGAACGTGCTTGAAGCCGATATATACGGGAACCTCGTGCCCACGCCGCGCAAGCGCGTGCGCGATCCCGGCGGCCTGGGCGCGCGTGATCCGATTGAGCGCCGTCGGTCCCCCGACCGCCTCGTACCGCGACACCAGTTCGGCCAGGAGCTCGGGCGGCGGAACCCTGCCGCGGCGGATGTGCGTGTAGTATCGCTCGACGTCCTCGACCTGCTCCGGGGTCCCGTACGCCATGACGAGGACTCCGCGCCTCACCGGCCGGGTCCCCGATCGGGGAGGGGCCAATCGTGCACGAGCTCGACCAGGCGTTGCAGGTTCTGGACCGGCGTGTGGGGCAGAACCCCGTGCCCGAGGTTGAACACGTGCCCCGGCCTGCCGCCGGCGGACTCGAGGATCGCGCGCGCCTGCTCGGCCGCCGCCTCCCAGGGCCCGGCGGCGACCGTCGGGTCGAGGTTCCCCTGGACCGGCCGCCCACCGATCGCCTGGCGTGCGCGCTGGAGGTCGATCCGCCAGTCGACGCCCATGACGTCGCCGCCGACCTCGGCCATGAACGGCAGGATCCCCGCCGTTCCAGTCCCGAAGTGGATCGTCGGCAGATCCGGGGGGAGCGATGCGAAGAGGTGCCGCATGTGCGGCGCGACGAATGCGCGATAGTCGTGCGGCGACAGAGCCCCCACCCAGGAGTCGAACACCTGAAGCGCCTGTGCTCCCGCCGCGGCCTGGGCGCGGAGGTAAGCGACCGTGGCGTCGGCGAGCCTCCGCATGAGCTCCTCCCAGGCGGCCCGCTCGGCGTGCATGAACGTCTTCACCTTCGAGAACGTGCGGGTGGGGCCTCCTTCGACGAGGTAGGAAGCGAGCGTGAACGGCCCGCCGGCGAACCCGATGAGCGGGACCGGGCAGCCTCGGCGGACGATCCGGATCGCCTCGAGGAGGGGCGCAACCCACTCCTCGGGGTCGAAGCGCCGGAGACGCTCCACGTCGCTCGCGGAGGAGATGGGCTCGAAGACGATCGGCCCCACGCCCTCGCGGATCTCGAACGGGAAGCCGAGCCCTTCGAACGGCAACGTGATGTCGGCGAAGAGGATCGCCGCGTCGACTCCAAGCCGCTCGACCGGCTGGAGCGTCACCTCGGCGCAGAGCTCCGGCATGCGGGTGATCTCGAGGAGGCCGTGCCGCTCCCGCACCGCGCGGTACTCGGGAAGCGCGCGGCCGGCCTGGCGCATGAACCAGACGGGCGTCCGGTCGACGGGCTCGCCGCGACAGGCCGCGAGGAAGCGGAGCGAGCGGTCGCTCATGGACGCGGGAGGATCCGGCTCAGGTCGCACCGAGCGCGATCGGAAGCGCTTCACGGGCGGCGGAGGTGGCGGCATCGATCTCGGCGTCGGCATGAGCCAGCGTGAGGAACCACGCCTCGAACGGCGACGGCGGCAGATAGATCCCGCGCTCGAGCATGGCGTGGAAGAAGCGCGCGAAGGCGGCGGCGTCGCTGGCTCGCGCGGCGGCGTAGTCGAGCGGGGGCGAGAGCGAAAAAAACAAAGAGAAGAGCGACCCCTCGCGCGCCACGCTGACCCGCCCCCCGCCCGCCTCCTCGAGGCCCCGGGCGAGGCGCGCCGCGGCCGCTTCGAGCGCGTCGTACACGGAAGGTTCCGCGAGCGCGGCGAGGGCGGCGTCCCCGGCCGCCATGGCGACCGGGTTCCCCGACAGCGTGCCGGCCTGGTACATCGGCCCCTCGGGCGCCACCTGCGCCATGATGTCCGCACGCCCGCCGAACGCTCCCACGGGCAACCCGCCGCCGATGATCTTCCCCAGGCACGTCAGGTCCGGGCGGATCCCGAAGCGCTCCTGGGCGCCGCCGGGCCCCACCCGGAACCCCGTGATCACCTCGTCGAAGACGAGCAGCGACCCGTGACGATCGGCGAGTTCGCGCAGGGATTCCAGGAACCCCTCGCGCGGGACGACGACTCCCATGTTCGCGGCCACCGGCTCCACCAGGATGGCGGCGATCTCCGCCCCGGCGCCGCGGAACAGGTCGTCGACGGCGTC
>DASRVB010000243.1:0-11865 GCA_035687725.1 Gemmatimonadota bacterium
TCGGTGCCGCTCGGAACCATGATCGCCTGGATGTTCACCCCCTGGTCGGCAAGCACCTCGCACAGCGCGCCCAGCCTGCCGGGGCGATTTTCGAGGAACACCGAGATCTGCTGCGCGATCGGCATGCGCGGCAATATATCCCGCGCGTTGACAGGGCACCCACCGGTGGGTAGCGTCAGCGCTCCTCATTTCCTTCGACTGGAGGTTCCGCGTGATCGGTCTCGGAATCGGCGTTGTCGTGCTGCTCGCGATTCTCGCCCTCCTCGTCGTGCTGGTGGGCTGGGGAATCCTTACGTACAACTCCCTCGTCAATCTCCGAAACCAGCTTCAGAACGCGTGGGCGCAGATAGACGTGCAGCTCAAGCGGCGCTACGACCTGATTCCGAACCTCGTGGAAACCGTCAAGGATTACATGCAGTACGAGCAGGAGGTTCTGACGAAGGTCACAGAGGCGCGAGCCGCCGCGGTGTCCGCCCAGGGCCCGGCGGCGCAGGCGCGGGCCGAGAACGCGCTCACCGGGGCGCTGCGCCAGCTCTTCGCCGTCGTCGAGAACTATCCGCAGCTGAAGGCCAACGAGAACGTCATGCGGTTACAGGAGGAGCTGACCGGTACGGAGAACCGGATCGCGTTCGCGCGCCAGTTCTATAACGACTCGGTCATGCGCTTCAACACACGGCTCCAGACGTTCCCGACCAACATCATCGCAGGGCTGTTGGGCTTCTCGGCTCAGGAGTTCTTCGAAACGGACGACGCCGAGCGCGAGCCCGTCAAGGTCGATCTGCGCTAGCGCGCGGTCGAGCCCCATAGACGCGATGGAAACCCGCGGCCTGTACGGCGAGATCGCGGCCAATCGTCGGCGATCCCTTTTCCTGATCCTCTGCCTGTCCGCCGTGCTCGGCGCGTTCGGCGCCGCGCTCGGCGCGCTGTACGGCCATGCGGGTGCGGGAGTCACGGTGGCGATCTCCGTGGCGGCCGTCCTCATGCTCGTGAGCTGGTTCGGCGGTGCGTCCATGACGCTCGCCGCGAGCTCCGCGCGCCCCGCCGAGGCGGGGCGCGACCAGGTGCTACTCAACGTCGTCCACGAGATGGCGATCGCGTCCGGCATGCCGGTGCCGGCGGTCTACGTGATCGAGGACTCGGCCCCCAACGCGTTCGCCACCGGCCGCGATCCCAGGCACGCGGTCGTCGCGGTCACGACCGGCCTCGTGGAGAAGCTCGACCGCGACGAGCTCCAGGGCGTGATCGCGCACGAGCTCTCTCACGTGCGCAACTACGACATCCGGTACACGACGCTCGTCGCGGTCACCGTCGGTGCGATCGCGCTCCTCGCCGACTTCGCGTTGCGGAGATTCTGGTTCGCCGGCCCGACGCGGTCGCGGAACCGGAATGCGTCCTTGCCGCTGGTCCTGATCGCCGTGCTGGTCGCCATCCTGGCCCCGCTCTCGGCGCGGCTGCTCCAGGCTGCCGTCTCCCGTCGCCGCGAGACCCTGGCCGATCTCGGAAGCGCGGAAATGACGCGCTATCCCGAGGCGCTGGCGCGCGCGCTCGAGAAAATCGAGGCCGATCCCGAGGTCCTCGAGGTCGCCAATCGCGCCACGGCTCCGCTTTATATCGTCAATCCGATCAAGAGCTTCGAGGAGCGCGCCGCGAGCCTGTTTCGGACCCATCCCGCGACCGAGGAGCGAGTGCGTCTCCTGCGTGGACTCGTCCTCGCCGGTGCACGCGAGGGCCCGGGTGCAGAATCGTAAGACGCCGGACTGCGGCTCATCCCGAAGCGGTGTACTATCTTGATGGTCTTTGCGCGTCAATCGAACCGTTCGATCACTCGAAATGGAGGAAGGGATGACCAGGATTCGAATCGTTCCCCCGATCCTGATGGGGTTGGCCCTCATGCTTGGTGCGTGCGAGCAGACGGGCACAGAAACCGGAGAGATGGAGGAGACGCCGGCCGACACGGCCGCGGCGGTGGACAACGAGGCCGCACTGGACGAGCTGCGCACCAGCTACGAGGACGCGTGGGAGGCCGGAGACATGAACGCGATCCTCGGCATGATGACCTCGGATTACCAGGAGATCGGGCCCGAGGGCACCATGAACTACGAGCAGGTGAGCGCCATGATGGCCGACAGTGCGAACATGCCGCCGGCCGGAGCCACGCTCTCGATCGAGACCCACACGATGGAAATCGCTGAATCGGGCGACGTCGCGTACGCGTCCGGCATCTCGACGGTCACCGCGCCCGGTCCGGACGGCCAGGAGATGAGCGAGAGCAGCCAGTGGGTGGCCGGTTTCCAGAAGGAGGACGGTCAGTGGAAGATCGACCGCCTCGCGTTCGCCCCGGTCATGGAGCCCGCTTCGGACGAAGCCGCGGAAACGACCGGCACGATGTAGGACGGC
This sequence comes from Gemmatimonadota bacterium, assembly GCA_035687725.1. Taxonomy (GTDB): domain Bacteria; phylum Gemmatimonadota; class Gemmatimonadetes; order JACCXV01; family JAHWKZ01; genus JAICNR01. The sequence goes on from DASRVB010000243.1 coordinate 2,398, forward strand.
ACCACGCGGAACGATCCCTGCGCGAAGGCCTCGCCCTGGCGGGGCCTTCGTCGTTTGTGCTTACCCGTCCGCGCTGTTCGCCGAGTCGTCCGCCTCCGCGTCGCCGGAGGTCTCGGTCAGGATCGCCTCTATGCCGGCCATCGCGAACAATCGATCGGCGTCGCGCAGCTCACAGAAGGCTTCCAGGTACTCTTTTCCGTCGTAGAAATGAATGTTGAACGGGCGAACCACGCGCTCGGTCGTCTCGCCGCTCGACCGCGAGGTGTAGCGGATGCGCAGAGGACTGGAGGACTCCACCGCCTCGCGGACCCGCGCGGCTATCTGCGGATCGGGCTCGCCGCCCGAGTCCAGCAGCTCCGAGTAGCGCGCGAACGAAGGGCCGCCGCCCGCCTTGAGCTTGGCCGCCAGCGACGCGAGCACCGTGTCGGCCGCGTCGTCGCGTCGGGCCCCTTCGACCAATGCGAGAAGCCGCTCCCGTTCCTGCTGAGTAATCTCCACGCGCGGCAATCTAGCGCGCCGTTCGCCGCCCGTCTCGCGTGTCGCTTTGCTGCCGCGATTTCTCCCGCATATATTCGATGCGTTCCGCGCTCTCGCGGCGTGCGAATATCACGAGGCCCGTAAGATACTTTAATAATGGTAGTTGCGGGCATCATCTCAACCGTTTTCTCGTTCGTTCTACAGGGAGGTTTTTCCCGATGGGATCGAATGGCAGTTTCTCGTTCGGCCGCATGCTCAAGAACTTGTTCGGCAAGGCCGACGCCGTCTCGGAGCACGGTGCCGTGAAATGGTTCGACGCGCAGAAGGGATTCGGATTCATCGAGCGGCCGGATGGCAGTGACATCTTCGTTCACTACAGCGACATCGTGGGAAGCGGCTTTCGGACGTTGACCGAAGGCCAGAAGGTTCAGTTCGAAGTCGCCCAGAGTCCGAAGGGACCGCAGGCGGTCAAGGTACAGCGACTCGACTGACGATCAGGACGCTTTCGCCGGGGGCCGGTCGCGCGTTGCGCAGCCGGCCCTTTCGCGTTTCACCCCTCCCGATCCACCCAGCGCACGAGATCCGCGATCGACGGCCGTCCATCGCGTCGCCAGCCGGCCGGCGGGCGCTGCATCCGGCCGAGCGGCGTCACGCGCTCGACTCCGGCGCGGGCCAGCGGCATCGTCAGCCGCTCGATCTCCGCCGCGGTTCCCGCGACCCCCACGCTGGCGACCGTCCCGCGCGCGCGCGCGCAGAGGTCCACCGCCTCGATCGGGTCGGCGAGGGGCGCGATCGCGAGGATGCGCGGGGCGGATGGGGGCGCGGGTGGGCCCGCCTCCGGCCGCCACTCGATCGACCAGCCGCTGTCCTGGTCTCCTATGACCGCGATCGGCGCACCTGCCGCGCGCTCGACTTGACGAACGGCCGCCCATTCCGCCCACGCGGCGCGCTCGCCGGGCTCGCCCTCGCGTCTCGCCGGCGCGGGCCAGCGCTCGACGCAAGCCGCATGGAGCGCCTCGAGCAGCTCCTGTCCGCCACCCTCGACCCACGCCACGACGGGGGACAAGCAGCCGGCCTGGCCGGCGAAGGCGACGTCGTCCGCGAGCGCCCCCACGCATCCCTCGACATCGGACTCGAGCGCGGACCGCGTGACGACCGCGGCCGAGAGCCGCGGCCCGTGCAGGACCAGCCTGGCGCCTTCCGGCGCGAGCTGCTCAATGGCGGCCAGCGTCCCCCTTCGGCCGGTGGCCATCACGAGGTCGGCGGCGCCGAGGACCTCGCGGCCCTGGCGCGCGCCCCGCGGCCAGCCCGAGACCTCGATCGCCGCGCCGATCCCGGGATCGATCTCCGCCAGTGTTCCCGCAAACCGCACGGCGAGGTCGTCCGAGCCCGCCGCGGGCTTGAGCCATATCGGCGCCTTGACCGAGAGCAGGTCGACGACGTCGCCGACGGGGGTCGTCGGAACGCCGCGGGAGGCGAACGCGACGGCCAGCCGCGGGCCGAGCGCCATCCGGCGGGCACTTCCCAGCGCGACGAAGCCGTCGAGCGCGCCGGCGTCCCCGAGCTCGGTCTCAGCTCGATCGAGAAGCGCGCCCTCGGTCCAGGGCGCGAATCCCGCGTCGAGGACGCGCGCGATCGCGGCCCTCGGCACTCCGTGGTGGTCGGACAGCGCGCGCTCGGCCTCCCGCCGGGCCGGATCCACGGGATCCCGCCAGCGGGCGCACGCCGCTGCAAGCGCCGCGATGATCTCCACGATCGGCCGCTCGGCGAGCGCCTCGCCGGCGTGAACGAGCGCGTCGCAGCGGGTGGCGGTGTCGGTCACGCTCCGTCCAGCCAGAGGTCCACGGCGAGCGAGCAGCCACGAGCCTCCGCCCCCGGCTCCCGCCCCCGCAGCGCGAACGTCCTGGGTCCGGTCCGCACGCCGAGATCGCTGGTCTGAAGCGCGAGCGCGCTCCCGCGGTTGGCGAGGTCGTAATGGACGATCGCTCCCACATCGCCTTCGTCCACCTCGCGCCCGTCCGCCGGGTCGACGATCCGCACGCGCGCCCAGGGCGGTACGACGAGGCCGATGTCGGAATCCGCGCCGGGCCCTCCGAGCGCGGTGCGCAGTCGCGCGTCGTAGTACTGCGTCGAGAGCTCGGTCATGCCGTACTCGGCGACCTGGAGCTCGGATGGGATCCCGATCCGCTCGGCGATCGCCGTCGCGAGGCTCGCCGGATCCGCGGCGGTGCGGAGGCCTTTGAAGCCGCCCGTCACCATCGCCCGGCTGCCGGGCGGCAGGCCCCATGTGTCGGCGCCCTCAGTCAGAACGCGATGGAACGCGATCGCGGGCCCCGCAACCAGGACCGGCGCCCGATCGGCCACTGCCCGATCGAGCGCGCGGCCGATCGCCTCGGCGTCCCGCTCGCCCGCCTTCGCCGCATCGGCGGTCAGGAGGAACGCCGTGCCCGGGCCTCCCAGCGCCTCCCGGAACACGGCCAGCATGTGGACCAGCGACGAGTCGGACGCCATCCGTGGCTCGGGGGCCAGGAACAGGCATCGGATCCGCTCCCGGTCGGGAACCAGGAAGCGCCTGGCGGACGCGACGATCGCCGCATTGTACAGCGCCAGCGTGTCGAAGTGATGGACCCCGCGCGCCAGCGTGGTGGTTCCCGATGTCCGGAACGCGGCGCGGTCGTGCTCCGGGGCGAACGTGGCCCAGCGCCCGACCTTGAATGCGCCCGTCGGGACCGGCGGGATCTGCCGCCAGTCCGCGACGTCCGCCGGGGCACTGACGCCCTGCAACAGACAGAACTGGCGATACACGGGGTTGAAGCGGAACTGGTGTGCGAACACGCCGCGCGCCAGGAGGTCGAACTCGGCGTCGTCCAGGGGATCGTCCCAGCCGCGCCCGATCGCCTCCAGTATCTCCGCATCCAGCCGGTCGACCTCGCGCTGACGCGCCTCGTCGCGACCCTGCGTCAAACGCCTCGCGCGGTCGGCGACCAGATGTACTTGTGGATCTGGAGCTGCATCCTGACCGGCAGGCCATCCGAGAGGATCCACTCGGCGAGCTCGGCCGGATCGACCTCGCCCCATGCCGGCGAGAAGAGTACGGTATGTCGCTCGGCGAGGCCGTGCTCGCCGACGATTCCGCGCGCCCACTCGTAGTCCGCGCGGTCGCAGATCACGAACTTGATCTCGTCGTCCGCATCGAGCAGGCGCAGGTTCTCCCATCGGTTCCGTGCCATCATCCCGCTACCTGGGGTCTTGAGATCCATGATGATGAGAACGCCGTCGGGCACTTCTTCCACCGACCACGCGCCACTCGTCTCGAGGAGCACCTCGTGTCCGGCCGCCAGGAGCCGCCGCATCAGCTCGTTCGTCTCGCGCTGGATCAGGGGCTCTCCGCCGGTGATCTCGACCAGCCGACAACGGTAGCGCGCGACCTCGGCGACGATGTCGTCGAGCGGGCGCTCGGTCCCCTCGTAGAACGCGTACTCGGTGTCGCAATAGCGGCAGCGAAGAGAACAGTACGTCAGCCGGACGAAGACGCACGGCCGCCCGGCGTGCGTGGACTCGCCCTGGATGGAGTGGAAGATCTCGTTGATCCGCAACGGCATACGGTGAAATCTATCCGGTCCCGGCCCGCTGGCCCAGGCGCTAGGGCCTGCCCTCCTCCTCCAGCTCAACTGCGGTCCAGGAACTCGAACCGGTAGCCGGCGAGCACCCGCCGGGCCACCATGCGCCCGAGGTCCAGCGCGCGCGTGACCGCCTTCGGCGTGAACTCCAGGGGATCGAGCGTCCGCAGGATGCGGTTCTCGGCGGCGATGTCGGGATCCGGGTAGATGCGAAGCCGGATGTGGTCGATGCCGGCCAGACGCTCGAACACGTCGTGGAGCCTCTCGGTTGCCTCCGGGCCGCAATCGACGGACTCCAGGATCTCGCGGCTCGCGCGATAGAGGGCATACTGAGTGCGATGTGCCTGCATGACGTCTTCCTGCTTGGCGTCGCGGCTCTGCGCTGTCTTCTGCTGGTGCATCGCGGAATAGCCGCGGTCCGCCAACGATCCGAAGCCGTGCAGGTACTTGTAGGGCGCGCTGATCGACGAGACGATCACTAGATCGGAGCCGCTGTCCTCCGCGACATCGGTGGTGAAGGGATTCCGGTCCTCGCCGTCCACCACCTGGACGGTGTAGTGCCCGAGGCGATAGGGCGCGCCGTCGGCTCGCTCGAGCGTGACCGGGCGGTAGAACGGGTACGTGGCCATCGAGCCGATGGCGGCGCGCGCCATGGGAACGCCCCGCACTCTGAGCGTCGCGTTCCGGGTGAGGGGGTTGTCCCGGAACTGGGCGAGCGCCGGATGAGCAGGGTCCACACCGGCCTGCTCGAACGCGCCCGCGATCTTATCGCCTTCCGACCCCAGGATCAGATGGATCGCCTCGGGGCGCACCGGCTGCCGGCGGAACAGCTCGAGGATTGGATCCTCGCGCTCGCCGATGATCAGCGTCACCGGATGATTGAGATCGACCGCCAGGATCGCGGTCTCGGTGCGGAGGTCCTCCCAGTCGCGCCCTTTCAGCACCTCGTCTCGCAAGTACTTGCCCATGGGCTCGAGCGTCCACAGCGGAAACAGCACGTTGAGCGTCGACTCGGCCGCCCACGACTTCCACGTCCGGCGCAGCGACCAGGACGCCCTGGGCCCCAGGCGAGCCCATTCCAGCGTCTTTCGAGTGAGCCCCTTCCCCTCGCCGAGGAAGCGCGGCTCGAAACGGCCCGCCGCGGACGTCTCGTCCTCGAGCGTGCCGACGAGGTCGTCCGGCCGGAGCCCGGCGCAGGCCGCGGTCACGAAGAACGCGCCCGCCGACGAGCCGACCGCCAGGTCGATTCCCGGCGGCCCGGTTTCGCGAGGTGCATCCCGCTCGCGGAAGCCGGCGCGCAGGACGAAGCCGCGATCTTCGAGCACTTCCATGACGCCGAAGTGGTAGGCCACGGCGGGAACGAATCCGCCGAGGAAGGTGCCCGCGATGCTGCGCGGGAGAGGGACGGAGATGGGCTTGCGGATGCGCGCGTTCCTCCCGCTGCGGACGACCCGCGGCCTTGGCTGGCGGGCGCGGGGACGGCTAACGTTACCCGCACCGGGACAAGCCTGCTATCCGCCAAAGGAGGTCCGATGCTCCGCGCGCTCCCCCTGATCGCCGCAGCGGTCCTGCTCGGCGCTTGTGACAACGCCGACGCACCGATCGAAGATGCTCCCGATACCGCCTCGGTCGCCTCCGATCCCGCCGGACACGACGAAGTGGAGGAAATCCCCTCGCGCGAGGCGGAGCTCACCCGCGACGTCGGATCGAAGCCGCAGGAGTTGATGGATTTCCTGGGGATCGACCGCGGAGATCGCGTGGCGGACATCTTCGCCGGCGCCGGCTATTACACGTATCTACTGAGCGAGCGGGTCGGTTCGACGGGGATGGTGTGGGCCCAGGGATTCAGCCCCGGACTCGCTGCGCGCGCCGACAGCGGCGACCTGGCCGACGCGACGAACGTCACCCTCGTGGATTCGCTGTCCGAGCTACCCGAGGCGACGCTCGACGCGGCGATCATCATCCGCGGCTTCCATCTGTATCCCGATGCGGCGGAACTGCTGAGAGAGCTGAACCGCGCCCTCAAGGCCGGGGGTATTGTGGGAGTCGAGGAGGTGCGGCTCGGACGGGAATACGGGCACGACATGGAAACCCACCGGATGGGCGAGCGGACCGTCATCGAGGAGTTCGAGAAGCACGGCTTCGACTACGTCGGATCGAGCGACATCCTCTACAACCCCGACGATCCGCACACGGAGTTCATGGAGGGCGAGCGGCATCTGGCGGACCGGATGCTGCTGAAGTTCACCAAGCCCGGCGAGCCGGCGTCGAGCGAGCCCTCGACCGCCGCGCGGTCCCGCTAGCGGCCGGCGGTGGGCAGGACACCCAGAAGCCCCGCGATTTCGTCCGCGTGGAGGTTGACCCAGGCCCCGTAGTAGTTGACGTGGGGCAGCTCCGCACCGGGGGCTCCGCCGGCCAGCCGCCGCGCCCGGACGGTCGGTGCGCCGAGGTGATAGACGGTGGCGAGGACGCCGGCGTTCTCCCCGATGTCGAGCCCGGCGATCCTGGCGTACGCTCCGCGTGACTGGGCGAGAAGCGCCGCGGCATACTCGAGGCTTCCGCGCACGGTGGTCAGGGCCGTCAGCACCTCCCGCGCGGTGCGGCGCGGCCGGCCGAGCGCCGTGGCCACCTGGGGCTCGATCCGGACGGCGAGCCGGAACGAGACCTGCGCGGGACCCAGCGTCCAGAGGTAGGGCGTCCGGAAGCGCTCCCGCTCGGGTGCCTGCCCGGCGCGCGCCTTGCTCCGATACTCCCGCTCCCGATCGGCCACCCACCCTTCCAGGTCTCCCTCGCGCAGCGTGCCGAACACCGCCAGGAACAGGCTTTCGCCGAGCTCGTCGGTGCGGCTGACGAGAAGCGTTTTCTCCGCCGCGACGATCCCCCCCAGCGCGACCGGTGACACGTCGAAGGTGCCGGCGACCGACAAGACCTCGGCGCGGTGGCGGGTCAGCCAATCGCGGGCGGCGTCCGAGAGCGGAGTTCGGGCGCGGTCGCGCTCCTCCTCTGGAAGCGACTCCCACCCCGGGTTGCCTTCCACCATGACGAGGTCGGCCGGTAGCCCGCCCGCGAGCGGGAGTTCGTCGAAGTCGTCCGGCCCGGGTCCCGCCGTCGATCCGAGCCGCGCCACGACGACGGCCGCGGCGATCACGACGATCGCGGCGAGCCCCGCCAGCGCCAGCCGCCGGCCGCGGCCCGCGCTCATTTCCGGTCCGCGAGCTTCCGCAGGAGGGCCAGGTTCACGGCGTCCATGTCGTTCTCCTTCGGTGTCTCGAGGAGCTTGGGGACCTTCGACAAGCGACGGTCGCGCATTACGCGCTCGAAGGCCGCCTCGCCGATCTCCCCCTGGCCGATGTGGGCGTGCCGATCGACCCGGCTCCCCAGGGGCTTTCGCGAGTCGTTCAGGTGGATCGCTTTGAGCCGCGCCAGGCCCACGGTCGCATCGAGCTCGGACATCAACTTCCTCCAGCCCGTCTTCTCGGAGATGTCGTAGCCTGCGGCGAATACATGGCAAGTGTCGACGCAGATTCCGAGCCGCGCGCTCTGCTCGACGCCGTCGATGATCCGCGCCAGCTGCTCGAACCGATAGCCGACGTTCGCGCCCTGACCGGCCGTCGTCTCGAGCAGGACCAGCGTGCCCTCGAACGGGACCTCGTCGAAGACCGCGTTGAGGGAGTCGGCCACGCGCACGAGGACCGCGCCCTCGTCCGCATCCGTATCGCCCACTGGATGCATGACCAGCCCCGAAAGGCCCAGCCGCTGGCAGGTCCGGATCTCCTGCGCGAACGTCGATCGGGAGCGGGACAGGATCGTGCTGTCGCGGGTTCCGAGACGCGTGAGATAGATGTCGTGCGCGAGGCACTCCCGGCACGAGGACGCTTCCCACGCCTGGCGGAACTCCCGTACGTCGGCATCGGTGAGCTTCCGGCCCTTCCACTGTCGAGGGCTTGACGTGAAGATCTGGATCGCGGTGCAGCCCAGAGCTTCGCCGCGAGCGAAGGCGGTGTGGAGCCCGCCTGCCGTCGACATGTGCGCGCCCAGCAAGAGCATCCGGGGAGTCTAGGGACTTGCACGCGCGCGGCGCCAGCGGCGACCTTGCGGCGCGATGAAACCGGCCGTTTTCCTCCGCTTGGCGGGTCTCGCCACCTCCGCACTCCTGTCCGCGCCGACCGCGGCTCGCGGCCAGGCCGCAGTCGCGCCGGCGTCCGCACGCACCGATCTGGGGCTGACCGTCTATAGCGGGTTCGCGGTCCTCCGCGAGACGCGCTCGCTCCAGGGTGGGCCGGCGGCGAACATCCTCTGGCCCGACGTGCCGCCTTCCATCGACGCCGGCACGGTCGTCCTGAGAAGCGGCGATCGGACCGTGGAGATCCTGCGGCAGGACTGGCAGGCGCCGCTTTCCTCGAGCGCGGCGCTCGGCGCGGCGGTGGGCTCCCAGGTCACGCTGATCGCGGAGGACGGCACGAGAACCGAGGCGGTTCTCGAGTCCGCCGACGGCCCCACGTTCCGAGTCGGAGAGCGTGTCGTCGTCGAGTGGCCGGGCGCTGTCGAGTTGCCGGCCCCGCCGGACGATGCGCCCGGGGGCGCTTTGCGGTGGGAACTCGCTGAGCCCGCCGGACCGGCGCTGACGGCAGCGTATCTGGCCGACGGGCTCTCCTGGGCCGCCGATTACACGGCCGTGGTCGACGACGACGCGATGACGCTGGACGGCTTCGTCACGGTCCAGAACGTCACAGGGCTGGCGTTCCCCGATGCGCGACTCCAGCTGGTGGCGGGCGATGTCCGGCGTGCCGACTTCGCCGGACCCCCGCAGCCTCTCATGCGTATGACCGAAATGGCCGCTCAGGACGCCGCCTCCAACGCGGTGCCTCTCGGCGACGTCTATCTCTACACCATCGATCGTCCGGTCACGGTCACGGCCCTGGGGTCGAACCGCATCGCGCTGCTCCATTCCAATCGCGTACCGGTGCGGCGCGAGTACGTGCTCCATGGGCAGCCCTGGTGGTACCAGAGCCCGGCGCCCGATCTGCCGCCTGTCGAGCACCCGCAGGTCAGGATCCGGTTCGAGAACGAGGGCCTCGCCGGAGCGGACCAGCCGCTGCCTGCAGGCTCGCTCCACACCTGGCGCGAGGACGACTCCGGCCGGCTCCAGTACAGCGGCGGCGCGTTCATCCCGCATACACCCGACGGCGAGGAGGTCGTCGTCACCGTCGGCTCGAGCTTCGACCTCGTAGCCGAGCGGGTCCAGACCGACTACCGCCAGCTCGACCCGCGCACGTTCGAGAGCGCCTGGCGGATCGAGATCCGGAATCGGGGGGAATCGGACGCTTCGGTTCTCGTCGTCGAGCAGATGCCGGGTCTCGAGTGGACGATC